>DAIMFZ010000011.1:0-23408 GCA_036724225.1 Aequorivita sp.
TTTTGGGCTTCGGTTTCGGTTGCGGTTTCGGTTGCGGTTTCGGTTGCGGTTTCGTACTTGGATTTGTCGTTTTGGATTTCGATTTTACAGAGCTCTCTGCCTTCATTTTTTTTCTAACACCACTCAATGCGGTCCTCAATACACTTATATGAGTTTCCAAATCTTTTTTAGGTTTATAACCCTCGTCGTTTAAACCGGCAATTACATTAAGGCTTTGGGTTAAAAATTCAAGATGCTCCAATTCTGCTGCTTTTTTAGCTTCGGAGCCGGCCTTATTCCAAATCTTCTTAAAATTTTGAATGACTTCATCCCATTTAGTTTCAATTTTTTCATCTTCAATAATTAAGAGAAGACATAAATCAATATTTAAGAAGGCAATCAGATCCCAATAATTAAGGTCTTCGGACTCAGATTTTTGCTTCAGTTTATTTTGTTCATCCTCAAGCATTTGTTGCGCTTCGGAAATAGATCTCAATTTATATTTTTTCGCATCTACAGTGAATTCTCCTCCTGGTTTTGAAGCTCCGCTAAAGACCAACAAACAAGCGACTTCGATGGAATTTGCAATAGAATAAATTTTGTTTGAATTTAAATTATTGCTGTAGGCCCTGTCATAATGTGAAACCGCATTCTTATAAGCGTTAGTTCGTTTGCTGGAATCTGGCGACAACATGGCCAAGCGTTTGTAGGAACTTCCCAAAAGGTTGTGGCGTTCGGCAGTTTCACCCGCGAAAAGCAATACTGTAAGGTCGCTTATTACCCGTTCTGTATTTTTATAGGCCTCTTTTTTCGCTGCTACGGTTATTTCTTCATTTTCAAAGATTTCCCGGATATACAGTTTTGCGCGCGTGTTGCAATATTTTTCCATACAGGAAAAGGAGAAATCGGCATTTTCCATTTTCAGGAGTTCTTCATAATTTGCACTGGCCTCAATATACATGGCCAATTCTTGATAAATCTTGGCTACTCTTTCTATAATTTGAGGTGTTCTGAAAACATCCCTATCAACAGCCTTCATAATGGTGTTCAATTCCGCCAAATGGTCCTTGTTTGCACTTGTTGCCATCTGCAGTTGGTTGAGTAGGTTATCGAGATCTATCTCGGCTTCCTGGGGAACTATATAACTTGGCGACCAAGAACCGCTTCCTCCTGTTATACCTTTCAGTTTAAAGAACGGATCCCCATAACATTGATAGGCACCCCAAGTATTATTACCCGGGTGTTTTTCATAAATATAATTACGGGCATTTTTTACAGAATCCCCAAAATTATCGCCAGAGAACATACTGCTGTAAAAAATCTGTGCAAAATCCATAGCCGCAGCGTCATTAACCGCCCAACCGGCAGCTATTACAGCTTTCACGCCTATGCTAATCAATTCGGTACCAATGTTTGCAGCCAGTTTGTAGCGATCGCGGTAAAATTTTTCGTCTTCGGCATCACTATACCCAAGGTGGCAGCAGTTCACGAAAACGAGTTCTGGTACTACTGGCATCTGTTGAATTTCGAATACTGTAAGGAAAATATCCTTACCGATCACCATTCCGGATTTTTTTGGGGATTTTGGATTGAAAACTCCATGACCCGCCAAATGTATGATTGTATAATCATTGCAGAAAAAATTCTTGACTATGCTTTCGGCATCTGTTCCAATGAGATGTGTGGTAGGATAACCTACGTTTTCCAATGTTTCCTTAACCATCATTCCCTCTTCCCTTGCGCCGGGCAACTGGGAAATGAAACCATCCAGGATTGGATCGGCAATAACCAAGGCACCTTTATCGGCCACACGTTTTATATTTATTCTGTAATCTTTGGTGGATAACTGCCGAATCATTCCCGCATTAATGCAAAGCGGTTTGGCATTGGTTGTGTTGTCCTGTAGCAATTCCCATGGATAGGACGCGGTTTTGCTATCGAGTATCCAGGAAATATTTCCTTTTCGTTTAAGTTTCTCCTTTAAATTATTGGGAATCAATAATTCAAAAAGGGTTTTTGCCGTGCAGGCAGACCATTGGTTAGTGCTCGAAACCTCGGAGATAAAGAGGTCTATCAACGGAGTGCTACTGTAAAGTTCATTCTCTTCTTCCCTGGAATCGTTAGTGGATGAGCCAAAAACCATACTGGATGGTTCGCCGGTTTGCTCGTTGGCTTCTTTGTATTTTACGGTTATCCTGTTCCACCAATCCTCGGCATTGTCCAAGGGCGTTCTTTTTTGAATGCCCAAAAGGTTTTTGATTCGTTTGTTGCCAATAATGATGTTGAAAGTTGAATTTTCCTTATTGGCTATTTTGTTGAGCACATACATACAGTTCAGCGCCCTATCTGCATAAAGTTCAATGATTTCAATATTTTGAACGGTTTTGTAACCATCATTCGACAACTTCTTCACTTTTTCATTAGCTCGGTTTACACCCTCAATAATAGCTTTAATGGAACCTTCAACCGAAAGGCCGCCGTAACCCGTTGCAACGATCAAGGTGGAAACCCCGATTCCTTTTTTAGGAGCGGTAGTGCCGCGGATGCTTAACAAATAATTCAGCACCCCTTGTTCCACGGATTTTGAAAGTTGAAAAGAGGTTAACTGGTCCGGTTCGCCCAGGCCTACAATTATGGCACCTTCAAAATCGCTTCCCTCCATCTTTCCAAAAATGGCGTTGGTGCCGATTTCCCCAGGATAAAGTCCCAATCGGTGTTTTGAAGTTAAGCTTCCGCCAAGATAATTGTCTATTGCCCTTTCGGCGTAAAGCACTCCATCATTCAAAAAATGTCCTGCAATAATTGGGTATTCAGCATATCGCAAATCGCCATTGCTAACAGTAACGGTAACGGGGATTTGGCTGCTAACAGGCGCTATTTCTGTTCCGAGACCCAAAATGGTTTTCTCCAAGCCATTTTCTGAAAGATCAAAATCTATATCTGGTTCAGCCCTGAATATTTTTTCTTCGCCCCGTAATAATGGTTTTGTATTGCGGAGTAACTGGGTTTTCCCTGTGGACAATATTTCCGCTATGGCATTAAAAAGGTCGGGCTCATTGGCAAGCGCCCCGTGCGTTACGCTCGAATAGTAAACGGCATTGGCCGCTAAAAGCTGTTTGGGGATGCCAGATTCCCAAGTTACACTTTGGTCACCTTCACTGGTATAAAGGAAATAGAGTTGTTTTTTCGGGGGAATTTCATCCAAATAGTAACCACAAGGAGTCATTTTATCCTTGCCGGCAATATATACCATACTTGAATAATCTATTTCATCCCTTTTCTGCAATATGTTATCGCGGTAATTTTTAAAATAATCAAGATCGCTTTTGAGAGGCAATGGCCAATCCGGTTTTCCGAAATACTTCCGCATATTTTCCCAAGTTTCCATTTTTGCAAAATCATTTTTTGGGTCGGTAGTTAAGGGCAACAAGGCCAAAATACCGGGAAATTGGGAGAACATTTTTAGCAAGCCTTCCTTAGTGTGGAAAAGATCCAGTTTGCTCAGCTTTTGGATTATGGCATCTACTCCGAACAAAACCGAAGGAATCCGGAATGAACCTCCGAGCGGCGATCCAAGAAAGAGCATTCTAAATCCTTTTGAAGCTTTCAAATCCTGCCAGGTATCATCGTGATTAAGGATAAAATCGCGTGCCAAAAGTCCGCCCATAGAATGCCCAATAATTTTTATGGGCTGCCCAACTTTAAGTAGACTTTTAATTTTTATATTGAATTCACTTGCGCATTCTGGAAGTGGTTTTCGCCAATCAAAAGGAAAGACTACCACATCGTATTTGGCGGATAGCCATTTGTAAAGTTTGTAATAGGAAGTTTTTACCACCGAGTCCGCAATAATTTTGTTCACGTTGGAATATCCGAGATTGATCAACCCGCCGGAAAGGATTCGTCCATAATGGAGCCATATTTCCTTTTCATTTTGTGTAAGGTTGGAGCCCATGATTCCGGGAAGCATTACCACGATGGGTTTAGTGCCGGAAGGCGGCAATGGGGAAGGATACAATTCGCCAGATTCTACAAGGGCTCTGTCGCTTCCGGGGATTTCATCCTGTGCAATACATTTAAATCCCGGAATGAGTTCACCTTCTGCTGTTTTAAGAACCAAGTCTATTGCTTCGCGGGTTTTATCATTTTCAAAATATTTTACGTGGTTTACCTCCGCACTTTGGTCAAAGAAATACTGAATATTGTCTTTTCGCTTTGCGCCCAAATACATGGAATCCGTGTTCACCACTAAATCATTGCGTTGCCAGTAAAACAATTTTCCGAGGATTACAAAAAGCCCTTGTCCCGAAAAACTTACCCTTCCATTTCCCGAAATAATAGCCAACGGTTTCCCGTTAATGGCGGTTGCTGGTGATGGATCGTTCAATATTTTTATGAAGGGCGATTCTGGTCTTTGGGCCTCCAAACCGGGAAGCACAGATACGTCGTCTTTGCTCTCCACTGCTGCTGAAAGCAGTTCCTTTAATATACCACCGAACGCACCTCCAACCAAGGTTATCAAATTAAAAAATACATTAAGGATATGGTCCAATCTTTTTGAAGCCAACTTGGTTCCGGCGGCGGGACAGCCTACCCGAATGAATTTGGTGACCGTTATGGTTTTGTTCTTAAAAATTTTGTTGAGGGCTTCTATATTCTCAATATCCTCTTGCCTATCGCCTTCTTTTTCGAGCAATGCAATGTGGTCGCTGGTAAACCCACGGGACGATTCATCATTATTACTGCTGTATTTATTCAAAATATCGCCCACAATTCCACCCCTGGAATGGGTAAGCATATGCACCACGGAGTGATCGGGAAGCATTTGGGCCAGTTTCACCACATTCAGCAACGGGCTTTCGGTAAGGGTTCTGTGCTGAAAAGCTAGTATGTTTTTGCCGTAAATTTGATGTAACGTATTCCAAGCCGGAGAAGCTTTTAAATCCTGAAATGCCCCGAATGTATCAGAGTTTGTGCCGTGGATAAAAAGAAAAAACGGATTGTTGGAGGGTTTTCCATCAAAAACCCCAAATTTAAAATCCTTATCAACAGTGAATAAGGCCGCACCCGTTTCCAAAAAGTTATTTGGGATAATAGTACTGTCAATTTCATTCTGCAAATGTTTGTCTTCCAATTTTTTTGAAAGCTCTGCCACTCCTTTCCCAATAGCTTTTTTTGCAACTACCTTCAGCAGTTTTACCGCAATTTTACCAATAACTCCCCTTTCTGTTGAAGGTGCCTCCACGGAATCGGGCAATATAAAAACATCCGGTTGCATGTCACGGCTGCCGGGTGGCCGTAAGGCTGGATCGAGTTCTGGGTAAACCTCGTGCAAGGTAGATGCGTCGCACATCCAGGAAGTTCCGTCGTCAAGGACCAATTCCAACAACTTATCATTTTCCTCCAGCAGAATTTCGTGTTGATTGGAAACATCCCTATTGCTGGCCTGCAAATTATAAACAATTGCTCCTTCTTCGTTGGTTTCCTTTTTGCCATAAACCACAAGTTTTTTGATCGGTTCCATAGTTAGTTGGTATTTGGTTATTTGAAAAAATAGATGCGTCAATGTTCACGAAAAATCTGAAATAAAGCGTACATAACTCAATTCCAATAATTTAAATGAACAATAAATGTAAGATTAAATTAATTAATTCAACTTTAAATAATTGACTATGAATTAATTAAATTTAAGAAAAGTTTTTTGCGAGGATTTTAAAAAGTTACAATATTTTTCAAATTCCAACAAAATTTTATCAACTGAATTATTTAAATTCTTAAATAATTATCTTTTCACATCATAAATTTTTGAAAGATTTCAAATTTTATCGCATATTTTCAGTATCTTTTTGAAAACAAAATGAAGATGAAATTAAAATTTATTGTTTTTATTTTCTTGTTACTTTCCGTTTCCTGTATTCAGAAAAAAAACAAAAACGTAGCCCTGCAAATTGAAACACCTTCCTATAAAATTGAGAAAGTTGTAAAAAATCTTTCCAATCCGTGGGGAATGACGTGGCTACCTGATGGCAGTATGCTCATTACTGAAAAAGAAGGCAGATTGATTCATTTTAAAAATAATGAAAAGACCGAAATAGCAAACGTGCCGAAGGTTTATAACAACGGTCAAGGCGGTTTGCTGGATATTGAACTACATCCCAACTATAAAGAAAACGGCTGGATTTATATGACGTACGCTTCCGAAGAAGGCGAAGGCAAAGGCGGACACACAGCTTTAATGCGCTGCAAATTGGAGGGCAATTCGCTTACAAATATTGAAACGCTTTATAAGGCTGTACCCAACACTACGGCGGGGGAACATTTTGGTTCACGTATTGAATTTGACAACGATGGTTTTGTATATTTTTCCATTGGCGAACGCGGCGAACGCGATATAAATCCGCAGGACATAACTCGCGACGGTGGAAAAATTTACCGATTGAACGATGACGGAAGCATTCCAGCAGACAATCCATTTTACGTTGAACCGAACGCCAAAAGAGCAATTTTTACCTATGGAAATCGCAATCCTCAAGGAATGGCAAAACATCCTGAAACTGGGAAAATCTGGATGCACGAACATGGCCCAAAAGGTGGCGACGAAATAAACATTGTTAAAAAAGGTGTCAATTACGGCTGGCCAATTGTAACCTACGGCATCAATTACAGCGGCACAAAAATTACTGATGAAACAACTAAACTAGGAATTGAACCGCCCATTTACTATTGGGTGCCATCCATCGCACCTTGCGGAATGGCATTCATAACTGGCGATAAATATCCGCATTGGAAAGGTAAGTTATTGGTAGGCTCGTTGAAATTTGCGTATGTTGAATTGCTAACGTTGGAAGGCGAAAAAGTGACCAATCGCGAAAAAATCGCTCAGGATATTGGGCGCGTGCGAAACGTAAAAATTGGACCTGATGGATTGATTTATATCGGCGTGGAAGGACAAGGAATATTCAGATTACTTCCCGAATAAGATTTACCACGAATCCACGAATATTTTTAATAAATAAATTCGTGAATTCGTGGCTATTTAAATTTTACTTTTTAGCTGTTTTCTTTCTTTTTCTATAAAAGTCAAAAGCAAACCAACCGACTAGTACAATCACAAAATACATTAGATAGGAAACTGGTTTTCCACTGCCGCCAACGGTGGTGAAAACTCGATCCCAGCGTACTTTTTTGTTTACGCCATCCCAGCTCATCCAGACGAATACGGGTTTTCCCACCACGTGATTGAAAGGCACAAAGCCCCAGGTTCGGGCATCTTCACTGTTGTTGCGGTTATCACCCATCATCCAATAATAATCCATTTTGAAAGTGTAGTTGTTCATTGGCTTGCCGTTCAACAAAATTTCGGTGCCGGATTGTGTTATTTTATTGCTGATGCCAAGTTCGCTTCCTTCGTATACTTCAATAACACGTTTGTATAAAGGAAGTGTTTCTGGTGTTATGGATACCGTTGCACCTTTCTTCGGAATGTATAATGGGCCAAAGAAATCATTGTTCCATGGATAATTTTGGTTGTTTGGAAAAATGCCTTGGTCCCATTGCCCTTTTTCGCTGTGGAGCAGATTAACCTCAACCACATTTGGATTGTTTTTCAGCAAATTCAAAGACTCCTCAGAAATGGCGGCAAAACGGTAGGTATTGTTTCCGAAGCCATAGCGATCTGTGATGTTATAACGGTTGTGAAGCATTTCAGGATTTAACGGTCCGTTTACTTTTACTTCATAGGAAAACTGGATTTTTGCGCGATCGGGCAAATCATTCTTTTTCCCATTGATGAAAACATAGCCATCGCGCACTTCCAAAGAATCGCCAGGCAAAGCCACACAACGTTTCACATAGTTCGATTTTTTGTCGATTGGTTTGTAATAATATTTTCCGTCGCCGTATTGCTGGAAAGCGTTTACAGTATCTACTGGCCAGTTAAAAACTACAATATCATTGTGTTTTATATCCTGAAAACCGGGAATTCTGAAATACGGAATCTGTGGCTCTGATAGATATGATTTTGAATGGACCACCGGAATGGTGTCGTGCACCATCGGAAATGCAATGGGCGTCATCGGTGCGCGCGCGCCGTAATGAAATTTACTCACAAAAAGGAAATCGCCCACCAATAGCGTTTTTTCTAATGAAGAAGTTGGGATGGTAAAAGGTTGCATAAAATAAGTATGCACAATGGTTGCAGCAACTACGGCAAACAGTATGGAACTTACCCATTCCCCAGTTGAAGTGCGTGGTTTTAAACTTCTATTTTCAATATAAGTTACCTTTTGGGTGTAGTTGATATAATAAATATAAAGGCCCAAAGTTACGATTCCCAAGATGGTATCGGTGGTGGAATTGCGGCCAAAACTGCGCAATGTTTCCACCCAAACAACTGGGAACATAATTAAATTTACAATCGGCACAAAAAGCAAAATAGTCCACCACCACGGACGGTTTATGATTTTCATCAAAACCACCGAATTGTATACCGGTACCGCTGCTTCCCAAGCTTTTCTGCCTGCTATTTGATACAACTTCCACGTTCCGGCAAAATGGATTACCTGAACCACTAAAAAAAATAGAAACCAACCTGTCCAACTCATTTTAAAATATGTTAATTGTTAGATGATAAATGTAAATTGGGCCCTTCGACTTCGCTCAGGGTGACACCCTCGTTAATTTGGGATTTGTAAATCTTCAATCAAAAATCGTCAATCGTAAATCCACAAAACGTCTTTCATTGTAAAAATACCTTTTTTATCTTTCAACCATTCCGCAGCTAAAATTGCGCCCTTTGCGAAACCTTCGCGGCTGTGGGCTTCGTGCTTAAAGGAAATAGTATCTATTTCTGATGTGTATGAAACTATATGTGTTCCCTTTACATCTTCTTCCCTTTTTGAGGTGATATTTAAACTGTTATCTTCAGAGGAATTTAACTTCCAATCCTTCTTATCACTGTGCTTTAAAACTCCTTTTGCAATAGTGATTGCTGTACCGCTCGGCGCATCTTTTTTTTTGAGGTGATGGATTTCCTCCACCGAAACATCGTATTCTTTCCAAGGTTGCATCAGCTTTGCGGCATATTCATTTATGTTAAAGAAAAGATTGACCCCAACGCTGAAGTTGGACGCAGAGATGAAACTTCCGTTACGTTTTTCGCATAATTTTACCATTTCAGAATATTTATCCAACCAGCCCGTAGTGCCCGAAACTACAGGAATTCCAGCTTCCAACGCCTTTGAAATATTCGCAACCGCAGCTTCGGGCGATGAAAATTCTATAGCAACCTCAGCATCTTCAAAATTTCCTTCGGATGATTCACTCGTACTTTTAAAAACCACTGAATGGCCTTTTTCTAAAGCCAATCTTTCAATTGTCTTTCCCATTTTTCCGTATCCCAACAAAGCTATTTTCATAAACTGGATGTTTGAAGCTGAATGATGGATGACAGATGACGGACAGCAACAAAATTTGTGTTTTCTGCTTTCCCTGTTTCCTGTTTCCCGCTTCTTGATTCTTTCATCTTTACTCTTTTTTCTCTACTCTCTACCCTCTACCAACTACCAACTACCCTCTATTTAAACCGATAGGTCAATGACATTCCATATTGTGGCTTGGCATTGAATTGATTGTAATCAAAATTTGGTTGCAAGGAGAGGTCCTCGCTCACTTCATACTGCTGCAAATGTGCGTCCACATTGGCATCTACAACGTTTAGTAAATAAAAAGCAACAGTTACAATAATGCTGATGCTTTTGTTTTTTTGGGCAGATTTTTGGGCGTTTATCAATCGGTCATCCGAAATTCCTTGAAACTCATCATCGGTATAACCGGCTAGTCTTCTTTTGTAGGCATTTCTAAAACGGTCATAATCATCGTCCTGTTGTTTGTAAAAATAAATCCCGGCAGCCATTCCCGCATAAATAATCGGGATTTTCCAATATTTTTTGTTGTAAACCTGTCCCAGTCCCGGAACTACCGCCGAATAAAAAGCAGCTTTGGCAGGAGCCAACGGATTGTATTCTTCCTTTGGTAAAAGTGAATCACTGACCACGATTACCCTTTCTTCTTTTTTTACAATTAACGAATCAGAAGTTTGCGCAAACAGGGATGTGGCGAAGATTAAAAAAAAAATATTTAGAAAATTACTTTTCACTTTTTATCAGCTTCAAAATACGTTCGAAGTCTTCTTTATTTTTGAAAGGAACTATTAACTGTCCCTTGCCCGACTTTGAAACCTTTACCTCTACTGAAGTTTCAAAAAGATCTGTCAATTCCTTCTTCGCCTTTTTTGCGAAAGGAGGTGCGCTCGATTTTTGTGGAGCAACTTTTTGGTCTGGGTTTTTAAAATTCCGAACTAAAGCTTCGGTGTCGCGAACGGAGAGGTTTTGGCCTAAAATCTTTTCGTAAATATCCAGCTGTTCGCTTAAATCATCAACGTTTATCAACGCTCGACCGTGGCCCATACTGATAAAACCATCGCGCATTCCTGTTTGGATTATTGGATCCAACTTCAGTAATCGCAAATAGTTGGCAATTGTAGAACGGTTTTTCCCCACTCTATCGCTCAATTCTTCTTGTGTGACGTTTATTTCTTCAATCAAACGTTGGTATGAAAGTGCTATTTCAATGGGATCCAAATCCAGTCTTTGGATGTTTTCAACCAAAGCCATTTCCAATGATTCCTGATCATTCGCAATGCGGATGTAGGAAGGAATTGTTTCCAAACCAACCAATTTTGAAGCGCGAAAACGGCGTTCCCCACTCACTAATTGATATTTATTGAAATCTAATTTCCGAACGGTTATTGGCTGAATCACACCGAGTTCTCGAATGGACGAAGCCAATTCGCGAAGCGATTCTTCATTGAAACTAGTCCGAGGCTGAAATGGATTTACTTCAATACTGCCCAAATCCAGCTCTACTATACTGCCAACTACTTTGTCGGCATTTTTGTCTGCAACAGATTTTATATCGTTGGACGGGTCTTTCAACAAAGCTGAAAGTCCGCGGCCGAGGGCTTGTTTTTTGGTCGCTTTCGCCATTTATTCTTTTTCGTTTTTCTGGATTAATTCGTGGGCCAGACTTAAATAATTATCGGCTCCTTTGCTTGCGGCATCGTAACTGATGATGCTTTCACCATAACTGGGCGCTTCACTTAAACGCACATTGCGCTGAATGATTGTTTCAAAAACCATTTCGCCGAAATGCTTTTTCACCTCGTCCACCACTTGGTTTGAAAGCCGTAATCGTTGGTCGTACATCGTTAGTAACAATCCTTCAATATCAAGGTCTGCGTTGTGTATTTTTTGAATGCTTTTTATAGTGTTCAAAAGTTTTCCTAACCCTTCCAAAGCGAAATATTCACATTGGATCGGGATCAAAACCGAATCTGCAGCTGTTAGTGCGTTCAATGTGAGCAATCCCAATGATGGCGCACAATCAATAAGGATATAATCGTAATCTTCTTTTAAGTATTCAATGGCTTCTTTCAGCATATATTCGCGGTTTTCCACGTCTACCAATTCAATTTCAATAGCCACCAAATCTATATGCGACGGTATTAAATCTAAATTGGGTGAATTTGTGGAAACAATGGCCTCTTTTGCCGTGGTGCTGTGCTCAAGTAATTGGTAGGTTCCAATTTCTACACTTTCCACATCAATGCCCAACCCTGAGGTTGCATTGGCCTGTGGATCTGCATCAATAAGTAAAACTTTCTTTTCCAAAACGCCCAGTGAGGCCGCTAAATTTACCGAGGTAGTTGTTTTGCCAACACCTCCTTTTTGGTTTGCAATTGCAATAATTTTACCCATTAATTTGCTTGAAATTTTCGGCGTTAAAAGTACGATTAATTATGTGGATAGAAAATCAATTTTGTTAACAGGAAGTAAACAATACCCTATCGGGAAAATTCCAATATTTTAAATCCCAAATTCCAAATAAAAAGCAATATTCAATATTCAATATTCAAAAAACAAAATTCATCGGAATCAACTCCATTTATTCATTGAAAATTTTCAAAAACTGTTTTTTGTTTTTGGAATTTATTGTTTGTTATTTATTTGGAATTTGGTGCTTGGAACTTAGAAATTCTTTATTTGGATTTTTTTTCCCGGATCATTGCCTCCAGCATATCCCACATTTGTTGGGGAACTTCTTCGAGGAGGTTCATTTGTCCAGCGCCTTTTAACCATTCGCCACCGTCTATAACCACGACTTCGCCGTTGATGTATGCTGAAAAATCTGAAACAAGATATGCTGCGAGATTTGCCAATTCTTGATGTTCGCCAACGCGTTTCACTGGAACCTTTTTAGCGGGATCAAATTTTTCCTTTAAATCGCCCGGAAGCAATCGGTCCCAAGCTCCTTTTGTTGGGAATGGTCCCGGAGCGATGGCGTTAAAACGGATGCCGTATTTTGCCCATTCAACCGCCAAAGAGCGAGTCATCGCCAATACGCCAGCCTTTGCTGTGGCGCTTGGAACAACATAAGCGGAACCTGTAAACGCGTAAGTTGTAACAATATTCAAAACCACTTTATTGGTTTCCTTTTTCTCTATCCAATACTTCCCAAAGGCGAGGGTGCAGTTTTTTGTTCCTTTTAAAACAATGTCAATTATCGTATCAAAAGCGTTTGCGGAAAGTCTTTCTGTTGGAGAAATGAAGTTACCTGCGGCGTTATTCAACAAAACATCAACACTGCCAAATTCCTTTACGGAAGCTGCAACCATTGCTTCCACTTCGTCATAATTTCGGACGTCGCATTGCACAGGAAGTACTTTTCCACCGGTCTGTTTTTCGAGTTCTTCTTTTACAGTTTGAAGTTTTTCAATATTTCGTGAAGTGATAACCACATTGGCGCCCAGTTCTAAAAAATAGGTTGTCATTGCTTTTCCCAGACCGCTTCCGCCGCCAGTTACTACTATAGTTTTTCCCTTAAGCGCATTGTCGCGAAGCATTTTTGCAGTATAGTCCATTGTCTATTTAAAATAATATTGTTTGGCAAAGATACGCAGAGTTGTATCGACACAAACAAAATACCTTGCTTTCAGAAATCTTTTAAATATCGTTGCTTCGAATAATAAGAAATTTTAAAAATAAAATGAAAGATATGCCACTTTCAGAAAAAAATCTTAAATTTATAATAACCAATAAATCAGCTCTCTACAACTCTTCAGTCATTTAATTTTTAAATATCTACTGTATGGAACTTTTTAAAATTTCCCTGAAAACGTCCGCTCTAATTTTATCTTTTTTTCTAGTTAGCTCCTGCTATTCAGTTCGGATTCTCAGCACCAAAGGAGCACCGATGCCTCCGGAAGAAATGAGTAGGGATGATTGGTATCGGGACAAAATGGTGGTAGAAATTGATACGGTAGTAAAAGCTGGAATCACTACAGACGATATAGCTTTCCGTGTTTTAAGGGAAGGATGTGAAACAGGAAAATTGTTTTCTGTTGAATATAAAAACACCTTTGGAGGCAGCCTTCTTTACGTTGTTACTTTTGGCAGTAAACGTAAGGTGAAGCTTAAATATGTTTGTATGAAACCTGAAAATTGAAACCATGGCCACAACAACAGTATTCGATAAAACGGAATGGGATACCCTGCACAAAAATGGACCCTTCCCCCTAAAAAAACTATATATTACTAGGCTTGAAGGAAAAACAAATATGCCGTCAAGCATTGATCGTTACAATGACGTTGCTGTTGAAATACAACGATTGCTAAAAGAAAGCCGTGATAATAATGAAGGATTTAGAGCTTTTGGTTCCCGTTGGTCCATGTCGAGCATAGCACATCAAAAAGATCGGGTACACCAAAATAATCTGATGAATTTGGATTTAAATATTTTCCCAGACGATGTTCATTCCCAATCTCCATTTGAGGCGGAAAATTTATATTTTTTTGAGTGTGGAAATACCATTAAGGAGATTTCCCAGAAATTGGAAGAACACGGCAAATCGTTAAAAACCACCGGCGCCAGTAATGGCCAGACCATTGTTGGATGTATTTCAACAGGAGTACACGGATCAGCGTTTGATGTTGGCGCGGTTCAGGATTATGTGGTGGGGCTTAATTTAATTATCGGTCCAAATCCAGAAGATAACGTTTATTTAGAACGACATACAAAGCCCGGACTCATTGATTCTTTTGCCCAAAAAATAAATGCAAAAGTAATACGGAATGATGGATTATTTAATGCCGCCTTAGTGGGCCTCGGCTCTTTTGGGTTTGTTCACGGGGTGCTACTTGAGGCCGAAAATCTCTTTTTACTTAAACGTTATGTGAGAAAAATTGATAAACAAATAGCGTTAGATTTAGCTAAAACAATGGATTTCAAAAATTCCCCATTTAAAATTGAAGGAGAAGTTGATGCAGAAGGAAAACCATTACTGCCCTATCATTATAAGGTTTTTATGAATCCATACACCAATGAAAGTGAATTTGTGGTTGAAGTAATGTATAAAAAACCATATAAAACGCCCTATCCCGACCCTTTTACAAAAATACAGAAATCAATTTATCGCGACTTGATTTATCTGTTCATCAAAATCAGCGAGAATTTTCCCTCCAGTATTCCTTGGTTTATAAAACAGCTAAAAACCACAATACTCCCTGCAGTTAACGAAGAAACTATTGGCACCCTTTACGAAACCTTTTGGGATGCAGCCTATCAAGGCCCTGCTTTTGCATGTTCCATTGGAGTGGATAGCAAGGATTCGGTGAAAGCATTTGAGGTTTTAAGTGAAATGACCAATAACGAAGGTCCCATCCCCGGTATTTTTGCTATGCGGTTTGTTAAACAATCAACTGCAACGCTTGCTTTCACAAAATTTCCCGTTAGCTGTATGCTTGAAATAGATGGAGTGCTTTGGAAAAAATCACAAAATCTCATGAGTCTTGAGGAATACGGCCACCGAGTGATTGAAGTACTCCAACAAAACAACATTCCTTTTACTCTGCACTGGGGAAAGAACGCGGATTGGGGATTTGCTAAACTTGCAGATTATATGTATGGTGAAAATGCTAAAATTTGGAAAGAGTATCGAAGCAGTTTCCTGTCCAAGGAAATGGCAAAGGTATTCTCAAATGATTTTCTTGATACTGTTGGATTGTCCTCCTTTGACGAAAATGCACCCGAGGATTTGATTGCTTCAATTTTATAAGAAACTATTTGCTGAAATTATACTCTTTTTGATTAATCATTTTCTCACCAAAATATTTTACTCAACAACCATTTTAATGGTTTGCATTGAAATGCCATCATCTAACTTCAGCAAGTATATTCCGCTGGACAAATTGTGATTCCAAATTAAATCCTGACCTGGGTTTTTCCAAGTTTTCTCCATCAATTTCTGTCCAGTAATGCTGAAAACCGAAGTAGTTACTTTATTGTTTGAAGTAATATGAGGAATTTTTATTTTTATTGTGTTTGAAACTGGATTTTGGGAAAGGATATATTGATTATCCAAAACGTTTTCTGAAATACCTATCAAGCCGTTTCTAATTTCATCTAAAGCAAACTGCGCGCTTTCAGCAGTTACAGTTACGTGTGGCTCATTTTCGTTAGGAATGTAGAAATTCACAAAAGGTGAGTCGGCCAAATTGGGCGTGGCGAACCAATCTGGATTGTCTATTGCCAAGGAACTCATTGTTGGAATAAAGGAATATAAATCTTGCTGAAGCGCGTTTATAAAATCTATCAAAACCTGGTTGCCTCCGCCATCGCCAAGGGCATCGCTGATGCTTCCTGTTCCTCCCGGAGCACTATCTACTCCGTCACTACTACTTGGCGACTGTGAAGTAGTTTGAAAGGTATTTATAGGAAAACCAAAAAAGTTAACCGTAACATCTGTAACCGTATTGGTTTGAGTTGCGGCTGGAGTGAATTTTAACGCCACATCTACATCGGTATTGGCGTCTATTGTTAGGTTGGTGTCAACAACAATAATCCCAGGACTTCCTGTGGTTGTTCCATTGCCACTTCCGTTGATCATTGTTACGTTTCTTACGGAAGTTGGAAAACCTAAGGCATCTAATTCTGCTTGGAATTCATTTCTGAAACCGGGTGCCCCCAAAGGCAATACTTTTGTAGGGTCTTGTTCGTAATCAGAGCCTGCCAAAAGGTGGCCAAGTAGGTGATCAAGTAGCATTTCTTTAGCTGCGGGAGAGTTTAAAAGTTGGTCCACAACTTGTTGTGCGGTGGCATCACCTACTTGAATTGCAAAATAGTTTATTAAATACTGAAGGCTTATTGGAATGTTTGCTCCCCGGTGTGGTGCATCAAACGAAATATAAAGGCGTGTTTGAGGATCGAGGCTGTTGTTTTCCATATATGAAAGGGCGTAACGAGCAATGAGGCCACCCATGCTTGGACCTAGAACTACGAGTTTTTCATTACCAACTTTGTCTGCGTTTAATTTTTGGATCATTGCAACCAAAACCATAGCGTTGCGCTGAATGTAGTCTGCTCCGCCATCTATGTCTTTGCCACCTGTGTTGTAAAGTGGCGCATTGAGCAACACAATGTCAAAACCTTCATCGCGGAGGATGTCTGCCATGTTTTGACCGCCGAAACTTAAGCTGGCGTAGAGACCGCTGATGTTTCTGGCATCGCCGGGATCAAAACCATCGAGGACAATGATGGGTTTATCCAGCACACCATCTAGATTGTCTAAAAAGATTTCATATTCGCCCTCTCCAAAATAAGCTTGGGTTTCTTCATAGCCTTGGTAGCCGATGTGTGCTGTTATTGTTTCAACCGCCTTGCTTTCTGGATATATTGCGTTTTCAGGAATATTTTGAAAACGTATTTGGGCGAAGGTGAATTGGGTGGTAAGGATTAAAAGGAGAATGTAAAACTTTTTCATTGTAAACTGAATTTGGTTCTGTTATGGAAGGTAGTGAAAATTTAAAAGATGAAATTATTATGACTTATGCAAAATTGCACAATTATTTTCAAGAAGTTTTCAATTTTCATAATAAGAATTCCCAGTAACAATCTCATTTTCAATTTTCTCCTACTTATCCCTATTCAAAATTTTGTATTCTTCATAACACCCGCTGATGGCATCTAGAATTTGCAGGTCGTTGGCAGTGCGGATGAAGTCTTTAGAATAGCTGCATTTGTTGAGTATTTCGTCAATATCAACACGTTCCAGTTGGAGCACAGCCATTAAGGTTTCGCGGTCGAACTTGCTTTGAAGGAGGTTTCTTATTTCGTCATCTTCCTTCATTTGTCGGAGTTTTTTCATCTGTTTTGGGCGTTTTCCAAAAACATTATACAGAAAATCAGCTGGATTGAAAATGGAGCTCAAAACCTTGCTGACTGCGCCGGGCTGGTTGCTACCACCCTCGTAACCAGAGCTGAGTCCTGAAATTCGGTAACGATAATTGTCATAAATAGGAATGAGTTTGGCATCAATTTCAACATATCCAGTGAGTTGGACCGGTCTGATAACAACTTCTTCCAAGGCAATGCCGAGCTCTGTCATTTTCACTTTAATATCTACAAACTTTAGCCAGTCATTGGTCACGCGAACGCGCAGGGATTTAAAACCCAAATAGGAGAAAAACAACGTATCGTTTACCGCCGCTTTAATTATAAATTCACCTTTTTCATTGGATGTAGTTCCCTTTACCTGGTTTAGGTTTACGATGTTTACGTTCTCCAAAAGCTTGTCGTCCGCATCATTCATCACGATACCTTTGATGGAATGTTGATCTTGTGCAAAGGAGTTTGCGGCAATCAGAAATAGGGCAATAAGTAGGATATATTTTTTCATAAAGTGTTTAATATACGGAAAAAATTCACTGAGGCGAAAACTTTCTTTCTTTTTCAATTTTAGATTTCAATGTTTCTTTTACACCGCCAAGCCATTCGCTTTTCAAAATGCTTAAAACAATGCTGTCCCGCCTTCCATTTAGAGCTGTGCAATTGTTTCTCAGAATACCTTCCACAGTGCAGCCTATGCTCTTCATAGCTGCAATACTGCGAGCGTTGTTTGCATCAGCGCGAAACTCTACCCGTTCTAAGTCAAGTTTTTCAAAAGCGAACTCAAGCATTAGTAATTTGCATTGTTTGTTGAGACCTGTGCTTTGAAATTCCTTGCCGTACCAGGTGTAACCCAATTGGACGGTGTTATGGTTTTTCTGAAAATCATAGAAACGAGTACTGCCAGCAATTTGCTGGGTACGCTTGTCAAAAACAATAAAGGGGTATGAAGTTTCTTCTTTTCTTCCGCACAAAGCGAAGTCTAAATAGATTTTTAAATTCTCTAAACCATTGGCTGGTTGAAGAGAGTATTTCCAAAGTTCGGGCTGTTCTTCTGAAAAACGCAAGAGTTTATCAATATCTTGATGGTGCAGCGGATTGAGCCGTACACGGTCGTTTTCGAGTATATGTTCCTGCAGAAAGTTGAAGGTTTGCATAAGTCTTAAAAAAATACGGGCCTCGTTATAAAAGGCCCGTAAATATAATTATATAGACGTTAATGTGGTACTAAAGTTTAATTGGAGTAACTAATTTCTTTAAACAATTTATGTTTTAACGAAAAGATTATTCCTTTCTTCTGCGTCTCCCACCAGTGCCTTTTGTTTCTGGACGCTCACTGCTTCTTCGGCTTTTACCTTTAAAAGCTGGTTTGTCGCCACCGCCAAAGCCACCGCTGCCACTTCGTTTTTTGAAACTTCCTTTACGTTCGCCACGATCTCCACGGTCTCCACCTCTATCACCACGGTCATTTCTATCGCCTCTTCTTTTTCCTCGGTCTCGATCGCGACCGCCACCACTTCTGCCCTTGCTACGACCAGTGTCTTTGGAAATTTCAATATTGATTTGTCGTCCTTCAAGTTTAAAATCCTTGAAGATGCCCATCACCAATTCTTGGTGCGTTGTGTCTGTATTAAAGAATGAAAAACTGTCCTTTACATCCACCTTATAAACATCGTCTTTTCCAAGTTGTAGCAGATCACGAAGGAAATCCTTCATGCTCATCCAATCGAAATCGTCTTTACCGCCAATATTTATGAAATAGCGCGTGCTGTCCTTATTTTCTTCTGCGAAATTGCGTTCGCCGCCTCCGGAAATATTAAGGTCTTTACTGTTTTTGTAGTAATTCAAAAAACGGGTAAATTCAACAGTAAACACTTTTTGGATAAGTTCTTCTTTCGAAAAATCTGCCAATACTTCGTTTATATTCGGAAGATAGGCGTTGATTTCAGGATTTATTGTGGTATTTTTAATATTGTTTGCCAAATGGAACATCTGAACTTCACAGATTTCCATTCCCGAAGGAATTTCCTTTGCAATGAATTTCTTTTGGATCATTTTTTCAATAGTGTGAATTTTTCGCACTTCACTTTTTGAAACAATAACCATTGAAATCCCTGTTTTCCCAGCACGTCCGGTACGTCCGCTACGGTGGGTGTATATTTCAATTTCGTCTGGTAGTTGGTAATTTATTACGTGTGTAATATCGTCCACATCAATTCCTCGAGCGGCCACGTCTGTTGCAACAAGCATTTGGATTTGCCGATTTCGGAAAGATTTCATTACCATATCGCGTTGGCTTTGGCTCAAATCACCATGAAGTGCCGCAGCATTATATCCGTCTTCAATCAATTGTTCGGCTACTTTTTGGGTGTCGCGTTTCGTTCGGCAGAAAACCACTGAAAAGATATCCGGATTTGCATCAGATAGTCGTTTCAAAGCATCATATCTGTCGCGGGCGTTCACCAAATAATACTCGTGCGAAACTTGGTCTGAACCTACGTTTTTTGTTCCCACGGTAATTTCCACGGGAGTGTGCATGAATTTCTTCGCAATTGTAGAAACTTCTTTCGGCATGGTTGCGCTGAAAAGCCAAGTGCTTTTCTCTTTTGGCGAATGTGAAAGGATTTCGGTGATGTCTTCATAAAAGCCCATGTTGAGCATTTCATCTGCTTCATCGAGCACACAATATTCAATTTTTGAAATATCGACCATACCACGGCCAATCATATCTTTCATTCGGCCTGGCGTTGCAACGATAATCTGCGACCCTTTTTTAATCTGGCGCGCTTGGTCGGTTATACTCGCACCACCGTAAATAGCGGTAACGTTTAGTCCCGGCATATACTTACCATAGGCTATCATTTCATTTGTAATTTGAAGGCAAAGTTCGCGTGTTGGTGAAAGGATAAGACCTTGGGTTGTACGACTCTTTACATCGATTTTTTGCAACATCGGGAAACCGAAGGCTGCTGTTTTACCTGTTCCTGTCTGCGCTAAGGAAACCATATCGGTATCGCGCTCTAAAAGAATTGGAATTGCTTTTGCTTGTACTTCCGAAGGGGTTTCAAAACCCATGTCGGTGATGGCTTTTAGAAGATATTCTTCCAAGCCTAATGCTTTAAATGCTGTCATTTTTATAAATAATAATTTTTTTATATGTGCTAATGGGAAGCGACTGGACATATAAAAAAACGGACAGCTTCACTATAACACTCCTCACCCTGAGGATTTTTCCTTAAAACCCATTCCACGAAGGATGGAATTTTTCAAGGGCGCAAAAATAGTGTTTTATTTATGAATTACGAGGTATGATTATGGATTTATTTTGTTGAGTATTAAGGAATGGGGTTGTTTTGAGTTGAAAAAGTGGTGTGCAAGAACACAAAATAGATATCCAAACACCTTAAAAATTAATCCAAAGAAAACATTGTGTAAAATTTTAAAAATCCTCAAAAAAAATAGAACCCAATTACAAATAAAAAAATAATTTCAAAAAATGTTAATATAATGACGAAAAACACCAACCAAAATATTCATTGAAGGAATAAACCACTACTTTTGCCCAAATTCTAAAAAACCTTTTAATATGAGACTGATACTTGCATCACTCCTAACTATTTCCCTGATTTCCTGCAATAAAGACACCAACAGCTATAAACTTGAAGGCGATGCCGTTGGATTTGCCGATGGAACCGAAATCTATGTTTACACTTTGGAAAACAAACAACCAAAAGTAATTGACACTTTAAAAATTACCGAAGGGAAATTTTCCGCAACCTACCCAAAAAGCGATGCGGTAACCTTAAATTTCTTGCGTATGGCAGATGTAAATGGCTCAGTTCTGTTTTTCCCTGAAAACGTTGATATGAAGGCCACTGTTTATAAGGATAGCATTCAATCATCCCGTATCACTGGCGGAAAACAAAATGAGTCATATAGCGGTTTTGTTGATAAAATGGTTTCATTCAACAATACAAAACAGGCAAGTATGGAGCGTTTTCGTGAGGCAAGACAAGCAAATGATACTGCTGCAATTGCTAAAATACAAAGTGAAAACCTAAATACGGTAGCACAAGAAACTGAATACAAAAAGGAATTTTTGAAAGAAAATAACTATTCACTTTTTTCGGTAATGCTCATTTCCGAAATGGCGAGCAGACAGGAAATCACTCCGGCTGAAGCATCAGAATATCTTGAAAAATTAGACCCAAAAATTGCTTCATCAGAATTGGCACAAGATTTAAAAACAAACCTTGACGCCCTGAAAAAAGCCGATGTGGGCAGTGCTGCACCTAATTTCAGTGCACCAACCCCAACGGGCGAAACAATGTCATTAAAAGACGCGATGGGCAAATACACAATCATTGATTTTTGGGCCTCTTGGTGCAAACCTTGCCGAATGGAAAACCCAAATGTTGTAAATGTTTACAACAAATATCACGACAAAGGTTTGAACATCATCAGCGTTTCCTTGGACAAAGCAGACCAAAAAGACAAATGGTTGCAAGCCATAAAAGACGACAAAATGGATTGGTACCACGTTTCCAATCTTCAGTTTTGGCAAGATCCAATTGCGAAACAATACAGTGTGCGCTCTATTCCCGCCACATTCCTTCTTGACGAAAATGGAATGATAATAGACAAAGATCTTCGCGGGGCTGCTTTGGAAGCAAAGATTGCTACGCTTTTAGGTGGAAATTAGACGGTAGACGGTAGACGGTAGACGGTAGACGGTAGACGGTAGACAAAATTAAAAACCTCGGTTCTAAATAGAACTGAGGTTTTTTTATGGGGAAAGGATTCTGTGTTATTTCATCCCTCTAAACTTTTAAACTCTTCAACTCAATTCAAAAGAAAACTAACGTTCACTGTGGTTCTTATTTCCATTTCGCCTGGCGAGATTGTTTGTTGGCTTCCACCGCTTTCATCGGACATCATTGCGCTTTTATACATCATTGGCTGTGGCCCAACACTGTTTCTGAATTCACTGATTGAAATAGCTTTGCCAACCGTTTGGTTTAAAACAGAAGCGTATTCTTTCGCCTTCATTTGAGCATTTTCCACGGCTTTTTTACGCGCTTGGCTTTCCAGCACTTCTTTGTTTGAGGAAGAAAACGACACTCCATCAATACGGTTGATGCCCGTATCCAAAAGTCCTTTCATTACTGGTTCATATTTTTTCAAATCGCGCAGTTTTACCGAAAGCGATTGATTTGCCGCAAAAGTGTAAGTTTTGCTGTTGTAGTCATAATTTTTACTGAGATTCATATATTCTGTACGAACGTCTTTGTCTGCAATGTCCATTTTCTTCAAAAATTTTAAAACTTCATTGATTGTAGCATCGTTCTGCTCTTTCAGCAGTTTTGTGTTTTCGCCTGTATTTTCAACGCGAATGTTGATGGTAACTTCATCGGGAACCACACGAACAAAGCCTTCGCCGGTAACGTCTATTGTGGGTGATGGTAATGTGTTTTGAGCCAGCATAGTTGTGGTTGTAATTACTAAAATTAAAAGGGTTTTAAATGTTTTCATAGCTTCTTTATTATTTATTATTCTTCTTTTTTCTGTATTCTATAATCTTTCCTCTTCTTTATAATTTACCTAATTTATGTAAAATAAATAAAAGAATTAATGGAACTGCCAACAAAACTACAATCCACAAATGGGTTTCAAATAAAGAAGGTGCAAATAAAAGCGTCAACACATATCCTCCAAGTGCCCCTCCAATGTGTGCGTCGTGGCCAATGTTTCCCAATCTTCTTTTCATTCCGTAGATAGAATACAACAAATATGCCATTCCAAAAAGCCAAGCAGGAATGGCTATAGGAATAAAGAAAATGTAAAGCCCCATATCTGGATAAAACAAAATGGCCGAGTACAGTATTCCCATTACCGCACCGCTTGCCCCTATTGCGCTGTAGTGATATTCATCTTTGTGAAAATAGAACGAAAGAAGGTTTCCAACAAGAAGGCTTGCTACATAAATTATTACAAAATAAGTAACGCCAACTTGTGCAATGACCACGTGGGCAAAAAAATAGAGCGTAAGCATATTAAAAAGCAAATGCGAAAAATCTGCGTGCAAAAAAGCTGAACTGAACATCCGTATCTGTTCCCCACGACGGATTCCGGCAATGTTGAATTTATAT
>DAIMFZ010000012.1:0-23100 GCA_036724225.1 Aequorivita sp.
GAACCGTAGGTTTCGGCGGAATTTCATATTGAGCCGAAACATTTTCAGATAAAAAACAAATGAATAGTACAATTGTAAATGTGAAGAATTTAGTAAGTTTTATCATCATTTAATTATTGTTCTTTATGTTTTCTATTTTATGCTTTGTGAAAACCAATGCTTTTTCGTGAAATTTGAGGGTGTGTTTTAACTGTAATAAACTTTAGTATTAAAACGAACGTCTTATATACTGATTACAGTTTTAGATATATTTTCTTTTTTCACCTTATTTCTTTCTACTATATAATTTATCAAGTAAACAATTACTAAATAAGGTGAATAAAAAATATAAGTAATAAAAGCTTTAAGTGGCCATGCTATTCCCATTATACTAATTTCAAGACTTTTTACTCGTTCCATATTTTCTGACGTCACTTTTGCAAATCGTTCCGAATTATTCATTGCACCAAAGTCATATCCATAATTTGATAATAGAATTTGATCTGAGGTGTCGGCCCACCAACCAAAAATCAATGCTATAGTTGCTGTTATTATTATCCCCGAAGTTAAATAAGCTATAAACCTATACTTTACATATCGCCTATTTATTTTATGTAATATAAAAAATGGAGAAACAATCATTCCACATAAAAAAATAAAAAATACTATTGTAGTTAGAATTTCCATTTATAAATCAATTATTGTGAGTTTCGCGACTTCCAAATAGACTAATTACCTATATGCATACTGAACACTGAATTAACCAACCGAAATATCATCCGGCAATTCATTTTTATCGTCTTTATTATATGGGAAATGTTTTTTCAACTGTTCACCGGCCTTTAAAATTCCATCAACCAAACCTTGTTTCATTTCGCCATTTTTGAAATGGTTGATGATAACATCTTTGGTACTTTCCCAAAAATTTTGGCCGACGATATCGTTTATTCCCTTATCACCCATAATTACGAGCGTTCTGTCTTGTACCGCCACATAAATAAGCACGCCGTTGCTCTCTGCTGTATTGTGCATATTCAGCATGTCAAAAACTTCTGCGGCGCGGTCAAAGGCGTCAATGGGTTCATTGGGTTCTTCTGCGGAAATAGATTTTGCCTCCAAATGCACCCGAATTTCGCCAGAAGTATTTTTTTCTGCAATACGAATAGCTTCAATAATAGCGGCTTCTTCTTCCGAAGTAAGAAAATCTTCAACTTTAGACATATTTCGGTTATATTCTATTAATGATTTTGCATTTATGTGAAATTCGAAGTTTACAGATTGGGACTTAAGACAATAGGACGTAAGACATAGGACGCAATCATTACTTCATAATTTTTTAGTCTTAAGTCCAACGTCCAAAAGTTTTATGTCATTTTTAAAACACTCAGACACAAAAACTGCCCACTGCAACTGTAAACTGCATACTCTATTTTTTGTCTTTTCCGAAATCAAAATCCACTTTTGGAGCGTTTTCACTGCCGGCATCTGCTTTAAAATATGCTTTTTCATGAAAGCCCAAAATGCCTGCAAAAAGTTTCGTTGGAAATTTGTTCAACTTCGTGTTCAGTTCCTTGGCCGCATCATTAAATCTATTTCTTTCAACGTTGATGCGGTTTTCTGTGCGTTCCAATTCATTTATCAATTCCTTGAAATTTTCATTTGCTTTCAAATCTGGATATCTTTCAAAAACGGCCAACAAACGCGAAAGTGCAGATGTAACACCTGCTTGGGCCTCTTGAAATTGGGCCAATTGTTCGGGTGTAATGTTTGAAGGATCAATAGTTACGGACGTTGCCTTGCTTCGGGCTTCTGTTACGGCAATTAAAGTGGACTGTTCAAATTCGGCATAGCCTTTTGCAGTGCTCACAATATTGGGGATAAGGTCTGCTCGGCGCTGATAGGAACTTTCAACATTTGCCCACTGCGCAATTGCATTTTGGTCCAGCACAACCAGTTTGTTGTTTAATCTCGCCATATAGGCGCCAATTAGTAGGATGATGCCGAGAATAATAATAATAGGTAGCCATTTTTTCATGATAAAATTGATTTTTAGAGTTGTTCTTTGATTTTTAAAAGTTCTGCTTTTACTCCTTCCAATTTACGGATAATCGCAAACTGGTCCAGCGTTTTTTGTTTGTTTTCCTTTAAGTGGATTTTTGCGCCTTCAAGCGTGAAGCCGCGTTCTTTTACAAGATGATAAATAAGTTCCAGATTTTGGATGTCCTGCGGTGTAAACTTTCTGTTGCCTTTGGCGTTTTTTTTTGGTTTCAACGCATCAAATTCCTTTTCCCAAAACCGTATTAACGAGGTGTTCACGCTAAAAGCCTCGGCCACTTCGCCAATGCTGTAATATAGTTTTTCGGGTAGGTCTATGTGCATTATTTTTTAAAAATGAATTATGAATTCAGAATTAATCTAGTGATTGGTTTTCCTCTTGTGATTTTTTCAGTATTTCAGCAAATTCTTCCGCGGTTAAACTTCCGTAATAAAAATTAATGGGGTTTATGCGTTCACCGTCCTTAGAAACTTCGTAATGGCAGTGTGGGGCTTCGCTTCTTCCAGTACTTCCCACAAAACCGATTATGTCTCCGCGCTGCACTCTTTGTCCTGCACGAACATTGTATTTGTACAAATGTCCATACAGACTTTCGTAACCGTAACCGTGGTCTATCACAACGTGGTTGCCATAGCCAGTTGCAGTATTATCTGCGCGCGCTACTACGCCATCGCCAGTGGCATAAACGGGAGTACCGCGTGGGGCGGTAAAATCCATTCCGTAATGGAACTTGTGTGCTTTTGTAAAAGGATCGGTTCTGTAGCCAAAGCCAGAAGCCATCCGCGTTAAGTCTTCATTTTTCACAGGTTGAATTGCGGGGATTGCAGCCAAAAGTTTCTCCTTTTCCTCAGCAAGCTTTGCAATTTCATCCAAAGATTTAGACTGTACTACAATCTGTTTTGTCAAAATATCCAGATTTCGGGTGGTGTTTATAATCAATTTTGAATTGTCAAAACCCTCCAAATCCTTATACCTGTTTATCCCTCCAAAACCTGCTTTTCGCTGTTCCTCGGGAATTGGGTTACTTTCAAAATAAACACGGTACAAATTGTTGTCGCGGTCCTCCACTTCTCCGAGTACAGCCTGAGCCTGATTCATTTTTTTGTTCAAAAGTTCAAACTGAAGCTGCATATTGGTCAACTCGCGTTGTAAAGAAAGCTCCTTTGGCGTTTGAACCGAAGGAAGATTTATATAAACCAAAAGCAGTAAAAATCCGCTCAAAAACATTCCCAAAAGGCTCAAGGCGAAAATCTTAAGTTTTCTTCCTTTTTTCCTTTCTATTTTTTGGTACGAAAGCGTGTCGCTATCGTAGTAATATTTAACCTTAGACATGCATTAAAAAATTGCTATTTTTGCGCGTTGCTTGTTTGCGCGAATTAAAGGTAACGTTTTTACAAATATAGAAATTGTTTGCCAGAGCGCGCAACCTTTAATTTTAGCATAAATTTATAAGAAATGAATTCCAAGGAAATACGTTCCAAATTTTTAGAATTTTTTAAGTCGAAACAACATCTTATTGTCTCATCGGCACCCATGGTCGTAAAGAATGACCCGACGTTGATGTTCATAAATAGCGGGATGGCACCGTTTAAGGAATATTTCCTGGGAAATGGAAAGCCGAAAAGCAACAGAATTGCCGATACCCAAAAATGTCTACGCGTTAGCGGAAAACACAACGATTTGGAAGAAGTGGGGATGGATACTTACCATCACACCATGTTTGAAATGCTGGGGAATTGGAGTTTTGGAGATTATTTCAAAAAAGAAGCAATAGAATGGGCGTGGGAACTTTTGACCGAAGTTTATAAAATTGATAAAGAAATTCTGTACGTAACCATTTTTGAAGGCGATGAAAATGAAGGTTTAGAAAGAGATACCGAAGCGTACAATCTTTGGAAACAATTTGTGCCCGAAAACCGAATTCTGAACGGGAACAAAAAAGATAATTTCTGGGAAATGGGCGACCAAGGCCCCTGCGGTCCGTGCAGCGAAATACACGTGGATATCCGTTCTGCGGAAGAAAAAGCTAAAATTCCCGGGAAGGATTTAGTGAACAATGACCATCCGCAAGTAGTGGAAATCTGGAACTTGGTTTTTATGCAGTTCAACCGGAAAGCCAACGGTAGCCTCGAAAAACTCCCTGCACAGCACGTTGATACTGGAATGGGTTTTGAGCGATTGTGCATGGCGCTTCAAAATAAACAGAGCAATTATGACACGGATGTTTTTACTCCACTAATTCGTGAAATTGGAGCTATAACCAATTCAACTTACGGAAATTATGAGAAAAAAGACATAGCAACCCGAGTGATTGCGGATCACGTTCGTGCTGTTGCATTTTCAATTGCAGACGGTCAGCTTCCGAGCAATACCGGCGCTGGTTATGTAATAAGAAGGATTTTAAGAAGAGCAATCCGTTACGGATTTACCTTTTTGGACAAAAAAGAACCTTTCATTTATAAGTTGATTGAAACGCTTTCCGCACAAATGGGCGAGGCTTTCCCTGAACTTATTACTGAGAAAAATCTTATAACAAACGTTATCCGAGAAGAGGAACAATCGTTTTTGAGAACGTTGGACCAAGGTTTGGTGTTGCTTGAAAACATTATTGAAACGGCAGATTCCAAAGAAATTTCAGGAAAAAAAGCATTTGAACTTTACGATACTTTCGGCTTCCCAATAGATTTAACGGCATTAATTCTTCGTGAACGCGGTTATTCCTTAGATGAAAAAGAATTTGATGCCGAACTGCAACAGCAAAAAGAACGTTCCCGCGCCGCTACAAAAGTAGAAACGGGCGACTGGGTTGTTTTGGAAAAAGATGATGTTGAGGAATTTGTGGGCTACGATACTTTGGAAACCCAAGTAAAAATTACCCGCTACCGAAAAGTGGAAAGCAAAAAAGATGGTGAAATGTACCAATTGGTTTTCAACCTCACGCCATTTTATCCTGAAGGCGGAGGCCAAGTTGGCGACAAAGGCTATTTAAAAGCTACGGATGGCGGCATTACTTATATTGTTGATACCAAAAAGGAGAACAATCTAATTATTCATTTTACAAAAACACTTCCGCGAAATCCCGAATCCTCTTTTATTGCAGTTGTAGATGAAAAACAGCGAAGCCGAACTGCTTCAAACCATACGGCCACACATCTGCTGCACCAAGGCTTGCGAAACGTTTTGGGAACACACGTTGCCCAAAAAGGAAGTATGGTGCATAGCCGAAATTTGCGTTTCGATTTTTCACATTTTGCAAAAGTGACGGATGAGGAATTGAAACAAGTTGAAGATTTTGTAAACGCCCGTATCCGTGAAGGAATTGCTTTGGAAGAGAGACGAAACATTCCATATCAACAAGCGATAGACGAAGGTGCAATTGCACTTTTCGGAGAGAAATATGGCGATGCCGTCCGCGCCATAAAATTTGGAAAGTCAATGGAACTTTGCGGCGGAACACATGTGCAAAACACGAATGATATTTGGCATTTTATCATCACTTCGGAAGGAGCAGTTGCATCCGGAATTAGAAGGATTGAAGCTATTACCGGCGATGCAGCGAAACAGTATTTTATGGACAGAAGTGAATCTTTCGCATCACTTCAAAAAGCTTTGAACTATGCGCAGGATCCTGTAAAAGCGGTAGAATCATTACAGGAAGAAAATAACCATTTGCAGAAACAAATTCAGCAGTTGTTGAAGGAGAAAGCCAAAAATATGAAAGGTGAATTGAAAGCTGAAATAAAAAATATCAACGGCGTGAATTTCCTCGCCAAAAAGATTGATTTGGACGCGGGTGGAATGAAAGATTTGGCTTTCGAAATGGGTGGCGAAACTGAAAATTTATTTTTGGTTTTTGGTGCCGAACACGACGATAAAGCATTGTTGGCGTGCTATATTTCAAAAGAATTGGCAACTGAAAAAAACCTCGATGCCGGAAAAATTATCCGCGAATTGGGCAAATTCATTCAAGGCGGTGGCGGCGGACAAGCTTTCTTTGCAACCGCTGGCGGGAAGAATCCAGCGGGAATTGATGAGGCATTGGAAAAAGCAAAAGAATTTATAAAGTAGCAGTTTGCAGTAGCAGTATTCAGTACTGCAAACTGCTACTGTAAACTGAATACTAAAACATGAAACTCCAAACCGAAATACCGCTTAACCCCGAAGAAAGTCAAATAGATTATTCTTCAAAAATACTATTGTTGGGAAGCTGTTTTTCTGAGAATATCGGGTCGAAGTTTGATTATTTTAAATTTCAGAATTCACAAAATCCGTTTGGGGTTATTTTCAATCCGGTTTCCATTGAGAAGTTGATTTATCGGGCGATTGAAAACGAAACCTTTTCTGAAGAAGACATTTTCCAGCACCACGGAATATGGAAATGTTTTGAAACCCATTCGGAGCTTTCATCTTTGGATAAAGCCGAATTTTTAAAGAAACTTAATTCGGCACTTTTGCATTTGCGGGAAGCACTTTTTTCTTCAACACATATTATTTTCACTTTCGGCACTTCGTGGGTTTACAGACATATTGAAAGTGATGAAATAGTGGCCAACTGCCATAAACTTCCACAGCGAAATTTTACAAAAGAATTGCTTTCCATTGAAACCATTTCAAAAAGTATTCAGAATACAATAGAAAAGATTTCAACTGTAAACCCGAATGTTTCAATTATAACTACCGTTTCGCCCGTGCGGCATATTAAGGATGGTTTTGCTGAAAATTCACTAAGCAAAGCACATTTATTAGCTGCAATTCACCAATTATTAAATCAGCAATCGAAAATAGTAAATCAAAAATACTCCTACTTTCCTTCTTTTGAAATAATGATGGACGAACTCCGTGATTACCGTTTTTACACCGAAGATATGCTACACCCCAACAAAACTGCTATTGAAATAATATGGCAGAAATTCTCCAAAGTTTGGATTTCTTCAAATACGGAATCGCTTCAAAAGGAAATTGCTTCCATTCAAAATGGGTTAAATCACAAGCCATTCAGTCCGGAAAGTGGCGAACATCTTCAATTTTTATCAAAACTTCAACAGAAAATTGCTTCTCTTCAGCAAGAATACCCACACATATTGTTTTAATTTTTTAATGCATTAATAAATATTGATTCGCGCGATAAATCGTACGGATACTTCTTTTAAAATTACTGCGTACTGACTACTGTATCCTGAACCTTGAACAGAATACGACAATTGCCCTATTGTGAACACTTCCCTAATGCCCCAATTTTGCTTCAACAATAATAACGTACCCGCCACGTCGGGACACTAAACCCAAATAAAATGAAAATATTCAACAAAACAATTTTAGTATTGATGGCAGTAGCTGCCATAAGTTTAACTTCTTGTAAAAAAGACGATGATGGCGGTGGCGGCGGACAGGCTGGTGCTGGTACCATTGCGGCAAAAATAAACGGTAGCAGTTTCAGTTCTATGGAATTGGCATCAAGAGCCACATTAGCGTCTGGCACCTTGATACTTCAAGGGTCTGATGCCTCTGGAAAAGGTATTTTTATTACCATGAATAATTACGATGGGGTTGGTACTTATGAATTTTCTGACTCCAATGTTTTTTTGGTGGGGACTTATATTGAAACAGACATTAACAATCCGCAGAACTCACAAACCTGGACGGCACCCTATGAAAGCAGTGGGATAGTTGGAGAGATTAAAATTTCGGAAAAAACCGATATCAATATTAAGGGAACGTTCAACTTTACCGGTAAAAATGTAAATGGTGACCAATCCTTGAGAAATATCACTGACGGTTCTTTTGATTTGAAATTCCAATAAACAAAAACACTAAAGAAAATCTCAATGTTGAGGTTTTTACGTGGACCGGGGGAGAAACTCAAGTTTTTCCTTCGGTTTTTTTTGAAAATAAGTCAATGAGTTGAGAAGTTTAGAAACCTTAAAATACACAGAACACTGCTTACTGATCACTGAAATACGGCAATTGCCCTATTGATTTCAGCTTTTTAATGGAGCATATTTGTTTAGTAATAATAAGAGATAATCTACTAACCAGATTATATTTTTCAAACCGAGGACGATGTGAGGAGCGTCCGAAGTTCTTAAACCCCATGTTCAACTATGGGGTTTGTTTTTTTTCTGTACTTTAGGTATCTCAACTATAGCAATTTATGAAACGTATTTTCTGTGTTTTACTTTTTTTGGTAATGGGCATTTCAACAATTTTATCCCAATCCGCCCAGAAAAAAATGGACAGTTTGATGAAAGTGGCCGAATCTTCTAACGATTCCATTAGGCTTCGGCTGTACAACAAAATAAGTTTCTATTATATTTTCAACGAACCCGAAAGGGCGAAAAAACTTTTGCAGAAAGGAATTAAGCAATCCCAGAATAAAAATATTCCCTTTTCAGAAGCAGAACTCGTCAATACTTATGGCATTTATTACGATGTTTCTGGGCAATCTGATTCAGCCAAATTTTATTTTGAAAGGGCTTTAAATATAAGCAAAGCCCACAATTATAAAACGATTACCGTAATGGTAATAAATAACCTGGGCATGTTTCACTGGAACAAAGGTAATTATCAAGAAGCCTTGGATTATTTTTTTCAGGCTTTGGAGATGAACAAAAGTGAACTCTCAAAATCAAAAGCCGATACCTATTACAGCAATATCGGGCTCATTTACCAAGAAATGGGACTTCCGGAAAAAGCCTTGGAATATCACAACCAAGCACTGAAAATACGTCGGGAAATTGGCGATAAAAAAAATATAGCTATTTCACTAAACAACATCGGGATTGCACTTGTTCTGAAAAAAAATTACATCGAAGCTGAAAAAACTTTTCAGGAAGCTGTAAATATAGCTAAGGAAGTAAATGAATTAGGAATTTTTTATAACGCTTCCAATGGTTTGGCAGAAGTTTATATTTTAACGGGAGAGCCTCAAAAGGCAATCCCCATTTTAGAAAACTCAATAAAGGAAAGAGACCGGCTTAATATTGAAAGACGAACAAATCTATCCGCGTATGCCAATCTAATAACTGCCTATCTGCAGTCTGGGCGGTTGGAAACCGCAAAAAGATATATAGAAAAGGGTAATGATTTTTTGGTTGAATTCCCAGACTTATTGGTGTCGGCGGTTGACTTTTACAGTGCTGCTTCCCAAGTGTATTTTATGGATAAAAACTATAAAGAGGGAACTGTTTATTTTGAAAAAACATTGGCGGCAAAGGACAGTATTTTTTCAATCGAAAATGCACAGAAAACGGCAAATTTGGAAACAAAATTTAATGTTTCCGAAAAGGAACGAGACCTTGCCCTAACACGCGCCAACCTTGCCGAAAGGGAACTGGAAGTAGAGCAAAAAAATGTTTTCATATTCGGGATGGTTGCCTTGGCACTTTTTCTTGGCATCCTTGGCTTTTTGGTTTATCGGCAACAGAAACTAAAAAACTACCAACTACAAAAAGAAGGCGATCTAAAAACCGCACTCGCAAAAATTGAGACCCAAAATCAGTTGCAGGAACAGCGCCTCCGCATCTCCCGCGATTTGCACGATAACATAGGTTCACAGCTCACTTTTATCATTTCTTCTATAGACAATTTAAAATATGGGCTGGAAGGTGCAGCCGCTTCGGTAACCAATAAATTGGGAAAAATAAGCGAGTTTACCTCACAGACCATTTATGAGCTTCGGGACACGATTTGGGCGATGAACAAAAACGATATTTCCATAGAGGATTTACAAGCGCGTATTTCAAATTTTATTGAAAAAGCTAAGGTTTCCAGCAATATAGATTTTGAGTTTGAGGTGAATGATGCCCTTTTAAATGAGACGCATTTTACCTCCGTTCAGGGTATGAATATTTATAGGATTATTCAGGAAGCAGTGAACAATGCTTTGAAATATTCTGAAGCAAAAAATATTCAGTTATCCATTGAAAAAGAGGTTTTTCCTTTGGAAGGGGCGGGCGGCGATGTTCGTAAATATAAAATAACAATCTATGATGATGGTAAAGGTTTTGATTTGGAAGATACCACCTTCGGAAATGGGATTGCAAACATAAAGAAACGCGCAAAAGATTTGAGTGGAAAAATCAAGATTTCTTCAGAAAAAGGAAAGGGAACCACGGTAAAATTGATTTTTTAAATAGGGCAATTGCCCTATGTGCCTAAAAGTGAAATAGGTCTATCTTTAGGTGCTTAAAACCAGCTTCAAAAAATGTATTTGCAATTTGCTATAACCTTATTTTTGCTACTGTCTGTTATGGCACTTTTTCTATTGTTTTTCAAGAGAAAGAATACAATGTTTCGCATCCACAATCAAAACATTTTGGAATTGGAAAACAACATTTCCAGAAACCGGTTTCAAATTAATTTTAGGAATTCCAGTCTAAACAAGTACGATTTTTTAAAATATAATTTAAATGAGGCATTGGCGGCTCAACTAGAAATCCAAATATAAACCATGAATCGATTTCTGCTTCAGTTTGTAGCCTTTTTTATTTTTACTTCTTCCTTTTCACAGGACAAACGATCCATTGATTCCATTAACAAACTCTATGTTCAAGGGCTCAATATTCCCCAGGATTCCATTGTTTCTTTATTTCATAAAAATTTAAAAGCCGCCGAAAAAATTTCATATGAACTTGGTATGGCCGACGCCTATTCCCAGCTTAGCTTGGTTTATGGATATCAGGGAAAATATGAAGAAAGTGCCAAAAACACTATTAAAGGCATAAAAATTTATGAGAAACTGAACCAACTTGACCGAGTTGCGGATTACTATGCCGAAATGGGTTACAGTATGAAATACCGCGATTTAAAACAGGCCATTTATTATATGCAGAAGGGGAAAGCAGTGGCCGAAGCAAATAATTTTGAAATAGAATTAAAGGATATTTACAATAATTATGGTGTTTTAAAGGAAATAAACAACGAGCTGGACAGTGCTTTGTTTTATTTCAACAAAGGCTTGGAAATTAAATTGAAAATCAACGATACCATAGGCATTCCATATAGTTGGAGCAATATGGCCGGGGTTTATGGGTTGCAGGAAAATTATTCAAAATCGAAAGAGTATTTCAACAAATCACTTCAGCAAAGATTGGTTTGGGCAGATTCGTTGGGAATTGCCGAAAATTACACCCAACTCGGAGAAGTTTTTATGGCAGAAAAAAAATGGAAGGATGCAATTCCATTGATGCACAAATCATTGCCTATTTCGTTGAAAAAACAATATCAAAACCTTACACAGTACAACTTCAAAATGCTTTCAGATATCTACAAAAAACTGAACAATACAGATTCGGCATTGTATTATTTTGAACAGTATTCTGCGGTGAAGGATAGTGTGCATAGCTTAAAAGTACAACAAAGTGTTGCTGCACTGAATATTGAATTTGAAACAGAAAAGAAACAAAACCAAATTTTGGAACAACGCGCCCAATTAGCAGAAAAAGATTTGGAAGTGCGCCGAAAAAACAATATAATTTTCGGCAGTTTGGGGCTGGCAATTTTACTGGGTTTAATTGGCTATCTTTTCTATAGTCAACAAAAACTAAAAAACCGCCAACTCCATAAGGAGGGCGAACTGAAAACCGCCTTGGCGCAAATTGAAACTCAAAACAAACTCCAGGAACAACGCTTGCGGATTTCAAGAGATTTGCACGACAACATTGGCGCACAGCTCACATTTATTATTTCCAGTATTGATAATCTGAAGTTTGGGTTCAATGACATCGGCGAGAAATTGGGCGACAAGTTAACCGATATCAGTGCCTTCACCTCGCAAACTATTTATGAACTTCGCGACACTATTTGGGCAATGAACAAGGAAATCATAACTTTTGAAGACCTTCAGGCACGCATTGCCAACTTTATTGAGCACGCTAAAAACGCTTCGAAAAAAACCGATTTTTCGTTTAATACAGATGATGACGTGGAAAAAACACACATTTTTTCATCGGTTGTAGGAATGAACATTTACAGGATTATTCAAGAAGCTGTAAACAATACATTAAAATATGCTTCCGCAGGCGAAACGGAAGTAAACATTACAAAAGTAGAAGACCAATTTCAAATTGAAATCACAGATAATGGTATCGGTTTTGACCAAGAGGTCATTGAGCCCGGCAATGGTTTGAACAATATGAAAAAGCGCACCCGAGAAATTGGTGGAATTATCGAATATCATTCAAAAATAAATAAAGGCACAAGAATAATTCTAAATTTTCCAGCAGAAGCAACAGTAAGTCAATGATTTTTTTCATCAGTCATCTAATCCAAAATCACTACTAACTGTTTAATACGTCAATTGCCCTATTTCCGGTATTAATCTTAAAAAGTATTTTTAGTATCTTTAAACCTCTAACTAACCAGGGATGCTCAAAATTGCAATAGTTGACGATAACACCTTCCTTATAAATGCAATAAAGGAAAAACTTTCTTTTTTTGAGGATGTGCAGATAAAGCACACTTCACTCAACGGCAGCGAACTACTCACAAAGTTAGAAGAAAATCACAATCTCGATTTAATTTTGATGGATATTGAAATGCCAGTGCTCAACGGTATTGAAACCACCCAAATTGTAAAACAAAAATACCCGCATATCAAAATAATAATGCTCACGGCTTTTGACAATGACGAGCATATTTTCAATGCTATTAAAGCGGGCGCCGATGGTTATTTGCTGAAAGAAATCAATCCAAAAGATTTATACGAAGGAATTCTGGAAACCTTGAACGGTGGTGCCGCGATGAATCCTTCTATAGCAATGAAAACCTTAAAACTATTGCGAAACCCCATAGATATTCAAAACCCTCGCGACCAAGAAGAAATTTCACTTTCCACCCGCGAAGTGGAGGTTTTGGAACAGCTCAGCAAAGGGTTGAGTTATACTATTATTGCAGACCATCTTTTTCTATCGCCAAGTACGGTACGGAAGCACATTGAAAACATCTACAAAAAATTGCAAGTGCACAGCAAGATTGAAGCAGTTCAAAAGGCGCGAAATCATAATATTATATAAGGTAATATAAGGTTTGTGAGGTCTGAAATAAAATTCTCTCCCTTTGTGTTCCTTGTGAAACCCTTTGCGACCTATGTGGTTAAAAATCCCATGGATGGTCTCACAAATAATTTGTAGATTTAGATTTCATTTTTCAAAATCAGTTAGAAATCTAAAATCCTCGTTATGCAGAAGTTACTCTCATTTATTTTTCTTTTATTATTTTTCTCTTTAGGTTTTTCGCAGGAAAAAAACCCTGTAATTGAAAACATTCAAAAAGAAGCCTACAACAATTCCCAGCTCGAAATTCTTGGCCACGAATTAATGGACGACATCGGGCCGCGGTTGGTTGGCACACCACAAATGCAGCAAGCGCACGATTGGGCCGTAGCAAAATATAAATCTTGGGGCATTTCCGCCGAAAATCAGCAATGGGGCGAGTGGAAAGGTTGGGAGCGTGGCATAACCCATATTGATATGGTTTCGCCGCGGGTTCAAACTTTAGATGGAACTCAATTAGCTTGGAATCCAGGCACTTCTTCAAAAGGAGTAACTGCGGAATTGATTGTGCTTCCTGAAATTAAAGATTCCATTTCTTTTAAAAAATGGTTGCCGAATGTAAAAGGGAAATTCGTGATGATTGCAATGCAACAACCCACGGGCCGTCCAGATGATAACTGGAAAGAATGGGCCACACCCGAATCTTTTGAAAAAATGAAGAAGGAAAGAGATGAAATGACCAAAGCATGGGATGAAAACATAAACCGAAGTGGTTATGACAAACGAAGTATCATTCCCGCTTTAGAAGAAGCTGGAGCGGTGGGAATAGTTGATTCCTATTGGTCAAAAGGATTTGGGGTAAATAAAATCTTCGGCTCACGAACCAAAAAAATCCCTACCGTAGATATTCAATTAGAAGATTACACCCTGCTTTACCGAATGGTGGAACACGGCGACAAACCGAAAATACACGTAGTTGCAGAATCGAAAGATTTGGGAAGAGTGCCCACTTTCAATACAATTGCAGAAATAAAAGGAACTGAAAAACCCGATGAATACGTAATTCTTTCAGCCCATTTTGATTCTTGGGATGGCGGAACCGGCGCAACGGATAACGGAACTGGAACTTTGGTAATGATGGAAGCAATGCGAATTCTGAAAAAAGTATATCCAAACCCAAAACGCACAATTTTAGTGGGCCATTGGGGCAGCGAGGAACAAGGTTTAAATGGCTCTTCATCATTCGTTGCAGACCATCCCGAAATTGTAAGTAATATTCAAGCGGTATTCAATCAAGATAATGGAACTGGAAGGGTTACGAGTATTAACGGAGCTGGGTTTTTGCAATCGTATGATTATATTTCACGTTGGTTGAAGGCTGTGCCTGATACTATTCGCAAGAATATTGAAACCACTTTTCCTGGCTGGCCCGCACGCGGAGGTTCAGATAACGCGAGTTTTGTTGCAGCGGGCGCACCCGCTTTTAGCTTGAGTTCCTTAAGTTGGGATTATTGGAATTACACCTGGCACACAAACCGCGATACCTATGATAAAATAGTCTTTGACGATGTGAAAAGCAACGTAATTCTAACAGCAATTTTAGCTTATATGGCTTCGGAAGATGATTCAAAAACATCTAAGGAACAAGTTATTTTACCAATAGATGAAAAAACTGGCGAGCCACAAACTTGGCCTACGCCGAGAGTTCCGGAAAGAAAAGGGGGAATGTAAATTTTAAAAGACCCAAATAACAAATCCCAAATTCCAATATATTGGAATTTGGGATTTATATTTTTAGAATTTATTTGGTCCCGATAGCTATCGGGATGGTGTTTGAAAATTGGAATTTATATTCCGAAAGCTTCCTTCACTTTATCAACATAATCCAACTTTTCCCAAGTGAAAAGTTCCACTTCTCTTGTAATTTGTCCATTGTACGGACTTTCAAAAGTTTTGGTAATAACTTGTGGTTCCCTTCCCATATGTCCATATGAAGCTGTTTCCGAATAAATAGGATTTTTCAACTTCAATCTTTTTTCAATTGAAGCTGGACGCATATTGAAAATTTCTGAAACTTTTTTGGCAATTTCTCCATCAGAAAGTTTTATATTTTTAGAATTGTAAGTATTTACCAAAATTGAAGTCGGTTCCACAACGCCGATAGCATAACTAACCTGCACCAAAACTTCATCCGCAACTCCTGCAGCTACAAGATTCTTTGCAATATGTCTTGCAGCGTAAGCCGCGCTTCTATCTACTTTGCTCGGATCTTTTCCGCTGAAAGCGCCGCCACCGTGGGCGCCTTTCCCACCGTAAGTATCAACTATAATTTTTCTTCCCGTTAAGCCTGTGTCACCGTGTGGGCCACCGATAACAAATTTCCCCGTTGGATTTATGTGGTAAATAATATCATCGTTGAATAATTTTTGAACATATTCCGGAAGTAGTTTTTTCACTCTTGGAATCAAAATTCCAACAATATCTTGTTTTATTTTTTTTAGCATCGGTTCGTCTTCATCAAACTCATCGTGCTGTGTAGAAACTACAATCGCAACAATTTTCTGTGGCACGTTATCGTCACTGTATTCAATGGTAACCTGACTTTTTGAATCTGGGCGCAAATATTTTATTTCAGAATCTTCACGGCGAAGTGCTGCCAATTCAATTAAGATTTTATGCGAAATATCCAAGGCCAATGGCATATAATTTTCGGTTTCCTTGGTGGCGTAACCGAACATCATCCCTTGATCGCCAGCACCCTGTTCTTCTTTATTTTCACGATCCACCCCTTGGTTGATGTCTTGTGACTGTTCGTGTATCAACGAAATTACTCCGCAAGAATCTCCACTGAACTTATATGCTCCTTTTGTGTAACCAATTTTGTTGATTACATCACGTGCAATAGTTTGAACATCGAGGTATGTATTGCTTTTCACTTCACCAGCCAAAACAACTTGTCCAGTAGTAACAAGAGTTTCACAAGCAACTTTGCTTTCAGGGTCAAAAGCCAAAAAATTATCTAAAAGCGCATCGCTAATTTGATCCGCAACTTTATCTGGGTGCCCTTCGGAAACACTTTCCGAAGTAAATAAATAGGCCATAAAATGGTTTTAAAAAATTATAGTTTTCAGAAGATTTGACGAAATGGCCGAAGGATAGTTTTCACTGCCTTTAGCATTTTTCCTCCGCATTTATTGCGGGGCTTTAAGCCCAGAAATACTGCGTTTGAAAGAGGTTGCAATCAGTCAAATCTTTCCTCTTAATTTGTCTTGGTCAAAAGTAAAAAAATTAAACGAACCGCAATTTTATTTGAAGTCTTTTGGAGAAATATTTTGGATTGGTGTAATTCTACGGGTATGTTTTTATGTCAATAAAGTAAAACAATAGTGAAGTGCCTTCTAATTATGTAAAAGCTGTTCGATTTTCGAAATCAAATCGGTCATATCGAAGGGTTTGGAGATAAAATCTGTTGCGCCGGCTTTCATGCAGATTTCCTGTGCGTTGTTGAGAGCAGACATCATCAACACGGGAGTTCCGGAAATGGATTTGTCCTTCCTTATCTTGGCACACACATCGGTACCATCCACCCCAAAAATTAGTTTGTCCAACAATACTAATTTTATTTTGTGTTCAATGATATTTTCATTGGTATCATTAGGTTTTCTTGAGAGTATTACGTCATAACCGCTGAACGCGAGCATGTCTTGGATCATTATTCCCAAGTTGTAATCATCCTCTACTATAAGTATTTTGTTCATTTTGGTTACAATTCTTGTTTGATATTTTAAATTTCTTTGCCCAAAACCTTTTCAATATTTTCAAACAAAGTATTCATCTCAAAGGGCTTTGATATAAATGCAGATGCACCTGCTTTCAAACATTCCGTTTTTATCTCACGATGTGCAGACATCATAATTACCGGTACATGTGCCGTTTTCTTGTTTGTTGTCAGGGTAGTGCAAAGTGCAATGCCATCCAGTCCTGCAAGAAACTTGTCCAAAATTATCAATTCTATCTTTTCTACCAGAATGATATTGTAAGCTTCGCCCGCATTCGCGGTTATCCACACCTCAAAACCTCTAAAGTTAAACATATATTTCAACATTTCACCTATCATGCGGTCATCATCTACAATTAGTATTCTTTTCATTCTATTTTTAAATGATCAATTTGGGGAACAATGGGAATGGTAAAAATGAATTCGGATCCTTTTCCTTTTATGCTCTTTACGGTCACCGTCCCTTGGTGGCGTTCTACAATCTCTTTGGATAAATAAAGCCCGATTCCAAAACCTGTAAAGGTGCTCTCGTCCTTTCCGCTAACGCGGTAGAACCTTTCAAAAAGGTGCTCATGGTCTTTTTTGTCGATCCCGATTCCTTTGTCCTTAACACTAACTGCGGCATTTACTCCATTTACTTTATAAATACGAACTATGATGTTTATTTCATTGGGGGAATATTTAAAGGCATTGGTGATGAAGTTGATCAAAACCTGGTTGATTCTGTCCTTGTCAGCATATACACTTACAGTATCATCATGGATTATCTTTATTTTATAAGCTTCATTGGTGTATTTTAAATCTTGCACACTGTTTTCCACGAGTTCGTTCATGCTGAATGTTTCCCGCTGCAACTCAAGTTTGCTTTCATCCATGCGAGAAAGGTCCAAAATTTCAGAAATTAGACGGGTGAGGCGTGATACCTGATTTTCTATACGCTCCAGTGAAGGAATTAAAGGAATGTTTTCAAATTTATACGGCTCTTCATTTTTTAACATGCTCAATAATAATTGGGTATATCCTTTAATTGAAGTAACAGGGGTTTTAAGTTCATGGCTTGCCATTTTTAGGAAATCCTCTTTGATTTTCTCCTCTTCCTTTATTTTCTGAATTTCGGTATTTGCGCCGACCCACAAAATGATTTTCCCGTTGTCATCTTTCACGGGGATGGCGCGGCTTATGTGCCACTTAAAATCCCCATTTTTATCAAGTATTCTCAATTCCATTTCAAAATTATCTCCCGTTTTTACAGCTTGCTGCCAATTGCGTACAACTGTTTGCAGCTCATCGGGGTGCATCAGTTTCCCCCAGCCTTCTTTTTTTATTTTTTTTCTACTCCATCCTGAAAAATCGGTCCAGAGCTTGTTAAAATAAAAAACTTCTCCATCCACAGTTGCATTGGTAATCATGTCCGGAACTATATCAGTCATTTGATGAAACCGAGCTTCGCTTATTTTTAGTTTTTTATGCAGTTCAGCTTGGGCAGTAACTTCGTTCGAGATCACGGCAACACCTTCAATTGTTCCATTCACGTCCCGCTGCGCCTGGCATACAAAATTATAGTAAGAGATTTCCGGGTTTCCATTTCGTGAAACGGATATGGGCATTTCATGGGCATAAGACGTTGTGCCAGTGGTAAGGACTTCCTTTACAAGCAGATCAAAACCTTGCCCTTTTAGTTCTGGAACAGCCTGCATCAAAGGTTTCCCAATTGCGGTTTTATCCTTGCCCCATGCTTTCAAAACAGCATCGTTGGCCATATCTATTATTAAATTTTTCCCTCTCAATATAGTAATTGGTGAGGGGGAGGAATATATCATTTCGTAATAACGGAAGTTGATTTTCTCCACTTGTTTTTGGGCAAGCACCTGTTCGGTTACCTCGGTGACGATTACCATGATTCCGGAAATAGTGGTGTCACGATCGCGCATGGGCTGGTACACAAAGTTATAAAATCCGTGGGAGGCTTTTTGTTTCCTGTTCATTTTCACTTCCAGTTCGTTACCGTAATAGGGTTTCCCTGTCTGCAAGACGGTGTCCAGAAGTTTTTTGATCCCTTGTTTTTTAAGCTCCGGCAATGATTCAAAAAGGGGCTTGCCCACAAAGCCTTTTCCTTTTTCCACCAATTGCAAATAAGAATCGTTGGCCAGCTCAACTTCGTAATTTTTCCCTTTTAAGAACATGATGGCTACCGGGGCTTGCATGACCAGGTTTTTGAATTTCTCTAAAATTTCTTTTTCATTTTCCTGAATATTTTTTTGCACAGTAATATCCTCAATGGCCAAAAGGATCAAGTTTTTGGATCGGTCCTCGCGCTCAATGGTCTTGGCATTTAAGCGCATTGTGCGTTCCCCGATGTTTTCAAAACTGTGGATTACCTCAAAATCGTCTAAGCTATATTTTTTTGGCAGGATGGTTTCAAGCAACCGCCGTAACTCTGGGATGTCCCATTGCTTGTTACCAAGTCCAAAGATCAATTTCCCTTCCGTTTCCTGCTCTTTAACCCTGAAGGTTTTATAAAAGGCACTATTGGCGGTGATCACTTTTAAGTTCTTGTCCAAAACCAGTAAGGGTTCATGGATAGTTTCCACGATGGCTTCAGCATAATTCCGCTCTTCGGTTACCAGCTCATTCAAGTTGATAAGTTCGTGGTTTATTACCGTGATCTCTTCATTAGTGCTTTGTAGTTCTTCCTTGCTGGTTTCAAGTTCCTCGTTCAGGCTTTGCAGTTCCTCGCTTCCGCTAAGTAGCTCCTCGTTGGCGCTTTGTAGTTCTTCATTGGCTGCTTCTTGGTCCTCGGTTATGCCACGCATATCTTCAAGAGTCTGCTCAAGCTCTTTTTCCAGTTGCTTAATGCGAAGATCCTTTTCGTCATTTTTGGAAGTTTTTTTATTTAGCGTAAGATCTTCACCGGCTGCCAACTGTCGGTGAAACAATATCAAATAATGCGGTTCCACAACATTGGGAAGGGGCACGGCCTCTATGCAGATCATCTCCCGAAGGTCATTTACTACAAAAGGGATGTGTTCCTTTATAACCGTAGTGCCTTCTTTCTTTACTTTATGGATGATGTTTCGCAACTCGAACGCCAAACTGCCTTTTGCCATTTTGATCAGGTTGTGGCTTGGTTTACCACCTTGCTGCCCCAAATAGTTATTGGTATTGCCATGAAAAAGAACAATCTCCATACCTTCGTTTACCACAACGCTGGCAGGAGTGTAACGGCTTAATAACAATTCGTCGGCTATTTTTTGAAAATCGGTGCGTTTTTTTTCCACTTCAGGCTCAATATAGTTATGCTGCCTGTGTTCGCTGTGTCTCGCGGAAGACTTTATAGCAGATGTTGCCGTGTTTTTCCGCATAAATAGCTTGTCGTTTTTGTTTACTAATGTAAAATGATCTGACATGCTGCTGTCTGTTTCCGATTTTCCAAGCAGCAGATATCCGGTTTCATTTAGGGAGTAATGAAATGTGGTAAGGGCCTTTTTTTGCAAATAAGGCTGCAAATAGATAAGAACGTTCCTGCAAGTTATGATGTCCATATTCCCAAAAGGCGGATCGGTTAGGAAATTATGGACCGCAAAAACGCACATCTCCCTGATTTCTTTGTTGAGTTGGTACCCTGATTTGGTTTTGATGAAAAATTCCTTCAGTCGCTTAGGGCTTACGTTTTCAACTTCGCTTTTCGTGTACATCCCTTTTCGTGCCTTTGCTATGGCCGGCTCGCTGATGTCCGTTGCAAATAGCTGAATTTTGATACCTGCATTTGTTTTTGAGTCGCCATTTAGTGCGGGATTCGCATTCAAATATTCTTTCAAGCAAATAACAAGGGAGTATGCTTCTTGGCCAGTGCTGCATCCTGCCGACCAAAGCCGTATGGAATTATTTTCCTTTTTGTGTTGCATTAGTAGTGGCATCACACGTTCACATAGATTGTCAAAAATGTCCACATCCCTGAAAAATGAAGTTACTGGAATCAACAAATCTTGGTACAGCACATCCTGCTCGTTCCTGTTTTCCCTTAAATAGGTAAGATATGTTGCAGCCTTTTTGTTTTTATTGATGGCCATCCTGCGGAGTATCCTTCGGCGGATAGTGGTCTGTTTGTAATAAGTAAAATCGGTTCCCTTGCGGATACGCAACAACGAAAGTATCTTTCTGAAAACATCTTCTTCCTGTTCAGAAATATCCTCTTTATCAAAACCATTTCCATTTATAGTGCTTACCAGTTCTAATAATTTAGCGGGTATTTCTTCGGGACTGAGTATAAAATCCACTACGCCTGCATCTACCGCGTTTCTGGGCATATCTCCCCATTCTGCTGATTGTTGGTCCTGCGCAAAGGTAATTCCGCCTCCGTCTTTAATAGCCATTAGTCCTGCAGTGCCGTCAGCACCAGTGCCCGAAAGCACTACGCCCAGGGAATGGGTTTGGTGCACTTCAGCCAGCGAGCTGAAAAAAAGATCAATGGGAAGATTTCGCTTATTTTTTTCAGGGGCAGGGCGGGGGCTAAGTTCCAAAACCCCATCATTGGCAAGCAGCATTTTGTTGCTTGGGATAATGTATATGTGATCGGGCTGTACTTTAATATCATCCGAGATTTCCAATACTGGGATTTTAGTTACTTTTTGAAGCAATTCTGGCAAAAGGCTTTCGTGGTTGGGGTCCAAGTGTTGCACGAGCACGTAGGCCATGCCTGAATCTTCTGGGATGGCTCCCAAAAATTTCTTAAATGCTGCCAAACCACCGGCCGAGGCGCCTATGCCCACTACGGGAAATTTATTGGAAGATTTGGTAAGGTTTTTCTTTGGTTTGCCCAAAATGTTGGTTTAGCTGGTTTAATTTATTTTGTTAATTTTCTGTTAGGAACAGTACAAATTAATCTGAAAGGTAACTGACAAAAGATGCGTTTTATAATAAACTTATGTTAATTATCCTTTTGCGCAATTGAAATCGTTAAGTGGTGGTAACCAATAGAATTTCATGGTATCATTTTGATATGGTATGGGCAATCCTCTATTTTTCTAATAAAATTCGGATATTAAATTTTTTATGACACTATAATTGTGCTCACAAAGTTCAAACCTTTATTGAAATGTTATCAAGAAAGGCCGAGGGAATAGACCCTATGACGCCTTAGCAACCCTTTCTACGGAAAGAAGATGCTACATTCTACAACAATTCTGAAAATTTCAGAATTGACGATAGATAACGACAAGACAATTTTTTCATTCCCGAAAAAATTGCTTTCATTCTTTTTAACGTTTTTCTATTGTTCCGAATTTACTTCGGGATTGATCTTTTGGTTTAATCTATTTATTAACTTAAAAAAATTAGAAAAATGAGTGCGACAAAAATTATCCATTCCATTCCAACTGATCCGTTAACGGGTGCCATTGCTGTGCCGGTTTACCAAACATCAACTTTTATTCAAGAAGCACCGGGCGTTAACAAAGGGTTTGATTACGCCCGAAGCAACAATCCAACGCGAAAAGTGCTGGAAGATGTGGTCGCCCAACTTGAAAACGGCCATTCCGGCTTTGCCTTTGCTACGGGTCTGGTTGCCATTGATTAGGTTTTGTAATTTCCAATAGAAAAAGGATTTACAGAACCTGACCCTCGTGAAGACCTTTGCGGCAATGACGTTGGACGAAATTTGCTTATCTTGGCTCGTGAATTGGATTTGCACAACAAGTTTGCAGATATTTCTATTCAAAACCTAATTCCAAAGGATTGTGTTTTTAGATACGTAGCAGATTTGCACGGCGATTTGTCCCAAGAAACAGGCGCGCTTTTGGATGTAAATTTAGTTTCAGTTCCTAAAAATAGTATGTTGGGCGTTCTTAAAGGCAGCGATTTAATCTTTGAAATATATACCGAAAGTTACGGATACAATCCATTTGTAATCCAAGGCGCAGGAGACGGCGCGGCAGTTACGGCACGAGGTGTTTTCGGGGATATTTTGAGGATTAGTGATTAAGATTGAAAAAGGACTTAAGACCGCTGCGCTTTAAGACATAATACGAAAGACTAATAATTAAAGAAAATAGTCCTATGTCTTAAGTCTTACCGTCCTACGTCATTTCTAATGAAATGAAATAAAAATATAATTATGAAAGTTTCACTGAACAGAATAAACGACAACTACCTCTTCGAAGCAAAAGGCGCCTCGGGCGTTCCCGTCTTCATAGACAACAAAACAGACGAACCTTTAAAAGGCGCAAGCCCGATGGAACTTTTATTGATGGGCGTTGGCGGTTGTAGCGCGATTGATGTGGTTATGATTCTGAAAAAAC
>DAIMFZ010000013.1:0-22389 GCA_036724225.1 Aequorivita sp.
GGTCGCTCAATGGCAGCATTTCGGCGGCCGCGTTCAGTTTCATTGTGCAGGAGCCCAAGGAAATCATCGAGTGGTTTAACGAAAGGTCTTTGCGTTCCAGTTTTTTGATGTAGCGCATCAAATCTGTTTCGCTGTGGTATTTGTTGAAAACTTCCTGTTGTAAAAACGTTGTTTTTCGTGCAACTTCCTTAGGAATTTTATTTCCTGTTTCCAGTTCGGATATTTTGTGAAAATCCTTTTTGATGGCTTCGGAAAAGATTGCAACTATTTTATTCAAATCCTTTACAGTAGTGGTTTCATTGATTGAAATGGAAACCGTTTCATCGTTCGGATAGTAAAAATTCACTTCTTTTGCTTCCGCCAGAAACTTAATTTTGGTAGCATCTGTCTTTATGGCGATGGTGTCAAAATAGGTTTCATTTATCTGTTCGAAACCTAATTTTCCCAAAGCGCTCGCAAGAGTTGCGGCTCCGTTGTGTACTTTTTGGGCAATGTATTTCAATCCTTCGGGACCGTGATACACGGCATACATTCCAGCCATAACAGCCAGTAAAACCTGAGCTGTACAAATGTTTGAAGTTGCTTTGTCGCGCTTAATGTGTTGTTCACGTGTTTGGAGTGCCATTCGCAAGGCACGATTGCCATCAGTGTCTTTGGTAACGCCGATAATACGGCCAGGAATGCTGCGTTTGTATTCGTCTTTTGTAGCGAAGAAAGCTGCGTGCGGCCCACCGTAACCCAATGGAATTCCGAAACGTTGCGTGGTTCCAACAACCACATCCACACCAAATTTCCCTGGAGCTTCTAACATTACAAGACTTAAAATATCTGCAGCAACGGCAACTTTTATTTGGTTGTTGTTCGCTTTTTCAATAAAATTTTTATAGTTGTGAATCTTTCCAGTTTTACCAGGATATTGAAGAATTGCACCAAAAAATCCTTCCGAAAAGTCAAAATCTTCGTGATTGCCCACAACCAGTTCCACTCCAATAGGTGTTGATCGTGTTTGCAATAAAGCAAGGGTCTGTGGAAGTACTTCTTCCGAAACAAAAAATTTAGCAGCGTTGCTTTGTTTCTTTTCCTTTTCGCGTACGGCAAAAAGCAAGGCCATTGCTTCTGCGGCGGCAGTAGATTCGTCCAAAAGGGATGCGTTGGTAAGCTCCATTCCTGTTAAATCCGCAATCACGGTTTGAAAATTCAGCAGCGCTTCCAGCCTGCCTTGGGCTATTTCAGCTTGATAGGGTGTGTAGGCAGTGTACCATCCCGGGTTTTCCAAAATGTTTCTTTGGATTACGGGCGGGGTAAATGATTGATTGTAGCCCAACCCAATATAGGTTTTAAAAAGCTTGTTTTTTGTGGAAAGCTCGGTGATGTGCTCCAAGTATTCCTGCTCGCTCATCGCGATGTCCAAATCGAGTCCTTTTTTAAGCAGAATATCGTCTGGAACGGTTTCGTAAATAAGTTGGTCAAGAGAGCTTACGCCAATAGTTTTAAGCATTTCGGGAAGGTCATTTTCCCGGGGACCAATATGCCTTAAAGCAAAAGAATCTGTGTTCATTAATTTGCGGTTAAATTTAGCTGGCAAAATTACAATTTTTAACGCGAAACAGTTCATGTTTTGGCGTCCGAAATATTTAATTTTTCAACTAAATGTAAAGGATATTGACACTTTGATTAATTTTGGGATTATGAAGTTTTTAAACCGTGTTTTTGCTTTCTATATAAACAGTAGTATCCACGTTGCTTTGGCTGTTGTGGCATTATTGGCGATTACGGATTTGGAATATGATCTGCCGGTTACAAATGAGCTTTGTGCGTTTGTTTTTCTTGGCTCTTTAACTGGATATAATTTTGTGAAATATGCTAAAGTTGCAGGACTACATCATCGAAGTTTGGCACAATCTTTAAAAGCCATTCAAATTTTTTCTGGGGTATGTACCGTTTTGCTCGCTTTTGTAGCTTATAAACTTTCCATAAACACCCTCTTGGTTACCGCGGCGTTTGGGCTGGCCACTTTTTTGTATGCGGTTCCGTTTGTTAGAAATAAAAACCTGCGAAATTTTTCAGGTGTAAAAATCTTTGTGGTTGCTTTTGTTTGGGCAGGCGTTACAGTGATTGTGCCGATGATAGCTTCTGAAACGGATATTTCTGGAGATGTGTGGTTAACTTTTATTCAACGTATTTTAATAGTTGTGGCGTTAATTCTGCCTTTTGAAATACGCGATGTGCCCTATGATTCGCTTAATCTTAAAACCTTACCACAACAGGTCGGAGTTCGAAACACAAAATTATTGGGTGAATTTGTTTTGTTGCTTTGTTTGGTGCTTGAATTTTTTAAACAAGATTCGGAAGTTGCTTATATTGCCAGCCTCCTGGTTTTTTGTGTGCTTTTGGGATGGATGCTGGTTATTTCGAAAACAGAACAAAGCCGTTATTTCGCTTCGTTTTGGGTGGAAGGGCTTCCTATTGTTTGGTACTTGCTTTTTGTGCTTTTTGGACAATTTTAAAGTTGTTGCCCATCTTTTATCTCTTGCTGAAGCCTTGCTTTTAGCACTTGCTTTTCGTCTGGGTGAAGGGTTTTTATATTTGCTGAATGTATGGTTTTTGTGAGTTTCACATTGCTTTTGGAATACCCACGGCACAATTTGCACATCAACAAATGCATCTTCATCATTAATTTATCAAAGAAACCCGCCTCCTTGTATTGGCTTTTATCACATACGTGAACGGCTTCATCACATTTTAAAAAAAACTTCATATTCTTTAATTAAACCAATTTTTCTCAAGGCACTCTGCCAAGGTTTTTCGTGCCCGATGGATTATTACCCAAAGGTTAGACGGCGTAATATTGTATTCTTTACAAATAGCTTCGGTATCAAAATTTTCGATAGTTTTCTTTTTGAAAATCGTGGCCTGTTTTTCGGGCAGTTTGTCCAGACATTCCAATATGGCGAGCCCCAATTCGCGGTTTTCCATTTTGTCCTCAGCAGTTTTGTCAAAAGGGTCGGCTGCGTTTTCTTCCAACCAATCGCCTTCGGAATCGTCGTCGCGGTATGAAATATGCACCTCAGCCTTTCCTTTTTTGGAATTTATTTTTCGGTAATGGTCTATTATTTTCCGCTTTAAGATTGAAATGAGCCAAGTGCGCTCCGAGGCTTCTCCCTTAAAGTTTTTTTTCGATTTAAGTCCTGCCAAAAAGGTTTCGGAAATAAGATCCTGCGCCACAATATGGTCATTTACCCTAACAATGGTGTAATTGTAAAGATAATCTGCGTACTTATCAACCCAAGTATCGGGATTCAATAGTTCCAAAAGAATTGTTTTTAGCCGATTTCAAAAATAGGGAAGTTTCTGAAACATATACGGAAATGCTAATTATTTAGTTTGGACTAATTTAGCTGAAATAGTTAAACTTTCAGATTGTCGCCATAAGTTCAACATAAATTTTATTTTTACAGAATTAACTTAATACTCTTCCCAATGAAAAAATTTACAACAGGAATATTTGCGTTTCTTTTATTTTCAAGTGCTGCTATTGCGCAAAACGGCACGTCTATTTATGCAACTATGGATGCGGCAGATGCTATTTCCTTTAAAGCGCTTTATCCAAACGACATGCAGATTTTGGACAGTAAAGACAATCAGGCTGCTGTTATTATTTCCGAAGAAGTGGCGCATAAAATTCACGATAACGTTCGCACCCACGGCCCAGGTTATATTTTTAGGGCTTCCGAAGAAAAGGCGATTCAGGCTTTGAACAGGGCAGCGCGCAGAAGTACTTTGATAGATTACACTATTACCGAAGACGTTCTGGTAAACGAATGTTTGGATTTGGTGGATGGCGCCAATATTGAAAACGATATTTTGAACTTACAGGATTACGGTACTCGCTACCATACCAAACCTCAAGCTGAACAAGCCGTTCTTGACCTTCAGGCAAAATGGGATGCGATGATTTTGGGCTCTGGCAGAACCGATATTCACACCCGTATTTTTGAACATGTAAATACCCCGATGCCTTCGGTTATATTGACCATTGATGGCGCCAACACTCCAGATGAGTTTGTAATTATTGGCGGGCATATAGACTCTTTTTCCTTTCAGGGAAACAACAATGCGCCTGGGGCAGACGATAATGCGTCGGGCATTGCTTCCTTAAATGAAATGGTGCGCGTGTTGTTGGAAAAAGATTTTGTGCCAAACCGAACCATTGAAGTAATGGCTTTTGCCGCTGAGGAAATAGGTCTGGTAGGTTCTGCAGAAATAGCAGAGGAGTATGCCAACAATAATGTTAATGTGGCAGCTTTTGTACAATTTGATATGACGGGTTACAAAGGCTCAAGTAGTGACATTTATATTACTACAGATTGGTACAACAGCAGTGAACTAAACAATTATCTTACTGATTTGATGGATCATTACAACGGTACTGGCGCCCATGCGTTTACCTATAATTTTACCGAATGTGGTTACGGCTGTTCCGACCACGCGAGTTGGGCAGATAATGGGTATGATGCAGCTTTCCCCTTTGAGGCAGCCATGGGGCAGGACAATCCCAATATTCACAGTGCTGGCGATGTCTATTCGTTTTTCAACACTCCAAACCACGCCGTGAAATTTGCAAAACTCGGTTTGGAATTTTTGATTGAGGCCGCCAAGCCACAAACCCTTTCCGTTGATGATTTTTCTGAAAACGCTATGACTGTTTTTGTGAAGGACAAAACCTTGAATTATCGCTTGAACAATACAGTTTCAAACGTAAAAGAAGTTTCCGTTTTCAACGTAGCAGGCCAAAGAATAGTTTCTGTAAATATGAACAATGAAGCAGGAAGTATTCAGCTTAGCCAATTTGCGCAAGGTTTTTATATTGCGCAGTTCAAGCTAGAAAATGGACATGCATTTGCGAAGAAATTTATATTGAATTAATTTTAGTTCGATTGCAGCGGGAGGTCTCGACTGCGCTCGACCTGACATTGGAAAGGACCCAACAGGTTTATTGCGAGGTACGAAGCAATTTCCTGTTAGGTCTTTTTTGTTATAACAAGCCAGCTCTTTTTAGCAGAGCTTCCGGGTCCGGTTTTTGACCGCGAAATTTTATATAAAGTTCCATCGGTTCTTGAGTTCCTCCTTGTGAAAGAACGAAGGTTTTGAATTTGTAGGCAACGGTTTTATTGAAAATCCCTTGCTGTTGAAAATACGCAAAAGCATCCGCATCCAGCACTTCGGCCCATTTGTAGCTGTAGTATCCCGCGGAATAACCTCCTTGGAAAATATGTGAAAAGGAAGTGCTCATGCAGTTTTCCTTCACATCTGGATAAAGTTGTGTATCGTCAAAAGCGGTTACTTCAAAAGTTTTTACATTTTTTATTTTAGATGGATCACTGCTGTGCCAAGCCATATCCAACATTCCGAAACTCAATTGGCGCAGCGTTGCCATTCCTTCAAGAAATGTGGCGGATTCCTTAATTTTTTCCACGTATTCCATCGGGATTAGTTCTCCAGTTTTGTAATGTGTGGCGAAAAGCTCTAAGGTTTCTTTTTCGTAACACCAATTCTCTAAAATCTGGCTTGGCAATTCCACAAAATCCCAATATACGCTGGTTCCCGAAAGGCTAGGGTAGGTTGTGTTTGCCAACATTCCATGCAGGGCGTGGCCAAATTCGTGGAAGAGCGTTGTTACTTCATTAAAAGTTAAAAGTGAAGGCTTGCTCGCTGTTGGCCCTTCGGCTGCGCTCAGGACAGGTTTCGTGAAATTACAAACGATGGAAATATGCGGCCTATCATTTTTTCCGTCCTTCATTTGTTGTGGTTTATAGGAAGTCATCCAAGCACCGTTTCGTTTTCCGGGTCGTGGATGGAAGTCGCCATATAAGATGGCAACCAATTCACCTTCGTCGTCCTTTACCTCGTATGTTTTTACATCTGCATGGTATTTGTCGATGTTTTGCACTTCTTCAAAATGAAGTCCGTAGAGTTTTTGGGCAACGGAGAAAACACCTTTTATTACATTTCTTAATTCGAAGTATGGCTTCAGTTTTTCATCGTCCAGATTGAACAGCTTCTGTTTTAGTTTTTCAGAATAATAAGCGCCGTCCCATTTTTCCAATTGATCTATGCCGGCAAGTTCTTTCGCAAAAGCAGTTAATTCGTCGAATTCTTTTTTAGCCGCTGGTTTTGCTTTTTCGAGCAGTTCATTCAAAAATGACTTTACTTTTTCAGGGGTTTCGGCCATTCGTTCCTCGAGAACAAAATGAGCGTGACTTTTATAGCCCAACAGATTTGCTCGTTTATGGCGAAGGATTGCAATCTGCAAAACATTTTGTTGGTTGTCCAAAGCGTCATTGTGAAAACAGCGGGCACCAAATTCAATTGCCATTTTTTTGCGGAGGTCGCGATTGTCCGCATAGGTCAAAAAGGGAACATAGCTCGGGTGATCCAGAGTGAAAACCCAACCGTCTTTTCCTTTTTCCGCTGCGGTTTGTGCAGCTGCTTCAATTACGCCTTCGGGCAGGCCGGAAAGATCGTTTTTATCAGTAATATGAAGTTCAAACTTATTGGTTTCCGCCAAAACGTTTTCGCCGAAAGTGAGACTCAATTTTGAAAGTTCTGCATCAATTTTACGCAGTTCCGTTTTCTTTTCTTCCGAAAGATTGGCGCCGTTTCTTGAAAAGGCTTTGTATTTTTTGTCGAGCAGCATCTGCTGTTCTTCAGAAAGTTTTAAGGTGTCTTTTTGCTGGAAAACCGTTTTTATTCTTTTAAATAACGCTTCGTTCAACAGCATATCGTTGCTGAATTCGGTAAGCATAGGCGAAATTTCCTGTGCTATTTTCTGGATTTCGTCATTGGTTTCTGCACTGTTTAGGTTGAAGAAAATACTCGTTGCCCGGTCTAATTTCTCTCCTGTATTTTCAAGGGCTTCTACCGTGTTTTTAAATGTAGGTTCCTCAGTGTTTGAAGTAATAGCATCTATTTCAGCCTTGGTTTCTTCAATCAATTTGCTGATGGCAGGAAGGAAATGCTTGTTTTCTATTTTGGAAAAGGGAGCGGTGTTGTAAGGTTGTAATAGGGGATTGTTCATATCTGTGTCCGGTCAAGCGCAGTCGAGACCTACTTCTTTATGATAATTCTGATTAACAATAACCTCTCGACTGCACTTCGACTGCGCTCAGCACAGGCTACTCGAGGGGACATTGTATTTTATATTTTTGACTACTGACTACTGACTACTGACTACTGAACACTGATTACTGGCCACTGCGTACTTTCTCAGCGCCGTCTTCAACTTTGGTTTTAAGGCTGTCTTTGTAAGCAATAATTCTATCCAAAACAGCTTTATCGGAAGAACCAATAATTTGTGCGGCAAGGATACCAGCATTTTTGGCGCCGTTAAGTGCAACCGTGGCAACTGGAACGCCGCTTGGCATTTGGAGGATGGAAAGAATGCTGTCCCAGCCGTCAATAGAGTTGCTGGATTTTATTGGTACGCCAATTACAGGCAATGGCGATAAGGAAGCGATCATTCCTGGAAGGTGTGCCGCACCGCCGGCTCCGGCAATGATTACAGAAATTCCACGTGTATGTGCGTTCTTTCCGTAATCAAAAAGTTTATCGGGGGTACGGTGGGCGGAGACGATGTCCACTTCCACTTCAATGTTGAATTCTTTTAGAATATCTACCGCTTCCTGCATTATTGGCAAGTCGCTGCTGCTTCCCATTATTATTGCTACTTTGCTCATTTGTTTATGGTTTCAAGTTCCAAGTTCCAAGTTTTGGAATTTGTTTTTTTTTAATTCATTAAATTCATAACGACGCTTATCATTATTTCCTTTTCTGCGGGATTGCTTTCCGCGATCATCAAAGTTAAGGCAACTAAGGTATTGTTGACGATTTTTTTTGTTCCATCTTTATTATACAGAAAATCATTTTTGGCTAAATACCATACAAACAGCCAAGCTGCAATGCGTTTATTGCCATCGGTGAAGGAATGGTTTTTTACCACGAAATACAAAAGATTTGCGGCTTTCTCTTCAATACTTGGATAGAGATCTTTCCCGTCGAAGGTCTGGTCTATAACAGCGATGGAACTTTTAAAGGATTGGTCTTTTTCGTTGCCAAAGAGACTAGAACCGCCAAACTTTATTCTTAATTGTTCGATGGCTCTAATGGCTTCTTTATAATCTATGCTGAATGTTATCTTTTTATCAGTAACTTTTTTTGAAAGCTTTTGGTGATCGTAATCATCCAAAATGTCGAGCGCCCTTGAATAATCTGAAAGTACTTCCATCAAACCTTGAGCTTCGTCTGTATTTGAGATTTGTTTGGAGGCTCTATTTACTAATTGTATGGTTTGTTGGAGTTGTTTTAGGCGTTTTTCATTTAGGGTATAACCTTTTATTAAATGCTCTTTTAATTTTTTTGTGGCCCATTTACGAAATTCTATTCCTCGCTGTGACTTTACACGATAGCCAACAGAAATAATCACATCTAGGTTATAGTATGAGATGTTTCTTTCTACCTTCCTTTTTCCTTCTTTTTGAACTTGGCGGGATTCCCGCCAAGTTGCTTTGTTGTCAAGTTCTTTTTCCTCATATATTTTCTTGATGTGCTCACCTATGGTTCTTCTTGCTTTTCCGAACAACTCCATAATTTGCTGTTCAGTGGCCCAGACAGTATCTTCATTCTCATCCAACAAAACTTGAAATTCAACAGATTTATCATCAGATTGATAGACAACAATTTCACTATTGGATATGTTTTTATGAAGTTCCATTAGCCTGTTTTAACTACCTAGGATTTCACGGTAGTTGATTTTTAAATTATCAGAAAATTGAACTGTTGCATTTTTTGTAACAATTGGTTATTTTGAAATAACCTCAATAGTCTTCTTAACCTCCTCCGCAATCTTTCGCGCTTTGTTTAGGTCTTTGTTCACTATGGTTACGTGCCCCATTTTTCTGAAGGGGCGGGTTTCTTTTTTGCCGTAGATGTGGGGCGTTACGCCTTCCATCGCCAATATTTTTTCTATGTTTTTATAAACTACTGGGCCGGTGTGCCCTTCGGCGCCTACTAAGTTAACCATTATGCCGCCCACTTTGCTGTCCGTATTTCCCAAAGGCAAATCTAAAATAGCTCTTATTTGTTGTTCAAACTGGTTGGTGTAGCTGGCTTCTATGCTGTAATGACCGCTGTTGTGGGGCCTTGGCGCTACTTCGTTAACCAGTATTTCATCGTCTTCGGTTTGGAACATTTCTACCGCCAAAAGACCAACGTGTTCAAACGCTTCGGAAACTTTCGTGGCTACAGCTCTTGCTTTGTTGGCAACCGATTCGTCTATTCTTGCGGGGCAGATTACGTATTCCACTTGGTTGGCTTCGGGGTGGAATTCCATTTCCACTACTGGGTAGGTTTTTACTTCGCCGGAAGGATTTCTCGCCACTATTACCGCCAATTCATTTTTAAAGGGAATCAATTTCTCTGCAATGCAGGCGCCTTCGGCCAATGGAATTACATCCTCAGCTTCGCGGATAATGCTTACACCTTTGCCGTCATAACCGCCGGTGCAACTTTTCCATACAAAAGGGAAATGCAGCTCTTTGCGAACAATGGCTTCGTTTAAATCGTTTTTATCTTTATAAACTTTAAAGGGCGAGGTGGGTATTTGATGTTCCTTATAAAACTGCTTCTGAACGCCTTTGTCCTGAATATTTCTGAGAGTTGCGGCACTGGGATATACTTTTATACCTTCGCTTTCCAGCTTTTCCAAGGCTTCTATGTTTACTCCCTCAATCTCAAACGTCAGTACATCTACCTTTTTTCCGAAGTTATAAACTGTTTCATAATCCATCAGGTCGCCTTGCTGAAAATGATCTGTGGCTATACGGCAAGGAGCTTCAGCACTTGGGTCGAGGACGCTGGTGCGGATGTCCCATTTTCGGGTTTCGTAAAGCATCATTTTGCCCAACTGTCCGCCGCCAAGAATGCCGAGGGTGAAACTGGTGGAGAAGTAATTCATAGCAGTTGTCAGTTGTCTGTTATCTGTTGTGTCCACCTTCGCTAAAAACTTGGGTGGACAAGTTTGTTTTTGCAAAGATAGTTATTTCGTAATTTGTTAATTGGATAATTAGGGATTCGTTCTTTATGGGTGAAAACGGTACTGATTTAAACACCAAAGTCGGTTTATACCTTCCTTAGACCTTAAGGAGCATCTTAGAGATTGCTAATTGAAGATTGCTCTTTTTAAAACAAGCCTTCAATAATACCATTCTTATCAATGGTGATCTTTTCAGCGGCAGGGGTAGTTGGCAATCCGGGCATACGCAACATATTACCGGCTATGGGAATTATAAACCCAGCTCCAGTTGCTATTTCAAACTCCCTGATATGAATATCAAAGTGCTCTGGTCGGCCCAACAGCTTCTGGTCATCGCTAAAACTTTTTTCCGTTTTTGCCATGCAGACAGGTAGATTTCCATAACCCATCGCTTCGTATTTGCGCAATTGCGAAATAGCTACATCACTTAAAACCACATTTTCTCCGCCATAGATAGTTTGGCAAATCTTTTCCATTTTGGTGTTTACACTGTCATCGAGATTGTAAGTGGGATGGAATTGGTCAGTAGAGGAAGTCGCTGCCTTAATAACTTCACCGGCCAAAGCCAAACACCCGTTTCCACCTTTCTCCCAACCATAGCTCAAGGCTACGGGAACACCCAGTTTTTTACAATGGTCTTCCACGACTTGCATTTCTGCTTCCGTATCCGTTTTAAAGGCGTTTATGGAAACTACAATAGGAATCCCAAAACTCCTTAGACTGGCAATATGACCTTCCAAATTGGGAAGTCCTTTTTTAAGTGCTTCCACATCTTCTTGCGTAATTTCTTTTAACGATTTGCCACCGTGGTATTTTAAGGCTCTGATAGTAGCAACCAAGACAATGGTTTTAGGGGAAATGCCCGCTGCGCGACACTTGATATTCAAAAATTTCTCTGCGCCTAAATCAGAACCGAAACCCGCTTCGGTTACGGTATAATCACTTAGGGTCATCCCCATTTTTGTCGCGATAAGGGAATTGGTGCCCTGTGCAATATTGGCAAAAGGTCCGCCGTGGATAATTGCGGGATTGCCTTCCAGGGTTTGGACCAAATTCGGTTTTATGGCGTCCTTTAACAGCACAGCCATCGCGCCCTCAGCATTTAAATCTTTTGCGAACACAGGCTTCCCATCCCAGGTATCGCCTATATAGATATTTCCGCATCTCGCTTTTAGGTCTTCTAAACCTGATGCCAAACACAGAATGGCCATAATCTCCGAGGCTGCCGTAATATTAAAACCTGTTTCCCGTGGAACCCCGCCAGCTTTGCCGCCAAGTGCGCTCACAATATTCCGCAAGGCTCGGTCATTCATGTCCATACACCGTTTCCAAACTACGGTTCTGGGATCAATGCCAAGGCTTCTCGATTTACTTTGGATGTTGTTTTCTATAAGGGCAGAAAGCAGGTTGTTGGCTTTTTCAATAGCGTGGAAATCGCCCGTAAAATGCAGGTTAATGTCCACCATAGGAATAACCTGGCTCCACCCGCCACCGGCAGCGCCACCTTTTATGCCAAATACGGGCCCCAAACTGGGTTCCCGGATTACCGCAACGGCTTTCATTTTTAAAATGTTGAGCGCATCTACCAGTCCTATGGAAGTTGTTGTTTTTCCTTCGCCGGGAGGAGTGGGCGTAATTGCGGTTACTAAAATGAGGTTGTTCGCTTTTACTTTTTCTTCATCAATAATATCCAAAGGAATCTTTGCCTTGTCGTTCCCGTAGTACTCCAGCTTCTCTTCCGGAATTGCCAATTTTGCCGCGATTTCCCTAATATGTCTGGGAGTAACACTCTGAGCAATCTGTATTTCTGTCATGATATTATTGTTTTTAAAAGTGGAATAAAGGTAAAGTTTCATGGGTTGAAATTATATGACAATTGTCAGTCACTTTGGCGGGCTGAAGTTAGCAGTATTGGTCGTTCTCACGGTTGTGGGGAAAGAGTTGGAAAGGTGGGGTTGTTAATTTAAAATTATAAGTTATATTTGGTATTCTCCCCGGTTAATAACATTAATGGTTTTCTTTAATGGATAACTGATTTATATACTTCTTAATATGAAATTAGAAAAGATTCTTGCTAATTTAAATTCTTTTGAAAAAAACTCTTTCCTTAAAATTATCGATGGCATCCTTGCAAATGAGCCTAAAAACATCAAAGAGATTGAAAAGATTTTGAGTGATTCAAGTAAAGACTTAAAAAACATGGATAATATCAATGTGGGTAAAGTTTTTAATTTGGTTGAAGATGAATTTTCTCAATGTATTAGGGATGAATTTGTAAATACTACTTCGCAATTGGACATTTTATCTGATATCATTTCAAAGGATGGCAATTCCATAATGAAACAAGATTGGTTTGCCCGTCTTTATGAAAAGGAACTCACTAAATTGGATAAAAAAATCAAGGATTTTAAAAAGACTATTGAGAGTGAAAAAAGTGATATTTCTGGTCAGAGGCTCAGAGATTATAAAATCTATCAATCGTGTTTATTTACTGCTTATAATAATGATAAAGAGAATAATCAAGAGCGTAAGATAACTACTGATGAGCAGTCAATAATAGTAACCCTATCACAACAACTTGGATTATCACAGGAAGAAATTAAGCTTATCAATTATTTGATTATTCCTATTCAAAAGAAAGATATAGACACGGTCATCAATGACTTAAAAGCAATGGGTGTTATTTTTTATTCCAAGAAAACAAGCACCATTTTTGTGGCTGATGAGGTTATTCGAATATTAAGAAAATTACGAGGCAAAGAGGTTGCTGACAAATTCTTTAGACGCGTACTTCGACTGTTAAGGGAACCACAAATAAATGCCATTTGTAGAAAACATCAAATTGATTGGCGCTTACCAATAGAAGATAAAATTAAAGCAATTATTACGGCTGGTATTTCCTTTTCACATATGCTTATGGATGACGTGCATAAAGAAGGAACGAACGTTTCAGATAAAAAGAAATTTATTAATGAACTATGTGATAAGGGCTTAAATATTAATCCTTCATTAAAAGGAACTTTGATTGATGAGAAGGTAAATAACCTTATAAAATATTTCGATGAAATTGAGCGCGATGAGAAAGTGGGAATTTCAATAGATGGATATGAAAAACTTTTAACTGAATTGGGAGAGGTGCTAAAGTCCTTAAATGAAAAACTACGTGTTGAGTTTGAATTACAGGAGGAAAAAGTTTTAAAAAGTAATTTTCTTTTGGACTACAATATAAAACCAAGGGACGTTTTGGAAATAGTTTCAGAAACGGAATTGGAGGAATTTTGTAAAGCCAAGGCCATTAAAACCCGTGGCGATATAATCCAAAACATTCTTGAAAACTATAAAGATGCCGAAAATTTATATTTGGAAAATTATGAAAATATTGGTTTTAGAAATTTCAATCTTTTAAAAGAGAATGGAATAACAATCAAGGAAGCTAATTTGGGAGTAAAGTTTGAAGAACTTACTAAAACTATTTTTGAGCAATTAGGCTTTAATGTTGATGAACCTTTGCGTAAGAAACTAAATACAGCAAAAGACAAAGCAGATATAATTTTAAACATTGGAAACAATGAATTGATAATTGTTGAATGCAAAACTTTAAAAGAAAGTGGCTATAATAAATTTAGTTCTGTTTCGCGACAACTTAAAGCTTATAGTAAATGTGTTGAAAATACTGACTATAAAGTGATAAAATCTCTTCTAATTGCTCCAGATTTTTCCGATGATTTTATTAAAGAGTGTGGTCTTGAATATGAGCTCAATCTCTCTTTGATAACCGCGTCTTCTCTAATTCAAATTTTAGAAGGTTTTAAAGACTCGAAACACAAACAATTTCCTCATAATCTGTTAATGCGCGATGTATTGATTCAGGAGGAAAGAGTTTTGAAGGCTATTGGAAAATAATAATAATAAAACATTTTAAAAACCTGCCTTTGGCGAGGTCCCCCGCTAGCGCGAGCGTCCCGCTCGTGACCAGCTATCATTACCGTTCCCCTCCTTATCAAATATAATCTGGTGATATTCTTCCTCAAAATTCCATTTTTAATCACACCCACCCAAACCCCAAAAAAGGGAAAAACCCTCCAAAAAATAGGGGGATTTCCCCCTTGATTCGCGTTAAATATTTTCTTAAATTTAACCTAAGCAGTATTCAATAATAAAGTTAAACTTCTAATAATTAACACATAACGTCTAACGCTAAATCCTAGAAATCATGGCAACAACCCTCAAAAGAGCATACAAAGGAAAAGATGTTGATATGCTCACCGCCTGTGCAACAATCATGGAACAGGCCATCGTCCACCAACCATTTTTGGTTACTAAACGCGCCAATTGGGCAGACCCCTTTTTCCCAGACATTCAAACACAGATACGAAACGCCTTCACAAACTTTTTGGGCATAGACAATGCCCAAGAACTGCGGGAAGCTACACAACTCCTAACAAGCATTCAATCAAATTCCTTGACCGATTTGGCAGAGTTCAAAGTTCAAATAATGGAAGATTTCAAAACTGATAAACCCCGTAGAGACGAAATCTTAAATCGGCTTGGCTTCACTGCACACCACAAAGCCGCTCAGAACAAAGACCAGGAAGCATTGATAGAATTACTTTTGAAGTTCAAACTAAATATGACCCCTGCCCTGCAAACAGAAATCACCACTGCGGGAACCTCCGCAACAACAATCACTGCCATAACTGGCTATGCAGATGTTTTGCAGGCAGCAAACATCACCCAAGAAACAATGAAAGGAAGTCGTAAAGTAATTTCACAAGCTGGAGTTACAGAATTTAATACCATCTATGCACAGGTAATCAGCATAGCAAAAATTGCTGCCAAGTTTTTCAAAGATGATAAAGCGGCACAAGATAAATTCTCCTATTCAAAAACAGTGGCTACTCTCAACCAAGTAAAACCTGTGGTACCAGTTTCCCCCCTACCGCCACCAACAACTTAGAAAGTTCAGTTGGGTCGGTAGAAAGTTTAGTTGTATAAGTAGAAAGTTTAGTTGGGTTGGTAGAAGGTCTAGTTGGGTCGGTAGAAAGTTTATTTGGAATGGTAGAAAGTCTAGTCGCGTCAGTATAAACTTCAGTTGTGTCAGTAAAAAGTTCAGTTGTATCGGTAGAAAGTCTAGTTGGTCCGGTAGAAACTTTAGTCTGGTCGTTAGATAGTCTAGTCAGTGCGGTGGAAACTTCAATCGGCAACTTCGCTAACACTTCCCCTCAAGCGCACTTTACAAAAGCCCATCTCTTTAAAATCAAGCATCTACCCCTTCCGTCCACAACGAAAACCCCTCAGGTACGCTGAAACCTGCACTGAAAACAGTGCAAGTGAAAAGCGTGCCCATCAATCTTTCTTTTGTAGAAATAGATGTAATTAATGAATTCTATTTTTGGAAAAGAGGTTTGTATTTTTCTTTTTCAAACAGTAACAAAACGAAATTTAGCAATGCAACAACCAACGCAGGTAGCGCGTCTAAAAAATCTTGGTTTGAAATGCTGAAAATCAAAAATGCTACTGATAATGGGAAAAGAACCAGTAATAGAAACGGCGTCCACTTATTAAATACTAAAAATAAGCCTAAAATGATTTCAAAAAAGTAGAGGAATGGAAGGTAAACTACCACCGCATCTAAAAAATCCATGGTACTATCAGGCATGTCACCATAGCTAGTAGGCAGAAAATGGAAATATTGATTTAATGCGTACACTATTAAGAAAAGGCCTAGTAAAATTCTGAGCCAAGTTTTAAGTAATTGGTTGTTTTTCATTTTATTGAATTTTAAAAAGTTTATTAGGAATAAAAGTAAAGGTTCAATGTAAGAAATTATATGATAATTGTCATAACCAAATTAAATTAATAAAAGAGGATATTTGTTGTGTAAAGCTAAGCCCCAGTTTGAATGATTCAAAGGCTAATTTTTGGTATGTATTCTTTTCTTGCATATAAATTAAAGCCGTTTTAAAAACGAAAGATTATGCCTAATTTTAGAAATAAATGAAAATTCATATTGAAACAGATCGCTTATTTCTACGCGATATGATGGATGAAGATTTGCACGGCCTGTTCGCCATGGATAGTGACGCTGAGGTACATACTTTTTTGGGAAAGAAACCCATAGGTACTTTGGAGCAGGCCCAGAAAACCATTGATGTCATAAAACTGCAATACGTTCAAAACGAAATTGGCAGATGGGCGGTTGTTGAAAAGGAAAGCGGCGAATTTATTGGTTGGAGCGGATTTAAATTTATAACCGATGTTATTGATGGCAGAACGCACTTTTATGATTTGGGCTACCGTTTCATCAAAAAATACTGGGGAAAAGGTTATGCAACTGAAACTGCCGTGGCTTCCTTAAATCACGGGTTCACAAAATTGGGTTTTAATGAAATATGCGGCATGGCCCAGGTGGATAATGTTGCATCAAATACTATACTGCAGAAAATTGGGCTTGTGAAAAGAAATGAGTTTATCTATGATGGAACGCTTCATAACTTCTATTCGCTGAGTAAAATTGAATGGGAAAATATTAAAAATTAGCAGTAATTCATTATAAATCATTACCTTAGTTCTTGTCTTTGAAATTGGTATTATGAAACCTCTCAAGCTGTACTTTTCAGTTATAGCACTTATTGCCATCGCCCTTTTTACCGGTTGCGAAGCCACGTTGGCTCCTGCTTATGACCAAGCCATTGTTACCAAAGTAACTGCAAGCAGCGATTTGGCGATGCGGTTTTTTGCAGAGGTTGATGGCGGTACCGAGAGTGAAAGTTTTGCCGCCCGGGAACCTGTTTACAATATTTTGATTGGGGCTTTCGAGTCGTTGAAACTACAGGCCAAAGCGCGACCCGTGCCCAAAAATGTGGCATTGGACAAAATAAACGAAATGTTGGCGGCCAAAGGGAGCAATGCCATTACGGGCGACTATCCAAGCGCCTTCGCCTTTGAAAAAATAGCCGAAACCTTCAAAAAGATGAAAGAAACCGATAAGCAAAACGGCATAAGGCCGCTTGCATTACAGGCTTTTAAAGGACAGGTAGAAATATTTTTGGACCAAGCAATAACGTATGAAAGTTTCCTAAAACGATAAGATTATGGCTGAAGATGTAACAACAATTATTACGGGTATAAAGGACATTGCCTCCGGCATTTTGGAGAAAGATATTTCCGCAGTGCGCGGTTTCAGTGAACGACAGGTGGAAGCCATTGCCAAACAAACGGTACTTATACAAAAGGGAGTGGCCAGCGGCGATATTGACGAAGACCTCCGCGAATTCTTTTTGGACGGTCTGGAAGCCATGGCGCTCAACTTCGTCAATACCTTAAAAGGAATATTGATGGTGACATTGGAAAAGCTTTGGAATGCACTGGTCAATTTTCTCTATAAGGCTGTGGGGGTTGTTGTATGAAATAACGCATTTCTAGTTTCAAGTTCCGAATTCCCGATCCCAAATTAACAAATCCCGAATCCCAATTTAACGATTCCCCAATTATAATTTCGTAAATTTGCGACTTCGTTTTTTCTATTCATTAAAACTCATCCATGACTAATATAATTTTATTCGGCCCTCCCGGTGCAGGGAAAGGCACTCAAGCCAATTTTCTAAAGGAAAAATACAACCTGGTGCATATTTCCACCGGCGACGTTTTTCGATTTAACATCAAAAATGAAACGCAACTTGGCAATCTTGCCAAATCCTTTATGGCAAAGGGAAAACTGGTGCCGGATGAAATTACCATCGACATGCTCAGCAATGAGTTGGACAAAAATCCCGATGCCCACGGTTTTATTTTTGACGGTTTCCCCAGAACAGTAGCACAGGCAGGCGCCCTCGGCCATTTATTGGACGATAAGGATACCCAGATTGATGCCATGGTCGCCTTGGAAGTGGACGATGAGGTTTTGGTAAAGCGGCTTTTGGAAAGAGGTAAAACCAGTGGCCGCCCAGACGATGCCGATGAAAGCATTATCCGTAACCGCATAAAAGTTTACTATAACGAAACCGCCATTTTGAAAAATTATTACGAAAAGCAAAACAAGTATTACGGCGTTGATGGTGTGGGAAGCATTGAAGAAATTACCGAAAGATTAAGTAAAGTTATAGACAGTTTGTAGTCCCCACCTAACCTCCCCAAAGGGAAGGAACAAATAACTATTAACCAATAACTCAATAACTTTTTTTGCAATGACCGAAGGCAATTTTGTAGATTACGTAAAAGTTCACATAACTTCCGGAAAGGGAGGGCAGGGCAGCAAGCACATGCGGCGGGAAAAGTATATTCCCAAAGGCGGTCCCGATGGGGGCGATGGCGGCCGTGGCGGACACGTAATTGTGAAGGCGAACAAAACTCTTTGGACGCTCTATCACCTTAAGTTTAAAAGGCACTTTAAAGCCGAGCACGGCTCTCACGGTAGCAAGCAAACAAGTACCGGAGCCGATGGTGCCGATGTTTATATTGAAGTCCCGTTGGGCACGGTAGTCCGTGACAAAGAAACTGAAGAAATACTTTTTGAACTCACCGAAGACGGTGAAGAAAGAGTAGTTGCCAAAGGCGGACGTGGCGGATTGGGCAACGCACATTTTAAAACTGCCACCAACCAAACTCCACGCTATTCACAGCCTGGGGAAGAAGGCTTGGAAGCAGACATCATCCTTGAATTAAAAATCCTTGCCGATGTTGGTTTGGTAGGTTTCCCAAATGCGGGTAAATCAACCTTACTTTCTGTAATTACCGCAGCCAAACCGAAGATTGCCAATTACGAATTCACCACCCTAAAACCCAACTTGGGCATAGTGGAATACCGCGACTTTAAAACTTTTGTAGTTGCCGATATTCCAGGAATCATTGAAGGTGCCGCTGAAGGAAAAGGAATAGGTCACCGTTTTCTGCGCCATATTGAACGCAACTCTACCTTGTTGTTTTTGATTCCGTCCGATGCGCCAGATATTAAGGAACAATATGATATATTGGTAGATGAATTGCGCCGTTACAACCCACAACTTTTGGACAAAGATCGTTTAGTGGCCATCAGCAAAAGTGATATGCTGGACGACGAACTGAAAGCCGAAATGAAAAAGATTTTAGACAAGCAGTTTAAGGGTATTCCGTATATGTTTATTTCCTCAGTAGCTCAGCAGGGGCTTACGGAATTGAAGGATAAATTATGGGAAATGCTTAATTAAATTCGAAAGGCTGTATCTTACATTTGATTTAACTTCCGCGAATATTGTTAAAGAATAACAAACCCAAAACTAAAGGTGTTTTTTTTGCGTATTTTTATTGAAAAGAAAAATACAATGAAGCTCCTCTCAATTTTAATACTTTCCATCTTTGTCGCCTCTTGCGGTGCCACAGTAGCAGTAGACTACGACAAACAAGTGGATTTTTCAAAATACAACAGCTACAATTATTTCCCGACAATTGACTCTGGACTTAATGAACTGGACGACAATCGCATTATACATATCACCGATAGTTTGATGCAGCAACGAGGTTTTGTTAAAACCGATACGCCCCAAATTTATATCAATTTTTATGCTCGCGAGAGTGTTTCCCGTTCCCGAAACACTCTCGGTATAGGTGTTGGCGGCGGCGGCGGTAATATGGGCGTGGGTGTGAGCGGCGGCATTCCCATTGGCGGAAATGTGCTGAACCAACAATTGACTATGGATTTTATTGATGTGGAAAATGACGGTCTCGTTTGGCAAGCCGTTGCCGATGGCGAAATGAAAGAACGGACAACACCGCAGCAAAAGGAAGCGTATTATTTTTCCGTTATTCAAAAGATTTTGGCGAAATATCCACCCGGGAAAAAGTAGGCAGTGTTCAGTAGCAGTTAGCAGTTTTTAACCTGTCACGCTGAGCGCAGTCGAAGAGTTGAACCTTAAATCTTGAACCTTGAATTATATAAATTCCTTCAAAACAATACTATTTCTTCTTTATCTACTTCCGCTATTTGCTGTAGCACAAAACAACTATCAGCAAGCTGAAGAATATTTTAAAGCCGAAAACTTCAGCAAGGCGAAACCTATTTTCGAAACTTATTTGAAACAGCATCCTAGCGATAAAAAAACCCGTGAATATTTGGGCGATATTGCTGCTTATGGGAAAAATTGGGACATTGCGATTTCCTATTACGAAGGTTTAGTAAATGAAGAAGAAACCAACGCCAACTACCACTTTAAATACGGTGGCGCTATGGGGATGAAAGCGATGTCCATCAGTAGAATTCGAGCCGTCACTTATGTTGGAGATATTAAAAAAGAACTGGAAAGGGCCGCAAAACTTGACCCAAAACACATTGAAGCCCGTTGGGCTCTGATTGAATTTTACATTCAACTACCGGGAATTTTTGGAGGAAGCGAAAATAAGGCTGTTCAATACGCCAATGAATTAGGCAAAATTTCAGAGGTGGACGGATACCTCGCCAATGGCTATATCGCTGAATATACTGATAGACCCATGGATGCAGAGCGATTTTACAAAAAAGCGATTCAAGTGGGCGGATCACCGCATACTTATGAGAAACTTTCAAGTCTTTATGAAAAAAATAAGCAACCAAAGGAAGCAATCGCTACAACTTCAGAATCACTTAAAAAGCACAAACGCAACCAACTCAATTATCAAATCGGGAAAATTTCGGCGCAGTACAATTTAGAGCCGGAATACGGAATTGAATGTCTCAGCCAGTATTTGGCCAATTATTCCATAAAAGACGGAGTAGAAAAAGATTGGGCATACTACCGATTGGCACAGATATATAAAAACCTCGGCAAAAAACAAATCGCACTTACTTGGATAAATAAAGCCTTATTAGGCCAAACCGATTTTAAGGAAGCCCAAAAAGAAAAATCCCTCATTTTGGCATTATAATTTAGAATCAGAAAAAGTATCTTTACAGAACATATGTCACCCTGAGCGCAGTCGAAGGGTTAAATCTTGAATCCTCAATGAGAATCCACTTCATAGCCATTGGCGGCAGCGCGATGCACAACCTAGCATTGGCACTACATCAAAAAGGAGATACCGTAACCGGAAGCGATGACGAAGTTTTTGAACCTTCAAGAACACGATTGAAAAACAAAGGTTTGTTGCCCGAAAAGGAAGGTTGGTTCCCTGGAAAATTAACTTCCAATATTGATGCTGTTATTTTGGGAATGCATGCCAAAGCAGACAATCCAGAGCTTTTAAAGGCGAAGGAACTCGGGTTGAAAATATACAGTTACCCTGAATTCCTATACGAACAATCCAAAAACAAAACCCGCGTGGTCATAGGCGGTTCGCACGGAAAAACCACTATCACATCCATGATTCTGCATGTGATGAACTACCACGGAAAAGATGTGGATTATATGGTGGGCGCGCAGTTGGAAGGGTTTGACACTATGGTAAAAATTACCGAAAACAATGACTTTATGGTCATTGAAGGCGATGAATATCTTTCTTCTCCAATAGACCGTCGCCCAAAATTTCATCTCTATAAACCGAACATCGCTTTGTTGAGCGGCATTGCGTGGGATCACATCAACGTTTTCCCAACTTATGAAAACTACGTGAAGCAATTCGAAATATTTCTGAATGAAATAACCAACGGAGGCGCAATTATCTACAACGAGGAGGATTCAGAGGTAAAACGGGTGGTTGAAAATTCTACAAATCACATTAAAAAATATCCCTACCAAACCCCGGAATATACTGTTGAAAACGGAAACACGCTTTTAGATACTCCCGAAGGCCTTATGCCTATTGAAATTTTCGGAAAACACAATCTGAACAATTTGGAAGGCGCCCGCTGGATTTGCCAATTGATGGGCGTTGATGCCGATGATTTTTATGAAGCCATTGCAACCTTTAAAGGCGCCAGCAAGCGACTTGAAATGATTGCCGAAACCAAGACTGCGGTTGCTTATAAAGATTATGCCCATTCCCCCAGTAAGGTAAAAGCCACTACGGAAGCCGTAAAAAGCCAATATCCAAATAGAAAATTGATTGCCTGTTTGGAACTTCACACTTACAGTAGCCTCAACCCAGAATTTTTAAAGGAATACAAAGGAACACTGGACGCGGCAGATAGTGCCGTAGTTTTTTACTCGCCGCATGCTGTGATGATAAAGCAGCTAGAAGAAATAAAAATAGAGCAAATTGAGGAAGCCTTTGACCGCAAGGATTTAGTGGTTTTCACAAATCCCGCCGATTTTAAAACCTATCTTTTTTCAAAGGATTACGAAAATACTTGCTTGCTTTTAATGAGCAGCGGGAATTATGGTGGGTTGGATTTTGAGGCGGTAAAAGGTTAT
>DAIMFZ010000014.1:0-21792 GCA_036724225.1 Aequorivita sp.
CAACTATAAAATCGCCATCTGAGGTTTGCCGGATGTCCTGTAATATCTCAGTTTCACTTCCTCCAATGGTATTTTGCCATTCAATCATACCTGTTTCGTTAATCTTAAGAACCCAATAATCATTGCTTCCTTGAGAATCTTCAGTTTTATCGCCAGAAATATTTGAGGTTGAACTTCCCCCAATAACAAAACCATTGTCATTTGTTTGCAATAATGAAAAAAGAAAGTCTTGTCCTGAGCCACCAATTGTTTTTTGCCATTCAATGTCCCCAGATGCACTCAACTTTAAAACCCAAAAGTCATTGAATCCTTTTGAATTTTCCGTTTTATCTCCTGAGATATTTGAATTAGAAGTACAACCTAAAAAATAACCGCCATCAGTGGTTTGTATAATTTTACCATTTAAAAATAGGTTGTCGTCGCCACTTCCACCTATAGTATTTTGCCATTGAATCTCTCCTTGTGAATCAATCTTTAAAATCCAAATATCAATTCCTCCATTTGAATTTTCGTTTTTCTCTCCAGATATATTGGATGAAGAAGCCCCTCCTATAATTGAACCTTCATCATTGGTTAAGTTAATAGATGCTAAATATTCCAAATCACTCCCACCAATAGTTCGCTGCCAAAGAATATTCGGGTCTTGGGCGTAGAGTGAAATTGTGATTAATGCTAAAATTAAACTGTAAAGTATATTTCTTTTCATAATTGATAGTTTTTATTTTTTCAATTTCAGTTTCGATTTTAATTTAGTATCGGTTTCTGAGCTAAGCCGAAGTATCGATTAGGATTTCGATTTCAGTTTTGATTTCCAAATGTTATTCTTTCACAAACTTTTTCAAAGCCACATTTTTTCCAGAATACAGCTGCACATAATAAACACCCGAAGCCAAGCTGGAAACATCAACGGTTGGGGAAACGGTGTCAACATCAAGTTGCAGAACTTTACTGCCCGTCATTGTGTAAATGTTTATTTGATTAATTGATTTGTCTTGGGTATTTAGTTGTAGTGTGTTTCTTGTTGGGTTGGGGTAGAGGGTTATTGCTGTTAAGAATGTGTTTTCTTCGAGGCCTAAAGTTGCGGCGTGTTTTATTATCCAGAAATCACTACTGCCACGAGAATTTTCTGTTTTGTCACCAGAAATATTGGATGAGGAATAACCAGCTATTAAAAAACTCCCATCGCCTGTTTGTATTGCGCGTGGACGGCCATCAATGTCTTCACCGCCTATTGTATTTTGCCATTCAATAATACCAACACTATTAAGTTTTAGAACCCAAAAATCTGAACCTCCATTTGAATCTTCAGTTTTGTCTCCTGAAATATTAGAAGGTGAAGACCCACAAACAAAATAACCATCCTCTGTACTTTGAATAATTGTGTAGGGTTGTTCAGGTTCTGAGCCTCCTATAGTATTTTGCCAAATGATATTTCCACTTTCATCTAATTTTAAAACCCAATAATCATATGAACCCTGAGAATTTTCAGTTTTATCCCCGGAAATGTCAGATTCTGAGGCTCCCGCAACAATATAACCGCCGTCCGACGTTTGATTTATTTGTGGAAATGAATCAAACATACTACCACCAATAGTTTTTTGCCACTCAATAACCCCAATGTTATTAAGTTTTATTATCCCGAAATCTTCTTGATTAGAACCGGTATTAATAGTTGTACTTAAAATCGAACCTCCGTCATCTGTTTTTGCTAGAGTTGTAAGTGTTTGATAGGATCCTGAGCCAAACGCCTTTTGAAAAATAATACTCCCGGATGAATTTAACCAAACAAGCCAAACATCTGTTGAACCAATTTTTGGAACTGTTCTATCCCCTGATATTTCAGAAGAAGAAGATCCCCCCAATATATAGTTTCCATCATCTGTTTCTACAATCGACCTTAATCTATCTATTCCATTACCTCCAATAGTATTTTGCCACTGAATATTTCCAGAGCTATCAAGTTTTAAAACCCAATAATCTAAATCACCTTGTGAATTTTCACTTTTTTCACCTGAAATATCGGAATTGGAATATCCTCCTATTATATAACCATCGTCAGATGTTTGTAGAACGGACCATAGTATATCTTCCTTGTTTCCACCATAGGTTTTTTGCCATAATATGTTCCCAGCTGTGTCTAATTTTAAAATCCAGTAATCCAAACCACCACGAGAATTTTCATTTTTTTCTCCCGATATATTTGAATCAGATTCTCCTCCAATTAAAGTTCCTCCATCATCTGTTTGGATGAGGCTCCATGGTCTATCGCTTCCACTCCCCCCAATAGTTCGCTGCCAAAGAATATTCGGGTCTTGGGCGTGAAGGGTTATTGCTGAAAATAGTAGTGCTAAAAGTGTAATTGTTTTGTTCATAATAATAGGATATGTATTTATCTCTTTTTCGGGACACAAAATACATAAATCCTTCAACTGAGAAAACATAAAAGTTAAAAATATCTTAAAAATAAAAACCGTTAAAACCTTGGTAAAAACCCTTAAACCTTTAATAAATTAATAGTTCCTAATTTTCGAAAGCCTTTAATTTGTTGTCCTAAAATGTAAAACTATACTATTATGAAACAGTTAATGAGTATTTTATTTATTGCTATATTGTTCGCATCCTGCTCTTCGGATGATGACAATGACACTTCCGAAACCACAATTGTAGGCGCGTGGACACTTACTGAGGCCAATGTGGAAATTCCGATGGACCTGAACGGCGATGGCACAGCCGACCGAAATTTTATGAATGAAGTCCCCTGTTTTGTGGGCACGATTGCTTTCACAGGAAATGGTACTTATTCCCAAACTTTCAGCATTTTGGAGGAAGTCATAGTAAACGGGCAGACTACCTACACCTGTAATGGCACCACCGCCACCACGGGAACTTACACGCTGATTGGAAATCAGCTTACCACGATAACGAATGAGCCAGATCCCACAACCACCACAACAATGGTTGATTTAAACGGAAACACCCTGAAGGCTACAATTGAATTTGGCAATTTTGGCGATGTGGAATTGGTCTATAGCAGAAATTAAAACTATTTTTTTTAAAAGCAGAAAATGGGTGTCTAAAAAGTAGTTTTGGACGTCAGTTCCAGCGCAGTCGAGAACTCTATGTTTGTGACTTACAATTAGGTCTCGACTGCGCTGGACCGGACAAAACGATTGATTTTTACTTTTTAGACACCCTCTTTCTATTGAAAAATTACTGCCAACTGCCTCTGAAAACTACCAACTCCTTAATGTGCCTCCAGCCAATTCTCCCCAACGCCCAAATCAACATCCAACGGAACAGTCAGTTTGTATGCGTTTTCCATTTCGTATTTTACCATGGTTTTTAGTTTTTCCAGTTCGGGTTTGTAGGTGTCGAAAACAAGTTCGTCATGAACCTGAAGAAGCATTTTGCTTTTGTAGTTTTCCTCCTCTAGCTTTTTGTAGATGTTAATCATCGCGATTTTAATGATGTCTGCCGCGCTTCCCTGGATTGGGGCGTTCACAGCGTTTCGCTCTGCGGCGCCACGCACTACTTGGTTGCTTCCGTTTATGTCTTTTAGGTAGCGTCTTCGTCCCAAAACGGTTTGCACATAACCGTTTTCACGCGCAAAATCTATTTGCTCACTGATGTAATTTCTAAGTTTTGGGTAGGTTTTGTAATAAGTTTCAATTAAATCTTTTGCTTCAGTTCTGGAGAGATCGGTTTGGTTACTTAAACCGAATGCGGAAACGCCGTAGATTATTCCGAAATTAACAGTTTTTGCATTACTTCTTTGCTCACGTGTAACTTCACTTAAAGGAACATTGAAAACTTTAGCAGCGGTAGAAGCGTGAATATCCTCGCCATTTTTAAAGGCTTCAATCATATTGTCTTCTTCGCTTAAAGCGGCAATGATTCGAAGTTCTATTTGCGAATAATCTGCAGACATCAAAACGTAATTCTCGTTTTTCGGAATAAATGCTTTTCGGACTTCACGTCCGCGCTCAGTGCGGATAGGAATGTTTTGGAGGTTTGGGTTGTTGCTGCTCAGTCTGCCCGTGGCGGCGACGGTCTGCATATAATCTGTATGGACCCTTCCAGTTGTTGGCTCTACTTGATCGGGCAGCGCGTCAACATAAGTGCTTTTAAGTTTCGCTAAGCCTCGGTATTCCAAAACATCGCGGATAATTTTGTGGTCTTTTGCCAAATAGGAAAGCACATCTTCGGCTGTGGAATATTGGCCGGTTTTGGTTTTTTTTGGCTTGTCTATCAGTTTCATTTTTTCGAAGAGAATATCACCCAACTGCTTTGGCGAAGCAATGTTGAAGGTTTCGCCCGCTTCTTCGTAAATGTGTTTTTCCAGTTTAAGAATATCAGTATCCAGTTCTTTGGAAAGTTTTTTAAGAAATTCCTCGTTCAGATTGATGCCTTCCAGTTCCATAGCAGCCAAAACACGAAGTAGCGGCACTTCAATTTCATCAAAAAGTTTTTGGGTGTTAGCCTCACCCAGTTCTTTTTCGAAATGTTCTTTTAGCTGAAAGGTTACATCGGCATCTTCAACGGCATATTCGGTTTGTTTTTCCAATGGAACATCGCGCATGTTCAATTGGTTTTTACCTTTTTTGCCAATTAGCTCCGTGATTGAAACGGGTGTGTAATTTAAATAGGTTTCACTCAAAACATCCATATTATGGCGCATATCTGGGTTTATGAGATAGTGCGCGAGCATAGTGTCAAACAATTTTCCTTTTACTGAAATGTTGTATTTAGCCAATACTTTTATGTCGTATTTCAAGTTTTGACCAATTTTCTGAATGGATTCATCTTCAAAAAAAGGACGGATCTCTTCCAAAAGTTGTTGCGCTTCTTCACGATTTTCCGGGAAGGGAATGTAAAAACCTTTTCCTTTTTCCCAAGAAAAAGCAATTCCTACCAATTCAGCTTCCAGCGGATTCAAACTTGTAGTTTCTGTATCAAAGCACACGCTTTTCTGATTCATTAAATTTTGAAGAAACAGCTTGCTGCCCATTCCAGGTTGTACGGTTTGGTAAAAATGTTCCGTGTTTTCAATGGTTGCGCGGGAGTTGTATTTTTTTATAGTTTCTGCTACTTCGCCATCGTTGCCAAAGAGCGAAAATTGACCTTCACCGGCAGCAGTGTTTTTAGTGTTTTTTTGTTTTGTATCTGCAGTGTTATTGTTTTGCTGCCTCTCACGGCTGGTGCCAATGGAAGCCATTCCTTCAATTGAGAAAGCGTTAAGGAAATTTTCTTTGAGTCTTCTAAATTCCAGCTCATCAAAAATCTCCAAGACTTTTTCAGTATCTGGCGGACACATTTCAAAATCGGCTTCGTTGAATTCTACAGGGACATCAAGCATAATGGTTGCCAATTTTTTGCTGAGCAAACCAAGCTCGGCGTTTTCTTCTATTTTTTCCTTCATTTTGCCTGTTAGCTGTGCAGTGTTAGCGAGCAGGCCTTCCATGGAGCCAAATTCAGCTATAAATTTCTTGGCGGTTTTTTCGCCAACACCTGGAAGCCCAGGAATGTTGTCGCTGCTGTCGCCCATCATTCCTAAAAAATCAATTACTTGTAATGGATCTTTTACTTCAAATTTTTTCTGAACTTCAGGAATTCCCCAAGTTTCATAGCCCCCACCAAAAACGGGGCGATACATAAATATATTTTCTGAAACCAATTGTGCGAAATCCTTGTCTGGCGTAACCATAAAGGTCGTGTAGCCTTCTTTTTCGGCCTTTTTTGCCAATGTTCCTATCACATCATCTGCTTCAAAACCTTCTTTCACCATAATTGGAATTTTCATGGCTTCAAGAATATTATAAATATAGGGTATGGCAAACTTTATGGCATCTGGGGTTTCGTCTCTATGGATTTTGTAATCTGGAAACATTTCATTGCGGGCTTCGCTACCACCTTTGTCAAAACAAACTGCTAAATGGTCTGGGCGTTCCCTTTTCACTACGTCTATAAGTGAGTTCAAAAACCCCATAATGGCTGAGGTGTTTTGGCCTTTACTGTTTAATTGCGGGTTTTTTATTAATGCGAAATACCCCCGAAAAATAAGAGCGTAGGCATCAACAAGAAAGAGGCGTTTTTTTTCTGACATAGTTTCGGAATTTAGCCCAAAAATAGCGATAACACTTCAGAATAAAATATAAATAATGGATTGTTTGACCAAAATTGAAGACCTCACAGGTTTTCAAAACCTCTGAGGTCTTTTCGCATTAATATTTAAAACCAAAGCGTACTTTTGCCACAATAAAAAATAGCAAGAATGAATAAAAAATTTTCCATAGTAATCCACGGCGGCGCAGGAACACTTGTAAAGGGATTGATGACACCCGAAAAAGAAGAACAGTACAAAGCAGCTTTAAATGAAGCCCTTGAAAAGGGTTACAATGTTTTGGAGAATAATGGTTTTGCAATGGATGCTGTGGAAACCGCCGTAAATTATTTGGAAGATTCTCCACTTTTCAACGCTGGCAAAGGAAGCGTTTTCACAAACGATGGCACCCACGAAATGGACGCTGCCATTATGGACGGTAAAACGTTGGATGCTGGCGCTGTTTCTTTAATTACAGGAATTAAAAACCCAATATCACTCGCGCGCGATATTATGGAAAAAACAGATCATGTTTTCCTAGCAGGCGAAGGCGCAATGCGTTTTGCAAAAAGTTTGGGCTACACTTTGGAAACTCCTGAATATTTTTATGATGAGCACCGCTATCAGCAATGGCAAAACATAAAGGATAGTGATACTTTTCAGTTGGATCACAGTATGAAAAAGGAAGGCAAGTTTGGAACAGTGGGTGCCGTTGCCTGCGATAAAAACGGAAACATTGCCGCCGCAACCTCAACCGGAGGAATGACCAATAAACGATGGGGCCGCGTGGGTGATAGCCCGATGATTGGTGCCGGAACCTATGCGAACAACAAAACCTGTGGGGTAAGCTGCACGGGAAGTGGCGAATTTTTCATCCGCGGGGTTGTTGCGTATGATGTTTCCTGTTTGATGGAATACAAAGGAATGTCTTTGGAAGAAGCTGCTTCCGAAGTAATTAATAAACGAGTTTTGGAAATTGGTGGCGATGGCGGACTAATTGCCGTTGATGCCAAAGGAAACATCGCAATGCCTTTCAACACGGAAGGAATGTACCGCGCCTTTAAAACTTCCGAAGAAAAAAAGGAGATAGGTATTTATAAGGATTGATACTTTGGCCCCGATAGATTCTATTGTAATTTTCAATAAACAATAAACAATAAACAATAAACAATAAACAATAAACAATAAACAATCACAAAGTTTCAGCATCAGTCATTTCAAGATAAATTGGCGAAATATGAATGCGTTTTTCTTTAATGTCCAGTTTGTCACCATGGGCTAAAATGTGGACTTTTAGATTAGTAATAGACATAGGAGAGCCTTCTGGTACTGCATCTCGATTGTTGTGTATCAACCTTCGTGGATCAAAAAGGATTACCATCCCTGAACCAATCACTTCGCAGTTGTTGCGGTTCTTGATTACTAAGCCTGTGTCTTCTGCCAATCCGATACCAATTTTTAAGGGAAACTGAGCCACGGCTTCTGCCAAACGTCCAAAACGCCCACGGCGGATAAAATGCGAATCGATAATAAAGTTTGGAATGAAACCCATTCCCTTGCCCATGGTTACCGCACCTTTGGTAAAAGCTTCCTGCACGCCTCCGCCGGTAATCATTTCTTCACTCATGCACATAGCGCCCGCGCTGGTTCCTGCAATTACAAACGCTTCGTTTTCGTATTTATTTTTTATGATTTCAGCTAAAGCTGTGCCGCCAATGTACCTTACGATTTTTGATTGGTCCCCGCCAGAAAACATCACGCAGTTGGCTTTTTTCATCAATTTTAAAAAGTCTGGATTTTCGGCTTCTTCGCGACTTCTAATGTCCATAATATGAACATTTTTACAACCTAATTTGTTGAACGCATAAAGATAATTCTCGCTTACTTCCACCGGAATGCTGGAGGCGGTTGGAATTACTATTATGGTAGCATCTATTCCGCCGCTTTCACGAACCACACGGGACAGAATGCCGCGCTGTATATATTCTAAAGTATATCTTTCGTTTTTGCCATTTCCTTTATCTTCATTTCCACCTATGGGGATTAGGGTACCTTTTACGTCCATGAATTTATTTGGTTTTGCGCACAAAAATACGTTAATTGTTAGAGAAATTAATCATATATTTATCAAATTCATATGAAACAAACAAATCCGTCAACCTATGCGAATTAGAGAAATCAACGCTATGCGGGGTCCAAATTACTGGTCTATCCGTCGTCATAAATTAATAGTAATGGTCCTTGATCTTGAGGAAATGGAGGAGCTTCCCTCCAATAAAATCGAAGGTTTTTATGATCGGCTCAAGAATATGTTCCCCAGTATGTACGAACATCGCTGCAGCGTTGGAGAACCAGGCGGTTTTTTCCAAAGAGTGGAAGAAGGAACATGGATGGGACATATTGTTGAGCATATTGCGCTAGAAATCCAATCGTTGGCAGATATGGACACGGGCTTTGGAAGAACCCGAACTTATGGCGAAAAAGGAGTTTACAACGTGGTTTTTAGTTATATTGAAGAAAACGTTGGCCGCTATGCGGCAAATGCTGCAGTTGAGATTTGCAAAGCTATAATTGATGGAAAAGAATATGATTTGGAAGCAGACATCCAAAGAATGCGTGAAATACGTGAAGACGAGCGTTTGGGCCCAAGCACGGGTTCTATTGTTGAAGAAGCCGAAGCCCGCGGTATTCCATGGATTCGTTTAAATAAATACTCACTTTGCCAATTGGGTTATGGAGCCAACCAAAAAAGAATCCAAGCAACGGTAACTTCCGAAACTAGCAGTATTGGTGTAGAAATAGCCTGTGATAAGGAAGACACAAAATATCTTTTGGAGCAGGCTGAAGTACAAGTGCCACGCGGCGATATTATTTCACGCGAAAGCAGTTTAGAAGAAGCTTGCCACTATGTTGGTTTTCCTTTAGTTGTAAAGCCTGTGGGCGGAAATCATGGCCGCGGAATTACCGTAAACATCAAAAATTACGAAGATGCTTTGGTAGCATTTCACGCTGCTAAAATCATTTCTCCAAAAGTGATTATTGAAAAATATATCACTGGCGAAGATTACCGCTTGTTGGTAATAAACAATGTTTTGGTGGCTGCCGCAAAACGGACTCCTGCAAACGTTGTAGGTGATGGAAAATTAACGATTAAGGAATTGGTCGATGAAGTGAACAAAGACCCACGCCGTGGTTACGGCCACGAAAATGTACTTACCAAAATAACCATCAACGATTTAACGAGAACAATCATTGCCGCCAAAGGTTATACAGAAGATTCTGTTCCGAAAAAAGGGGAACAAGTTATTTTGAAAGACACAGCAAACCTCAGCACAGGTGGTACTGCGGAAGATGTAACAGATATTGTGCACCCTACCAACGTTTCAATGGCGGAACGTATTTCAAAAATAATAGACCTCGATATTTGTGGCATTGATGTAATGACTACAGACATCAGCCAGCCATTAAATGATACGGGCGGAGCGGTATTGGAAGTGAATGCTGGTCCAGGTTTCAGAATGCACTTGGCGCCAACGAGCGGTTTGCCTCGAAATGTTGCAGCACCAGTTGTGGACAAGCTATTTCCGCAGCAAGGCAATACGGGAAGAATTCCTATTATTGCCATTACAGGAACCAATGGAAAAACTACAACCACTCGTTTAATTGCCCATATGGCAAAAATGAAAGGATACAGAGTGGGATACACTACCAGTGATGGCGTTTACATTCAAAACAGATTGTTGATGAAAGGCGATTGCACCGGCCCAGCAAGTGCTGAATTTGTTTTAAAAGACCCAACGGTAAACTTCGCCGTTTTGGAATGTGCTCGTGGTGGATTATTACGAGCAGGTCTCGGTTTTAAAAAATGTGATGTCGCTATAGTAACTAACGTTGAAGCAGACCATTTGGGACTGAAAGGGATACACACCGTAGAGCAACTCGCGAAGGTAAAAGGGGTTATTCCCGAAACGGTTCTTCCCGAAGGTTACGCAATTCTTAACGCTGATGACGATTTGGTCTATGAAATGCGAAGAAGCATCAATTGCAACCTCGCACTTTTCTCAATGGATGAAGAAAACCCACGGATTAAAGCACTTCAAAAACTTGGCGGAATTACCGCTATTTATGAAAACGGATATGTTACGCTTTGCCGTGGTATATGGAAAATGCGAATCATGAAAGCCGAAAACATCCCGTTGACTTATGGCGGAAAGGCAACTTTTATGATTCAAAATATTCTGCCAGCAGTAATCGCTGCAAATGTGCGGGGAATAGGAATTGAGGATATGAAAATAGCTTTGGAAACCTTTATTCCTTCAGCAACACAAACACCGGGAAGGTTGAACCTTTTCAAATTTGAAAACTTTACTATTTTACTTGATTATGCCCACAACCCGGCAGGAATGCGAGCGCTTCAAAAATTCACAGACAACCTTGAAGCCACTGTAAAAGTTGGTATCATTGCAGGAGTTGGTGATAGAAGAGAGGAAGACACTAAAGAGTTAGGAAGCATCGCCGCAGAAATGTTTGATGAAATAATAATCCGTCAGGACAAAAACCTGCGTGGAAGAAGCGATGAAGAAATCATAAAAATGCTAAATGATGGCATCAGGATGAAAGACCCAAACAAAAAAACAACCGTTATTCCTTCAGAAAAAGAAGCCATTACTTATGCTGCAAATAATGCGAAAATGGGTTCGTTGATTATTTTATGTAGCGATGTAATTCCAGATGCTTTGGATTTGGTAATGAAATTCAAGGAGCAGGAAAGCAAAGGCGAAAAGATTTTTGCGCAGTAAAAAGAAAAAAGGACTGCAGAAGAATTTAAGTACTTCAATTTTGCGAATAACAATTTTTAATGGACCGCTTAATTTAGGCAAGCTTTGTGCATTTTAGTCTAATGTAATTATTTACAAAGTAGCATTCTTCAATAATTTTCTTCCTTTAAGTATTCCGAAGAAGAGAATATAACCGTAACAGGCTATCAATAGAATAAGCGCAATTTTAAACCCAACATTATCCGTTAAAAATCCATACATCGGCGGTATTACTGCACCTCCAACAATTGCCATACAAAGCAAACCCGAAGCTTGCGGTTTCAAATCGCCCAGTCCATCAATGGTCAAAGCAAAGATCGTTGGAAACATAATAGAGTTGAAAAGTCCAACGGCGAGAATGGACCACATAGCGGTTAAACCGTCTGTATTCATTGAGATAATTAGCATCAGCACAGCCACAAAGGCGAAAGTTGAAAGCACCTTGGTAGGTTTCAAAATTCTGGTTAGATACGCCCCAACAAAACGTCCAATCATAGCACCACTCCAATAAAAAACTACAAAAGCACCCACAATTGCTTTACTGTCAATGGTGTTTAAATCTGTATTTAAAAGGTGTTCGGCAATGTATTTCATCGTTTCATTTTGTTGTATTATTTCAGAAATATTCATACTCATAAAATAATTCACCAAATAACTGCCTATGGCAACTTCGGCCCCGACATATAGGAAAATTCCAAGTGCACCGAGCATCACGATTTTGTTTTTCAACAATTTTCCGTAACCACCAACAGGACTTTTTTCCAAAATTTTCGGAAGTTTTATAAAAATGAACAACAACGCCAAAAATCCTATAAACGCTGCGATGAATAGGAAAGGTGTTTGCACGGCGGAAGCTTCGGAAACGTAATACGCACTTTGGTCCGTATTAGTCAAAACTGAAATTTCTTCTGAAGATTTAATGGTGTCACTCAATAAAAAGGATGCGCCAATCAAAGGTGCAATCGCTGTTCCCAGAGAATTAAATGCTTGCGAAAGGTTCAATCGGCTGGACGCACCATCCTCGCTTCCCAAAACTGAAACATAAGGATTGGCCGCAACTTGCAACACGGTAATTCCGCCAGCCAATGTAAAATAAGCAACTAAAAATATCCAGAATTGTCTATCGGCGGCTGCGGGATAAAAAAGCAAACAGCCAACTGCCATTGTTACCAAACCAACAATTATCCCTTTTTTATATCCAATGCGAGAAAGCAAGGCTCCGGCAGGAACCGAAATCACCAAATACGCCAAAAAGAAAGCAAACTGAACCAATCCTGCCTGAAAATAACTGAGTTCAAAAACATCTTTCAATCGCGGAATGAGACTATCAACCAAAACAGTGATGAATCCCCAAAGAAAAAAGAGGACGGTAACGGTTATAAAAGCGGAGTGGAAGAATTTTTTTTCGGTCATGGTTGGTTGTTGAATTTGGTTTTCTCTGTGTTCTCTGTGCCTCTGTGCCTCTGTGGTAAAACTAATCCACCACAGAGGCACAGAGAGCACAGAGGTTATTTTTTATCATAAAAATCTGAAGGAAAGTTTTCGTTTTTGTCGTTCTGGTACTTCGTTACCCAAAATCCGTCGTGGATAGAATACCAACCCGTTTCACCCTTTTTGTTTACAGCAATATAACCCACCTGAAAGTCTTTATAATCTGGATTCTTTTTTATAATCCTACCAATGGCTTCCTCACAGGCTTGTTGCGGGGTTTTGCCTTGGCGCATTAATTCAACAATCAGAAAACTGCCCACGGTTTTTAAAACTTCTTCGCCCAGACCAGTTGCGGTTGCGGCTCCAATTTCATTATCAACAAACAATCCCGAACCAATTATTGGCGAATCGCCCACGCGGCCAGCCATTTTGTAAGCCAATCCGCTCGTGGTGCAACCGCCCGAAATATCGCCGTTTATATCAATAGCCAACATTCCAATAGTATCATGGTTTTCAATGTTTATTATGGGTTTGTATTGTGAAGTTTTTTTCCACTCTTCCCAAGCTTTTTTTGAAGCTTCGGTAAGCAAATCTATAGGTTTAAATCCTTCGGAAATTGCAAATTGTTCCGCACCTTTTCCTGCCAAAATTACGTGAGGCGTATCTTCCATCACTTTTCGTGCAACCGAAATAGGGTGCATAATATGCTGAAGATAAACCACAGCGCCGTAATTGCCTTTGCTGTCCATAATACATGCATCCAACGTAACATTCCCATCGCGGTCCGGCAACCCGCCGATCCCGACAGATTGTCCTTCGGCATTGGCTTCTTCAACATTGCAGCCTTTCTCAATGGCGTCGAGCGCAGATTTTCCTTCCTGCAAAACGCGCCAAGCTTCGGCGGTGCTTTCTTTTACATTCCAAGTGGCAATTACCAATGGAAAATTGGAAGTATTAATTGGAGAATATTTTTCTTCTGAAGAAAGAATACTTTTTTCCGAAGCAAAAACTGAAGTTCCCACCGCAATTCCAAATGTGGAAAGGGAAGCGTTTTGGATAAATTTTCTGCGTTTCATATAACATTAGTTTTGGACTTCAAACCTAACAGGTTTCAAAAACCTGTTAGGTTTAGTCGTGGTTGGTTTTTCTATTAATCTTATTTTTTGGGTTTATTGCTCATTTCAAAAACAATCTCTTTGCTCTTTGTAAACTCATCGTGCGTCAAATAATTTCTGTCCAGTTTTTTACCGTCAACGGAAACACTTTTCACATAAATATTTTTTGCGCTTTGATTTTTCGCAACAATTTTTACCGAATTTCCATTGTCCAAATGTAAGATAGCTTCTTCAACTAATGGACTTCCCAAAGCATAGTTTGGCGAACCGGGAATTACGGGATAAAAACCCAAAGCGCTGAAAATATACCAAGCACTCATCTGCCCGGCATCGTCGTTTCCGCAAAGACCGTCCTGCTTGCTGCCATACATTTTGTCCATAATTATTCGCACGCGTTCCTGTGTTTTGTAATCTTTCCCCGTCCAATTGTATAGATACGGAATATGATGTCCCGGCTCGTTTCCCTGCACATAATTGCCCATAATTCCGTCGCGGGTTATGTCCTCACTTTTTGCGATATATTTATCATCAAGTTTCATCGTAAAAAGTGAATCTAAATGTTGGCTTATGCGTTCTTTTCCGCCCATCATTTGTACCATTTCATCTATATTTTGCGGAACGTAAAGGCCGTAATTCCAAGCATTGCCTTCAATAAAACCTTGCCCTTCTGTTTCAAGTGGATCGAATTCTTCTTTAAATTTTCCATCACTCATTTTTGGGCGCATATAACCAATTTTTGGGTCGTAAACATTTTTGAAATATTCTGAACGCTGTAAATATTCCTTTTCAGCTTCAGCGTTGCCAACACTTTTCGCAATCTGCGCGATGCACCAATCGTCATAAGCGTATTCTAAAGTTTTGGAAACCGAGGAATTGCTCTTGTCTTCGGGCACAAAATGATATTTTTTATAATCGCCGATGCCGTCAAAATAATCCACATTTGAAGTATTTATGGAAGCTTCCAAGGCGTGTTTTTTATCGAAATCGCCTACATTTTTTGCAACCGCATCCGCAATCACCGAAGTGGCGTGATAGCCAATCATACACCAGTTTTCATTAGCGTAATGGCTCCAAATAGGCAACATTTTATGCACGCTTTGGTCGTGGTGCGCTAGCATACTTTTTATCATATCGTTATTCCGCTTTGGGTGGATTATATTGAAAAGAGGATGCAGCGCGCGATAGGTATCCCAAAGTGAAAAAATAGTGTAATTGGTAAACCCATCCGAAGTGTGGATGTTTTGATCCAATCCGCGGTATTGCCCGTCCACATCTTCATAAATAATTGGGCTGAGCATCGTGTGGTAAAGTGCTGTGTAAAAAGTGATTTTATCTTCGGGCGTGATGGATTTTATTTCAATTTTTGAAAGCTCTTTGTTCCATTTTTGCTGTGTTTCGGCTTTGGTTTTTTCAAAATCCCAATGTGGAATTTCGGCTTTTAAATTTTTCATCGCACCTTCCGTGCTAACCGATGAAAGCGCGAATTTTATTAAAATCTTTTCGTTTTCCGCAGTATCAAAATTGAAATAGGCACGGATTTCCTTTCCAGCCATTTCCGGAAAATTTTCTTCTTCGTTGAATTTTCTGTAAAAGCCATTGTATTTGGCTTTGTCATATTTTTTATGGCCGTAACTTTTGAATGGTTTTGAAAATTCCATCACAAAATAAACCGTCCGGGTTCGCGCCCAACCGTGTGTTTGCCGATATCCCGTAACTGTAGAATCATTTTTAACGCGAACAAAAGTCCAAACATTTTTTTCGTCGTAACCATAAACGTTGTAAACCATATCGAGAATGATGTGCGCCTCATCACTTTTCGGAAAAGTATATTGATGAAAACCCACGCGGTCACTGGCAGTTAGCTCTGCGGAAATATTGTAATCGCCCAATTTCACTTTGTAATATCCGGGGGAAGCACTTTCATTTTTATGTGAAAAAGAAGAAACAAAACCTTTTTCGCCACTTTCGGTTTTTAGCGGATCCAAAACCAATTTTCCAACGGTCGGCATCACCAAAAAATCTCCTAAATCTGAATGTCCCGTTCCGCTGAAATTGGTATGCGAAAACCCGATAATCGTGGAATCTGCGTATTGATAGCCCGCACAATATTCATAGGTTTTCGAGTTGTAGGTTCCGTCCGCTTTATACATAGTTTGCACATTTGTCTGCGGACTTAATTGCACCATTCCAAAAGGTGTGGTCGCTCCCGGAAAAGTGTGCCCCATTTTGTCCGTGCCGATAAATGGATTTACAAATTGTGTGAAATCTTTAGTTTGAGCGAATGCGCTAACACAGATAAATATTGTAATTATATGAATTATTGCTTTTAGCATATTCTATTATTTTGTGAGTTGAAACCTAACAGGTTTTTAAAACCTGTTAGGTTTAGTCTTATGTCATTTAATCTCTATTTCATCCACAAAAAGCCAAGCCTTTCCGCCATACCCCAAATGTCCTTTTGGTAAATCGCCAAAGTTTTTTGCAGTGATTTTCAGGAATTGGATGTTTTTATTAATTTCGAAATTAATGGTTTTAATTCCAGCTTCTTCCGTAGGTTTTTCGGCTTCTATTTTTTGGATTGGCAATTCTGTAAAATCCTTTCCATTTTCAGAAACTGCGCAGGAAATTTCCGTTGGATAAAAAATCCAGCTACGTTGGTCCTGCATAAAATTTACTGAAACCGTTTTCACCTCTTTTGAAGAACCCAAATTTACCGTGGCCTTCAAATCTTTATCGTGATAGCCTTGCCAAGCGCCGGTTCTAAAATCAATTGCGCCGTGAACGCCGTCAATCAATGCATTATTTCCACCGCCGTTGTATTGATTTGCATATTCGGTTTCCAGTTTTATGCTGAGGTTTGGATCAATTTTATAGAAATGTGTTGAAAGAACTGCGCTTTTTGAATCATCTTTTTTCGAATATGTTTTCAATACTTTTTCTTCGGAAATGATAAAAGGCGTGCTGTACTTTTTGAATTCTGAATCGTTCAAAGAATAAAAAATTTCCGTTATACCCGAAATTTGGTTGCTGAGCGAAGCCGAAGCAACGCCAAGTGAAATTTCAGTTTCATTTTTAAAAGCCACATCGCCTTTGCCGATGAACGGTGCGGAAACAATTAGGTTTTCGATGATTTCCGTTTTCGGAATTTCAGCATCTTTTGTTGCCCAATTGGAAGGTTTTCCGATCATTTTAAAAACCAATTTACCACCGTCCATAATCTCGGAATGATAAATAAAACTCCGATTTAAAGATTTTCCGTTTAGCGTTGCCGAAGCGATGTATTTGTTTTTAGCGGAAATGTTCTCTGCTTCAATTTCAAATGTTTTTCCATCTTCTAAATTTATCGTAGTTCTTTCAAACAAAGGCGTCCCGATAATGTATTGATTGCTTGCGGGTGTTACCGGATAAAAACCCATCGCGCTGAAAACGTACCACGCGCTCATTTGTCCGCAGTCTTCGTTGCCCGAAATTCCATCGTGGGCGTTTTGGTACATTTCATTTAAAATTTGGTATACTTTTTCCTGTGTTTTTGCAGGTTTGTTTACGAAATTATAGAGATATGCCATATGGTGGCTTGGCTCGTTTCCGTGTGCGTATTGACCGATCAAGCCAGTAATATCAGCTTGTTCGCGGCCCGAAGTTTCATTTTTTGCAGTAAAAAGTTTGTCGAGCTGTTTTTCAAATTCTGCTTTTCCGCCCAATAAATTCATCAAGCCAGAAATATCCTGCGGTGCGTAAAAACTGTATTGCCACGAATTGGCTTCGGTATAATTGAAATTCACTTCGTACGGATCAAAAGGCGCGAACCAAGTATTTCTGAAACGGCCGCGCATAAATCTGGTTTCAGGGTCGAAAACGTTTTTATAATTCTGCGCTCTTTCGGAAAACAGTTGGTAATCTTCGGTTTTTCCCATTGCCTTCGCCATTTGCGCAATTGTCCAATCATCATAAGCGTATTCCAGCGTTTTTGAAACAGATTCGCTTTCTTCTTCCACGGGAATAAAACCGAATTCCTTATAACTTTTCAGGCCTAATTTATCCTGCATTGCGCTGTGCTTCATTGCTTCCAAAGCCTTTTCTGCATCAAAATCTCGAATTCCTTTTAAGTATGCATCGGCAATTACGGGAACGGCGTGGTAGCCGACCATACACCAAGTGTAATTGCCCGCCAATGGCCAAATGGGGAGGATTCCGCCGTCATCATATTTTGCCAAAAGTGAATTTATAAAATCATTAGTTCGCTCTTTTTCAATAATTGTATAAAGCGGATGCGCGGCGCGATAGGTGTCCCAAAGTGAAAAAACGGTGTAGTTTTCAAAATCGTTGCTTTGGTGAATTTTTAAATCCATTCCGCGGTAACGTCCGTCCACATCTTGATACAAATTTGGGGCAAGCATCGTGTGGTAAAGAGAAGTATAAAAAATTGTTTTCTCGTTTTCGTTTTCAGTTTTGATTTCGATTTTGCGCAGCTGTTTTTCCCAAGCAGCTTCTGCTTCGTTTTTAATTTCTTGAAAGGATTTATTGCCAATTTCGGTTTCCAGATTTTTCTTTGCGCCAGCTTCATCAACTGCTGAGATTGCTACTTTAATTTCGAGTTCATTCCCTTCGGAAGCTTCAAATTCGAAAGCAGCTTTTACATTTTCACCTTCGATTTTATCGTTTAAAAAAGTTACATTTTTATAGGGACGGGAAAAGTGAATATTGAAAAAAAGCCGCTGGTCCTTTGCCCAAGCTTCGGAATGGCGGTGACCGGAAATTTCGGTTTTTGAAATAATATTAATTTGGGAACTCAACACTTTGTCGCGGTGTTCCAAATCGAGAATGACGATTTGTTTTGAATTTTCAGGAAAAGTGTAATGGTGAATTCCACTTCGTTCAGAAACCGTGAGTTCCACTTCAATATTTGTTGAATCGAGCAAAACTTTATAATATCCTGGCGAAGCAACTTCGTTTTCGTGCAAAAAATGTGTGCGGTAACCTGAATTTCCATCAGCTCCATTATTAAAATTTATTGTGTTTGTAGGCATTAAAAGTATATCGCCATAATCACTAACGCCCGTTCCGCTGAGGTGGGTGTGGGTAAAACCGTAAATGTATTCATCGCTGTAATGGTAGCCGCTGCAGCCGTCCCAGCCGTCCAAACGGGTATCGGGGCTCAATTGCATCATTCCAAAAGGCATTGTGGCGCCAGGATAAGTGTGACCATGGCCGCCCGTGCCGATGAAAGTATTTATAAAGGAAATTAATTTTTCGGAAGAACTATTTTCTTGGGAAAAACAGAAAAAAGAGAAGAGAATAAAGAGAAGAGAGGAAGAATTTCGCATTTCAAAAAAAATATTTGGAAAAGATACTAAAACCGTTAAAATAAAGTGAAGTTGCTTTTCAGATTTTTGAAACTTGCTATCTTTAAAAATTCTTATTCTTATGCGCTGGTTCCTATTTATAATCATTTACATACTCGTTGATATATATGCATTTCAGGCTGTAAAAACCATTACAAAAAGCCCTTGGTTGCACGGTTTGTATGTTTTTATTTCGATAGCGGTTTTAGCTGGATTGATTTATGAACTCTCCTTTTTTGGTTCTGCAAAAATGATGGAGCCACCAAAAATGTATTTCTTCGGAATATTTCTCGCGGTGTTTATCCCTAAATTGATAATCATCGTCTTTATGTTTGGGGAAGATATTGCCCGTTTTTTTGTGGGAATATTTATGAAAGTGGCAGGAAGCCAAGAAACTCCCTTTATGGGTTCCCGTAGAAAATTTGTGAGCACCATCGCTTTAGGCATCGCCGCAATTCCTTTTACATCGCTTATTTATGGGATGATTCAGGGGAAATACAACTTTAAGGTTTTAAAATATGCATTAGAGTTTGACGATTTGCCCGATGAATTTGATGGTTATACGCTAACGCAAATCAGTGATATACACAGTGGCAGTTTTGACAGCCACCGCAAAGTGGAATATGCCGTAAACCTTATAAATGAACAGCAAAGCGATGTTATTCTTTTTACGGGCGATTTAGTAAACAATGTGGCCGAGGAAATGAAAGATTGGAAACAGCTATTTTCAACTTTGAAAGCTCCCGGAGGTGTTTTTTCAATTTTGGGAAACCATGATTATGGCGATTATGTAAACTGGGAAAGCGCAACTGACAAAGCAGAAAATCTTCAGAAATTGAAAATGCTTCAAAAAGAGATGGGCTGGGATTTGCTGCTGAACGAAAATAGATATCTCGAAAAAAACGGTCAAAAAATTGCTTTGATAGGAGTTGAAAATTGGGGTGAAAACGGCTTTAAACAAGCAGGAGATTTGGACAAAGCCTGTGAAGGAATTTCAGAAACCGATTTCAAAATTTTGATGAGCCACGATCCTTCACACTGGCAAGCAAAGGTAAAGGAAGATCCGCGAAATTTTCAACTAACACTCAGCGGGCATACTCACGGAATGCAATTCGGTATTGAAATTCCAGGGATTATTAAATGGAGCCCTATAAAATACAGATATAAAAATTGGGCGGGTATTTATGAGGAATTCGGAAGGTATATAAATGTGAATCGTGGTTTAGGGTTTTTGGGCTATCCGGGCAGGGTGGGAATCTGGCCAGAGATAACCGTAATCCAACTTAAAAAAAGACAGAATACCGTATAATAATCGGGAAATGTTATATTTGTAATACAGTTGTTCAACTAACACATTAGGCAAATGTCAAAATTTGGAGAATTAATTGAAACACGAGTTCCAGTTCTGTTGGACTTTTATGCAGAATGGGACGACGCTTGCAAAGAAATGCATCCTGTATTAAGAGACGTTGCCGCCGCACTTGGCGACAAAGCACGGGTTATAAAAATAGACGTTGATAAAAATAAAGAACTGGCCGAAGCCCTTCGGGTGAAGGGACTTCCTACGCTTATGATCTACAAAAATGGCGAGATGAAATGGCGCCAAAGTGGGGAGCAGGACGCCAATACCTTGATTGGGTTGGTTAATGAATACGTTTAAGCATTTTTAGCTGTAATTACTTTTTTAATCTCCACCTCTTTTTCATAAATATTTATGGACTCTATAAATATTTTGAATTTTTCTCACAAAATAATTTCTTTAGTTTTTTTTAATTTTTACACGAAGGTTAAAGTTTTACTGTTTTATCGTTAAAAGGGCAAATTTATCTGATAAATAGGTTTAATCTTGTCCAATAAGTTATCCTTAATCCCCTAATTGCTATGAAAATTCCCTACACAGGGTCTTGTTCTATCACAAGATCCATACTCTTTGTATTTTTGTTTTTTTCAATGATCTCGCAAGCCCAAGTTGGGATTGGAAATACTAATCCAGATGCTTCTTCAGCACTCGATATTAAATCCACAACCCAAGGTTTACTGGCACCTAGAATGACTACTTTGCAACGAACTACCATTACAAGTCCTGCAAACAGTTTGTTGGTTTATGATACAGATCTTAAATCTTTTTATTATTTTGATACCACTGTTCTTCCAGCTCCCGGAAAATGGGTTAAGCTAAATTCAGCTTCCGATCAAAGGAATAATTACAAGCTTGTGAAGTCTGTGACAGATTTGGCTCCCGAGCTTATTGCTGGAGGAAATACTAAATATCTTTTGCAAACAAATACATATTATGAAATAAATGGAACAATTAACTTGGCTGTTCCCATAGATTTGAACAATGCCTACGTTTCAGGAATGGACGCCAATGAGGATGTTCTTTCCTTCTCGGGAGGAGTTATTTTTAAAGGAACAACAGGAGGTAGTATTCGGAATGTTACTTTAAAAGGTGCAAAAGCATTTGAAATAATCGGACCTGGAATTTCAACAAATTCCTCGCTTCTTATACAGAATACCATTATTGATGGAATGACTACCAGTGTTGGCAGTATTTCAGCCTTAGGATTATATTTTGGGAATATTGTTCAGTTTATAAATAATGCCACGGGAATTACATATACTAGTATTGGAAATTTGCTATTGAACAACCAAGCTTGGTTGGATTCCAACAATGGAACTTTTGAAACCTTTACAGGAACTTTCGGATTGATTGAGAAGGTAAGTGGCTTTAGCTCTACAAATGGCTCCGATGTTGCGCTAGATGTAAGCACTCCTGGACTTGCAGTGTCAAATGGTGTTTTGATTGGAACTGTTTTTTCTGGTACAAGCACCTATGTTAAACCTTATCCACCAACTAGCACCTATCCCGGATATAATTTTTCAATTAATTGGACTGTTGATTGTCCAGGAATACCGAGGGAGGGAGATGCAGGGTCCACAGGATATTATTATATGGTAGGCAACACCACTCAAACTCAAATTGTCGC
>DAIMFZ010000015.1:0-21498 GCA_036724225.1 Aequorivita sp.
TTTCTGAAATTTTTTGAAATACTTCTTCCAAGACAAAATTTTTCCCTGTTTCAAGCTTCATCGAGCTTGCCTTGGGCAAATTTGGGAAATCCGTTTCGTTCACATTGAGTCCAATTCCTATTATTGAATATTTTACAAAAAGTGCTTCCAAGACGTTTTCTATCAAAACACCTCCAATTTTATGATTAGCTGACAATATGTCGTTTGGCCATTTTATTGATATATTGGGAATATTCAGCCCTATTAGTATCTCCGCAATGGCAATAGAAACCTCCATTGAAATCATAAATTGTCGCTCGGTCTGTAACCCTTCAAATGCTTTGAACATACTGAAGGTAAGGCTTTGTCCTTCCCTTGAAAGCCAACCATTACCCATTTGTCCTCGCCCCGAAAGTTGACGGTTTGTAAGCACAACCGTTTCGTCCTCTAATAGGGTTTCTTTTGCCAATTGCTTTAAGTAGGAATTGGTAGAATGGATGGCACTAAGTTTGATTAATTTCAAAAAGACAAATTATGTTTAGTATTACTTTTTTAAGGCGCTTCAAGAAACAAAAAAGTAATAACTTTGCGAAAAAGAAAAGAAAAAATATTTAATGCAGAAAAAACAAGCTGGAACAGATCAACTTATTGCTCAAATAATAGGAGGGATTGAAGAAGTAAAAGGAAAGGATATTGAAATTCTCGACCTTAGAGATATAGAAAATACTGTTTGTGACTATTTTATAATCTGCAATGGTACCTCAAACACACAGGTAAACGCCATTGTAAATTCCATTCAAAAATCAGTAAGCAAAGCTTTAAAGGAAAAACCTTGGCACGTTGAAGGCAGCGACAACGCAGAGTGGATACTTATGGATTACGTTCACGTTGTGGTTCACGTTTTTCAGAAGCACATACGCGAGTTTTATGACATTGAGGGTCTTTGGGGCGATGCTGTATCGGTCAAAATAGAAACAACAAACTAAAAAAAATTGCCTTATGGCTGAAGAAAATAAAAAGAAAAAAGTAGATATAAAGAAGCCGAAGGGTGGGTATTACTGGATTTATATAGTTATCGCTCTTCTTTTTTTGGGATTGAATATTTTTGGGGGTGGCAGCTGGTCACAACCCGCTAAGACCACCCAATCACAATTTGAGGATTATTTAAAAAGTGGAGATGTTGAAAAAGTAGATGTCATCAATAAGAAAATGGCAAAAGTCTATTTGACCGATGCCGCGAAAGAAAAGGAAATACACACCAAAAAAGGCGAAACTCCATCATTTTTGGCTCCTGGCCCCAATGATCCGGATTATCAATTTGAGTTTGGGGATCTTCAAAATTTTGAAAATTCATTTCAAACCATAAAACAGGAAAATAACCTTTCCACCAAGATGGAATGGCACACAGATTCCAATGTGTGGAGTGATATTTTGATGGGCATCCTACCATTCGTTATCATCATAGGAATTTGGATTTTTATCATGCGACGAATGTCTTCGGGCGCTGGCGGAGGTGCTGGCGGACAACTTTTCAACATTGGAAAATCCAAAGCAAAGCTTTTTGACGAAAAAACCGACGTGAAAACTTCTTTTAAAGACGTTGCAGGTCTGGAAGGCGCAAAAGAGGAAATACAGGAAATTGTAGATTTCCTTAAAAATCCTGAAAAATACACTTCTCTGGGAGGAAAAATTCCAAAGGGAGCCTTGTTAGTAGGAGCTCCGGGAACGGGTAAGACCCTTTTGGCAAAAGCCGTTGCGGGCGAAGCTAAAGTTCCATTCTTTTCGCTTTCAGGTTCAGATTTTGTTGAAATGTTTGTAGGTGTGGGAGCTTCTCGTGTTCGTGACCTTTTCAAACAAGCGAAAGACAAATCGCCAGCAATTATATTTATTGATGAAATTGACGCAATTGGACGTGCACGTGGGAAAAACAATTTCTCTGGAAGCAACGATGAGCGTGAAAACACTTTAAACCAACTTTTAACCGAAATGGACGGCTTTGGAACCAACACAAACGTAATTGTTTTGGCTGCAACAAACCGTGCGGACGTGTTGGATAAAGCCTTGATGCGTGCTGGCCGCTTTGACAGACAGATATATGTGGACCTTCCGGATGTTCGTGAGCGAAAGGAAATATTTGAGGTCCATCTTCGCCCTATAAAAAAAGACGAAGGTTTGGATACTGATTTTCTCGCGAAGCAAACCCCCGGTTTCTCAGGAGCAGATATCGCAAACGTCTGTAATGAAGCAGCACTGATTGCTGCCCGAAACGGAAAAAAATCTGTTGGCAAACAGGATTTTCTCGATGCGGTTGACAGGATTGTAGGCGGTCTTGAAAAGAAAAACAAAATAATGACAGTAGCCGAAAAAAGAGCCATTGCTTTCCACGAAGCAGGCCACGCCACTGTAAGCTGGATGCTGGAGCACGCAGCACCTTTGGTAAAAGTTACCATTGTTCCCCGAGGACAGTCTTTGGGTGCAGCCTGGTATTTGCCCGAAGAAAGACTGATAATCCATCCTGAACAAATGCTGGACGAAATGTGTGCAGCCCTTGGTGGCCGTGCCGCCGAAAAAGTGATATTTAACCGTATTTCAACTGGCGCATTGAGCGATCTTGAAAAAGTGACCAAACAGGCCCGCGCAATGGTAACCATTTATGGATTGAACGACAAAATCGGGAACATTACCTATTACGATAGCAGCGGACAGTCTGAATATAATTTCAACAAGCCTTACAGCGAAAAAACTGCAGAACTTATAGATCAAGAAATTTCTGCGCTCATTGAAAGTCAATATCAACGTGCGGTGAAACTTTTGGAGGAAAACAAAGATAAATTGACCGAACTGGCAAATGTGCTTCTTGAAAAAGAAGTTATTTTCAAGGACAACCTTCAAAAAATATTCGGCGAACGACCTTTTGAAATACCGGAAGAAGTACCAAGAGTGGCATCAACTTAATGTTGCCACTTTAGTTTCTGTTCCATAACTTTGTTTTGCGAGTACTAGACTTCGATATAGATTTTATATATTTGAAGTTTAGCACATATATGAACTCCTCAATTTATTAATAATGAGTCTATTCAAAAGGCTTTTAAATCCAAATTATAAAGCGGAAGAGAAGGCCAGACGTTCTGGCAAATCCGGAGAGAGTAGCTATTACCCTGAGCAAAAGCTTCCTATAGACGAAAAATTCACCTATAACTTTAAAAACAACGGCGGAAAATTTATCTATTGCGAAAACTGGGATGAAATTTTGGAGGCTTTTGACAATATTATGGCCGAAAATGATTGGTACGAACAAGAAGTGTTTTGCATCAATGAAACACTTGTCAAAAAATTTGATGGTTTCAACCTCAACTTCGGAAAAAATACAGATTCAAAATTCTTTCTTTCAACTTGTGAATCGCTTGTTTCAAACAACGGTTCCATTTTGCTTTCTTCAAATCAAATAAAGGAAAAGAAGCTGAATGAACTGCCTACAAACGTTGTTATTTTTGCAACGACAAGCCAGATTGTTGACACCATCAGCGAAGGTTTACGAATTATTAAAAACCAAAGTTCAGGTTACATTCCCAGTAATATCACTACCATTCAAGACTTTGAAACCGAAAAAGAAAAGGATTTTATGAGTTATGGAAGTAGCACAAAAAACTTATATTTGTTGCTACTGGAAGACTTATAATATGAAGGAAATTCTCGTACGGACCCTTTCGGGCGTATTATACATTTCGATCATCATTTTTGCCATGTTCACTTCGCGTGAGTGGTTTATGGGTCTTTTTTTCGTACTTGCATTGATAACTTTAAGTGAATATTTAAAACTGGTACATCTTACCAGTTATTTAGCCTATTTCCTGCTTGCGGCGGCTTTCTATTTTTTGAGCTACAAGGTTTTTGCGGACAACGCCGTTTATCTACTTTTAATTTTAAGTGGTTTTGTAAACCTTTTTCTTTTAAAGGATGTGCTCTGGACAAGCAAAATCCCAATGTTCGAAAAGAAGAAATACATCACGGTAATATTCTATATTATTAGTGGGTTTGTCTTTCTTACCCTTATTCCCGTAATGAATATTGACGGCAGATTTATGCCCGAAATAATTGTAGCGGTTTTTATACTGGTATGGAGCAACGACACCTTTGCTTATCTTATAGGAACAAAATTTGGAAAACATAAATTGTTAGAACGCATTTCTCCAAAAAAAACAGTAGAAGGTTTTGTCGGTGGCATGCTGGGTGCTCTTTTGGCTGGAATTGTTATCTTTAAAGTGTTAGAAAACTATCGCCCAATGGATGCTGAAAAATATCCATTATGGGTATGGGTAGTGATGGCCATCATCATTACTATATTTGGAACAATAGGCGATTTAATACAGTCTAAGTTCAAAAGACAGGCCGGTGTGAAGGATAGCGGGATCATTATGCCGGGACACGGTGGATTATATGATAGGCTGGACAGTATAATTTATGCCAGTCCATTTGTTTATGCGTTTTTATTAATTGTTGACAATGTTTCATAAAGAAGGTTTTAAAATTATTTTTATTGCACTTGTAATTGTTATTGGGGCTAGTCTTTTGGCGAATGTGTTTGTTGAAGACCCTACTTTCCGTGGCGGTATTATCATTTCTCTCATAATATTTTTGCTTCTGGTATTACAGTTTTTCAGGAACCCGAAACGAAATTTTTTGGTACATCCGGATTATGTTTTATCATCGGTTGATGGAAAAGTTGTGGTTATTGAAGAAGTTTTTGAAAAGGAATATTTTAACGATAAAAGATTGCAGGTCTCTGTTTTTATGAGCCCAATTAACGTTCATATAACGCGCTATCCTGTTGGTGGCAAAGTGGTTTACAGTAAATATCATCCTGGAAAATATTTGGTGGCTTGGCACCCAAAGTCTTCCGAAGAAAATGAGCGCACAACTGTAGTGGTAAACAACGAAGCTTTTGGAGATATACTGTTTAGACAAGTTGCTGGAGCTTTGGCGAAGCGAATTGTAAATTATGCCGAAATAAACCAACAAGTGGAGCAAGCCACAGACAGCGGTTTTATTAAATTTGGGTCGCGTGTAGATATTTATCTTCCATTGAACGCTAAAATAATAGTGACCCTCAACCAAAAAGTTAAGGGAGGAATTACAATTATTGCTGAAAAACAATGACTTCGGAAGAACTTGATATTGCCTTTAAAAACGCCGTAAAAAGTATAAACGAGCATAGGGAGCCATTTCCTGCAGATGTTTTGTTACGGCTCTACGCATATTACAAACGCGCTACCAACGATGAAGTTACGCCAAGCGGGGGTAAGCCACATATTTCAGCTTTCAAGACCAATGCACTTTTCCAAACCCGTGGTCTTACAATTGATGAGGCAAAACAACTCTACATTGAGGCAGTTACCCAATATTTTTTGTATCGAAAATAAGTGAAATTAGGCTTTGGGTATTATTGCAAACCTGACAAACTCAACTTCAGCGTATCAATCTTAGCCAGTGCATCTGCTTCTTTTTGTTTTTCCAAAGCCACAACCTGCTCGGGAGCGCCGCTTACAAAACGTTCGTTTTTAAGTTTGCTTTGAACACTTCTTAAAAAACCTTCGGTATATTTCAATTCTTCGGAAAGCTTTGCTCTTTCTTCTTCAAGGTTTATGGAGCCAGCTATTGGGATAAAATATTCCTTGCTTTTTACGCGGAAAGTAAGGGCGCCATCCAGTTTTTCTGAAATATAATTTAGTTCTGAAACATTACCGAGTTTTGATATTACTGCATCAAATTCCTTTGAAACATTATCATTATTAAGTACGGAAAGTGTGATGGTGTCCTTAAAGGAAATATTCTTCTCTTTGCGAATGCTTCTGATTCCAGAAATTACTTCCGAAGCAAATTCGAAATCTTTGATGATTTGTTCATTATAAGGTTCAATTTTTGGCCATGTAGCAATTATCAAGGCTTCCGAAATGTCGCGCTGGGTGATGTGCTGCCAGATTTCTTCAGAAATGAAGGGAACGAAAGGGTGCAGTATTTTCAAGTTATCTTCCAAGAGTGAAATAACTTCCAAATAGGTTTTTTCTGAAATCTTTTCACCGAAAGGGGGTTTCACCATTTCTAACAACCAAGAGCAGAAATCGTCCCAAACCAGCTTATAGGTTGACATCAAAGCGTCACTGATGCGGTATTTGTTGTAGTGGTCTTCAATTTCAGCAAGGGTTTTTTGAAATTTGCTTCGGTACCATTGAAGGGCGATAAAGTCACTTTGTGATTGTTCCTTTTCCAAAGAAACTTCCCAACCGTCAATTAAACGGTAGGCGTTCCAGATTTTATTAACGAAACCACTCCCCTGTTTGCATAAGTCTTCATCAAACATTAAATCATTCCCCGCAGGTGAACTTAAAAGCATCCCCACACGCACGCCATCGGCGCCGTAAGTATTCATCAGATCTATTGGATCTGGGGAATTGCCCAAAGATTTACTCATTTTTCTCCGCTGTTTATCGCGAACTATTCCCGTTAAATAAACATTCGTAAATGGTTTTTCGTTTCTATATTCGTAACCAGCAATAATCATTCGCGCTACCCAGAAAAACAATATTTCGGGTGCAGTAACGAGGTCGTTGGTTGGGTAATAATAATTTATTTCTTTATTGTCTGGTTTCAAGATTCCGTTGAAAACGCTGATGGGCCAGAGCCAAGACGAAAACCAAGTGTCCAGTGCATCTGAGTCTTGTTTTAAGTCGGTAGTTTTTAGTTGGTAATTGATAGTTTTTTCTTGGGCAAGTTTTAAAGCTTCTTCAATGGTTTCGGCAACTACGAAATCTTCTTTTCCGTCGCCATAAAAATATGCGGGAATTTGCTGGCCCCACCAAAGTTGGCGGGAGATGTTCCAATCGCGCACGTTTTCCATCCAGTGGCGGTAGGTGTTTACAAACTTTTCGGGAACTATGTTTACGTCTTTATTGATAACTGCATCTAAAGCTGGCTGTGCAAGTTCTTTCATTTTAAGGAACCATTGGTCGCTTAGTTTTGGTTCTATAATTGCACCGGTACGTTCACTTGTGCCGACTTTGTGGATATGTGTTTCTATTTTTGAAACCACGCCCATTGCTTCAAGTTCCTTTACAATTTCCTTGCGGACCATAAAACGGTCTTTTCCTTCGTAATGAAGTCCGAAGCTATTTAAAGTTCCGTCATCATTCAGAATATCTATGATTTCAAGATTGTGGGTATCGCCCAACATTTTGTCGTTTTCATCGTGGGCGGGAGTTACTTTTAGGCAACCCGTTCCGAATTCAATATCCACGTATTCATCTTCAATGATTGGGACAACGCGGTTGCAAACGGGGACGATGGCTTTCTTCCCTTTTAAGTGCGAAAACCTTTCATCATTGGGGTTGATACAGATTGCGGTATCGCCCAAAATGGTTTCGGGGCGCGTGGTGGCGATGGTCAACGTTTCTTTACTGCCTTCAATTTTATAATCTAAGTAATATAGATTGCCTTGTTTTTCTTCATAAATAACTTCTTCGTCAGAAAGTGTAGTTTTGGCCTGTGGATCCCAATTTACCATTCTGTAACCGCGATAAATATTCCCTTTTCGGTAAAGATCAACAAAAACCTTTATCACGGAGGCAGACATTTCAGGATCCATCGTGAATTTGGTTCGGTCCCAATCGCAGGAAGCTCCGAGCTTTTTTAATTGTTCTAAAATAATACCCCCGTGTTTGTGGGTCCATTCCCAAGCGTGTTCTAAAAATTCTTCGCGGGAAAGGGTTGCTTTATCAATACCCTCAGCTTTCAACTTCGCCACAACTTTTGCCTCAGTAGCGATGGAAGCGTGATCGGTTCCCGGAACCCAGCAGGCATTAAAACCTTGCAAGCGCGCACGGCGAATCAAAACATCTTGCAACGTATTGTTGAGCATGTGGCCCATATGCAAAACTCCGGTAACGTTAGGAGGGGGAATGACTATGGTGTATGGCGTCCGTTCGTCAACTTCAGAATGGAAATAACGGTTTTCCATCCAGTAGTGATACCACTTGTTTTCAATCTGTTTTGCATTATATTTTGCTGCTAAGGCCATACTTTGGTCTGGTATTTGAGTATTGAGTTACAAAAGTAAATATATCCGTAGGATAATAAAAGGAATAAGTTATTTTGCAGAATGTTTAAAAGTTCAATACTTTTACAAATATTAAAAACACAAAATCATGAAAAAATTAGCTCTAATGGCTCTTGTTGCCTTTATCGGTTTTTCCGTTAATGCACAACAAGCAAAAATCAGTTTCAAAGAAGACACCGTGGACTACGGCACTATTGCAAAAGGTAGTGATGGAATTCGTGAGTTTAAATTTACTAACACAGGTGACGCACCACTTATTATTAGTGATGTAAAATCCAGTTGTGGCTGTACTGTCCCAAAAAAACCGGACGGTCCCGTGGCACCAGGTGCCAGCAGCACTATTGAGGTTAAGTATGACACCAACCGTGTTGGCCCAATCAGAAAAACAATTACTGTTTATTCTAATGCCAGCGAACCTATGGTGGCGTTAAAAATAAAAGGGGAAGTAATGAGCGACACCACTAGTGTTTTAGAAAAAAGCTAAATAACTTTACATTAAAAAAAACCGGTTGAAGAAAATTTCTTTAACCGGTTTTTTTTTAGAATACACTTTTCAGGAAGAACTTTGTTTTATTTACAACTCCTGCCCTTCTTATTTCCATGGTTATCCTCTTTCCCTCTTCGCTTGAAAATAATTCAATCAATTGATGTAACTTGTATTGATAACAAGGGTTACCATTTACAGTGATAACCTCATCTCCCTGTTGAATTCCTGCTAATGCAGCAGGAGAACCTTCGCGAACATCGGCCACCACATATTTTGGCACTAACGAGAAATGGACCTCAGTGGTTATTGAAATACTGCTTCTTGAAAGATCGCTGTTTTCATTTGAAGGATTGACTGAAGCCTGCCGATCCTGTTTTACAAGTTCCATACCTTCGTGTTCAAGCGTTATTCCACTCATGTTATAATGAAAAGGCTCCTTGAACTTACTGTTTTTCTTAAGGCGAACCAATTTATTGCCATAATCAAAAGTGACTGTAAACCTGCTCAAAAAACCACCACCCACGCTGCCGTCCCGATCTTCATAAATGCGGGCTTTCGTAATTGCATCTTCTTCGGGAAAGGAGGTGTTCACATCTTTTAAACGGTACTTGCCAACAATAAGTTCTGGAATCCGGGTGCGCTTTCCGAAAATGTTCCCGCTCAGACCAAGGCCCAAAAAATCATGGAAATAATTTTTGGGTGATTCTTTAATAAATCCTTCATCATCAAAGAGCCACATTACATCGCTAGAGCCAGAATCTATTAATAATTTCACTTCCTTCTGTTTCTCTTCGGATGCAACATTCAATGAAATGTAGGGTTTGCTCTCCACAAAATTTAGGGGTAAATCCTCACACTTTTTACACGCTTTCAAAGTGTATTTTTTTGGATTGTAAATGGTTATGACCTCTGTATCATAATTTATTTTAACAATGAAATTTCGAAAAAATTCTGTGCCCAAAATTCCATGGATCGGAATTCCCATTCTCGGAGAAAAATTTAGAGAACTATCAAAAATTATATATAGTGAATGATTGACGTCCATTGCATCACCCACTTTCATTTTATTGTTCATGCTTTTTAATGCATTCACAGTTCCTCCTGACCCCAAACCCTGCAACAACACTGGAGAGGTATTGCGGAGTTGAACGCTATCTGCTTCTTCCATGCTAAAAAGAATGGTAGATTTTACGCCCGTATCAAGAATAAAGGAAAGCCGCGTACCGTTAATTTCCACCTCAACAATGGGTAGATTATTAATCAAATGAATAGGAATGCGGTCCCGTTTTTTATTGTGTTGCAAAAAAAACCCCGATTGAGCCCCCAAAGTGGCAGAAAAAAAGACAAACAGTATAAAAGCTAACAGTTTTTGCAAGGTTTTAAGAATTAATTGGAACCGATTTGAAGATATAAAAAAAAACGGAATGTTGTTAGACGTAGCATGGAATTATAAAATATATTTTGCAACTTTGCCGCAAACAAATTCACTATGCCTTCAGTTTCTAATAAAGGGAAAAACATGCCGGAATCACCTATCCGAAAGTTGGTTCCCTATGCCGAAAAAGCCTACAAAGCAAACAAAACCGTATATCATTTGAACATTGGTCAGCCCGATATTAAATCGCCAGAAATAGCGATGGAAGCGGTGGCAAACCACAATTTGGAAATTCTAGCCTACACCCGTTCCGAAGGCTCGCAGGAATACCGTGAAAAAATTGCTGCATATTATCACAAAAACAACATCCCCGTTGAGGCAAAAGATATTATTGTTACCACAGGAGGAAGTGAAGCACTGCTCTTTGCTATGGGAAGCATTGCAGATGTTGGTGATGAAATTATCATTCCTGAGCCTTTTTATGCAAACTACAACGGTTTTGCAACGGCTTCTGGTGTAAAAATTGTTCCCGTAATTTCAAAAATTGAAGACAATTTTGCCTTGCCTCCTATTTCAGAATTTGAAAAATTGATTACTCCAAAAACCAAGGCTATCCTTATCTGCAACCCCGGAAACCCAACTGGTTATCTGTATTCAAAAGAAGAAATACAGACTTTGGCTAAAATCGTAAAAAAACACGATTTGTTTTTAGTGGCCGATGAAGTTTACAGAGAATTCACCTATGACGGCTACAAACACTACTCCATTCTTGAAGAGGAAAGTATGGCCGAAAACGGAATCATTATCGATTCAGTTTCAAAAAGATACAGTATGTGTGGCGCGCGCATTGGCTATTTGGTTTCTAAAAACAAAGAGGTTATAACCACAGCCCTGAAATTTGCACAAGCTCGATTGAGCCCCCCAACTTTCGCGCAGATTGCGAGTGAAGCTGCACTTCAAACTCCACAAAGTTATTTTGACGAAGTAATCACGGAATATCAGGACAGAAGGGACACCTTGGTCGCTGCCCTAAAAGCAATTCCCGGAGTACAAGTGGGCGAACCGAAAGGCGCATTTTATTGCATCGTTCAACTTCCTATTAAAAATAGCGACGCCTTTGCGCAATGGCTTTTGGAAGAATTTGACGACAATGGCGAAACTGTTATGGTAGCGCCCGCTGCAGGCTTCTATTCCAGTCCCGGTGTTGGTCTGAATCAAGTTCGGATTGCATATGTACTGAAAAAAGAGAGCTTAATTAGAGCCGTTGAAATCTTAAAGATCGCCCTTCAGAAATATAAGGATTGATGCGCGTTGAAAAAAACAAATCACTAAAAAATTACAACACCTTTGGAATAGCTTGCAACGCGCGCCATTTTGTTTCGGTAGAAACCATTGACCAACTAAAGCAAGTACTTTCCGAAAAACCTTCCGAAGCACTTTTCATTCTTGGCGGCGGAAGCAATATGTTGCTCACTGGCGATTTAAATGCGATTGTGCTCCATATAAATTTAAAGGGAATTGAAGTTTTAAAAGAAACCGAAACTGAGGTTTTCGTAAAAGCAATGGCCGGCGAAAACTGGCATCAGTTTGTTCAATATTGTATTTCGAATGATTTTGGGGGTTTGGAAAATCTTTCATTAATTCCCGGAAATGTTGGTACGGCACCCATTCAAAACATCGGGGCCTATGGCGTGGAACTGAAAGATACTTTTGAAAGTTGCAACACTCTTGAAATTGAAACTCTAAAAGAACGAAAATTCACGAAGTCAGAATGTGCTTTTGAATATCGAAATTCCATATTTAAAAGTGAGGTAAAAGGAAAATACATCATTACCAGTGTAACTTTTCGACTTACAAAAAAGAATCATAAAACAAGTGTCACTTACGGCGATATTAAGAAGAACTTATCTGATAAGAATATCGAAAACCCATCAATAAAAGATATTTCGGATGCTGTAATTGCCATTCGCCAGTCAAAACTTCCCGATCCTAAAATTCTTGGAAACAGTGGCAGTTTTTTCAAAAACCCCATAGTAGATTCTGAAACTTTTCAAAAATTCCGAAGAGATTTTCCAGAAGCTCCTTTTTATGAAGTTTCGCCCACGGAATTTAAAATTCCCGCCGGATGGCTTATCGAAAACGCAGGTTTTAAAGGAAAACGCTTTGGCGATGCGGGCGTGCATAAAAACCAAGCTTTGGTTTTGGTGAATTACGGAAACGCCACTGGCAAAGAAATTTGGCAACTGGCGATGGACATTCAAAAAAAGGTAAAAGAAATGACCGGGATTTTTATTGAACCCGAAGTGAACGTTTTTTAGTTCGCGTTCAGCAAGCCGTCCACAACATAAACCACGCCGTTCGAAGCATCTATACTGCCTTTTGTAACAGTAACTTTGGCGCCTTTTCCATCAGAAATAACAATATTTTCATCAACTTTTGTGGCCGTTAAAGTTACTCCAGCCAAGGTTTTTAACTTTGCTTTTCCGTTTTTATTTATAGTTTGTATTAAGGTTTCTTTATCCATTTTTCCTTTCACAATAAAGGATTGGAGCATTTCTACCAGCTTCGGCCTATTTTCTGCAATAGCATAAAATTTCTTTTTTTCAGCAGTTAAAGATTCCAATGCATTTGTTGTGGGCGCAAAAACTGTAAATGGGCCTTTATCTTCAGAAAGTGTTGTTACCATTTCGGCAGTTACTAAATAACTTGCATATTTTTTTGTCTCAGGAGTAGCCATAATCCGCGCCATAACGCTGTTTACCATTCCAACATCTTCGGGGGTAAGTTCTTTTTTTGGAGCTCTTTTCACGGGAGGTTTTTCAGAAACCTCCACATTAGGAGTTTTTACAACTTCTTCTTTTTTCGTTTCATTTTTACAGGAAACCGCCAAAAGTGAAAAAATTGAAATCAATAAAAAAATAAATGATTTTTGCATCGTTAAAATAGTTTAAAATGGAGGCCAAAAATACTTAAATTCCGAGCAAAACAGTAAGAAAGATTGTATTTTTGTACCTTAAAATATTGTCGTGAAATGCCCACTAAGGAATTTTAAATAAAATTGGAAGGTTTTATTGGGGCATTCCACCTTCCGATTTATCAAATATATATTAAAGATGAAACTTTTATTTATCACATTAGCATTATTATTAATCGCCGTTGCTGGAATTGCCATAAAATTATGGGCAAAAAAAGACGGAAAATTCGGCGGCACCTGCGCCAGCCAAAGCCCATTTTTAAATAAAGAAGGCCAAGCGTGTGGGTACTGCGGGAAAACCCCGGACCAATTTGATACTTGCAGTGGGGAAAACCCCAAATTAGAAGCGCCAACTAATAAATAAATTCGAAAATTAAATTCCAAACCTGAATTCTTCAATCTAAAATCGTCAATCTACAATCGTAAATATCTATGGTGCTACTTTACGTTTTCGGTGCTGTTGCGCTGATTAACTGTGTTTATTACCTTCTTTTTTCAAAATTTTCCTTCCTTAAAGCTTCGGAAAAAATAAATTCTGAAAAATATCCAGTCTCACTTATTATTTGTGCCAAAAATGAAGTGGAAAATCTTCAAAAACACATTCCGCTTTGGCAAAAACAGAACTATCCAGAATTTGAAATTATCCTTATAAACGACGCTTCCATTGACGAAACGCTGGAGGTGATGGAGACTTTCGCCGAAAACGACCCTCGCATTCAGATTGTGGACGTACAAAACAACGAAGCTTTTTGGGCAAACAAAAAATATGCGCTCACTTTGGGTATTAAACGCGCAAAAAACAAACGGCTTATTTTTACCGATGCAGATTGCTATCCCGCTTCCGATGAATGGTTAGCAACAATGGCCTCAAAATTTTCGGATAAAAAACAATTGGTTTTAGGCTATGGAGCATATGAAAAACAGCCCGGATTTTTGAACAAAATAATTCGTTTTGAAACCTTGATGACGGCAGTCCAGTACTTTTCATTCGCCAAAGCCGGCACTCCTTATATGGGCGTGGGTCGTAATTTGGGCTACACAAGCACTCTTTATTATGAAAATAATGGCTTTATGAGCCATATAAAAATCCCTTCGGGCGATGACGATCTTTTCGTGAACGAAGCGGCTAATTCCGAAAACGTCGCAATCTGTGTGGAACCGGACGCTTTTACGTATTCCCTTCCAAAGAAAAAAAAGAAAAAATGGCTGATTCAGAAAAAAAGACATTATTCCACTGCCAAACTTTATAAGCCGAAACATAGGTTGCTCCTTGGTATTTATTTTCTTTTTAACCTACTTTTCTGGCTATTCGCAGTAGCAACGCTATTTACGGATTTTTGGATTTATGGCTTGGCTATATTTTTTCTACGCCTTCTCTTTCAATACATTATCATTGGCAAAGCAGCAAAAAAACTGAAGGAACAGGACTTGATTACATTTATTCCTTTTTATGAATTGTTTTTGGTCTTCACACAAATAACTATCTTTATTTCCAAGAGCGGCGAAAAAAATGGGCGATGGAAATAACTTTAGAAGAAATTTATAGGCAAATTGAAAAGGCAAAAGACGGAAAACAGGGTGCTTTCAAGTTTTTGCTGGATTATTATTGGAACGAAGTTTATGGTTTTCAGTTGAAAAGAGTGCGAAACGAATACGAAGCGGAAGATATTGCCATTGAAACATTCGCAAAAGCTTTTGACAAAATTGAAACTTTTGATAAAGGTTATAACTTTTCCACTTGGCTTATTGCTATTTCAAAAAACATACAAATAGACCTGACCCGAAAAAAAAATGCCTCCATTTATACCAACACAACCGATACCTCCAATGAGCAAGTCCAGAGAATTGCCGACCACTCACCCACTCCGGAGGACAAATTGATTCGGGAACAAAATCTTGCGGAGCTACTTCAATATATAAAACAGTTAAAACCGCATTATCAAGACGTGATAAACTTGCGTTATTTTCAGGAAATGAGTTACAATGAAATTTCCGAAAGACTTGAAGAGCCATTAAACAACGTGAAAGTTCGTTTGCTCCGCGCACGAAAACTGCTTGCTGAAATCATAACTGGTAAAGTATAAGAAATCTACACTCCAACCCTCTTGGATGGAGAGAGACAGACATTCTTCCATATTTTCATTATTCTTTCTTCTATCATCTTTATTCCTTTTTCAACCTTCTATTTTGTACTTTTGTTTCCCTTATGAGCACAAAAACCTTGGAAATTCAAAAACCTGAACCAAAACCAAAATGGTTACGCGTTAAACTTCCCACTGGAAAAAAATATACCGAGCTACGCGGCGTGGTTGAAAAATACAACCTTCACACGATCTGCACCTCTGGCAGCTGCCCAAATATGGGCGAATGTTGGGGTGAGGGCACCGCAACATTGATGATTTTGGGAAATATCTGTACTCGTTCCTGCGGTTTTTGCGGTGTAAAGACCGGCAGGCCTCAAACCATTGATTGGGACGAGCCCGAAAAGGTTGCACGATCCATAAAATTAATGAACATAAAACACGCCGTGGTTACTTCCGTAGACCGGGACGATTTAAAGGATATGGGCTCCATTATTTGGGCGGAAACAATTAAGGCAATCCGCAGGATGAACCCCGAAACTACTTTGGAAACACTAATCCCAGATTTTCAGGGAAATACCCGGAACATCGATAGAATTATTGCTGTAAAACCTGAAATAGTTAGCCACAATATGGAAACCGTAAAACGTCTAACCCGAGAAGTGCGAATTCAAGCAAAATATGAGCGCAGCCTTGAGGTTTTAAACTATTTGAAACAATCTGGAATGCCGCGAACCAAAAGCGGTATTATGCTGGGTTTGGGTGAAAAAGAAGACGAAGTTTTGCAGACCATGGAAGATTTGAAAACTGTGGACTTGAACATTTTGACCATAGGGCAGTATTTGCAACCGTCAAAAAAGCATCTTCCAGTGAAGGAATTCATAACCCCAGAACAGTTTAAAAAATATGAAACCGTCGGATTGGAAATGGGTTTCCGCCATGTGGAAAGCGGTGCTTTAGTGCGTTCATCCTACAAGGCGCAAAAGCATTTAACTTAAACTATTATTTATGAAAATGGAAAAGAAAATAACTGTTGGTATTAATGGTTTTGGTCGCATTGGTCGGAATCTTTTCAGATTATTGCTGAACAATCCATCCATTGAGGTTGTAGCTGTAAATGATTTGGCAGATAGCAAAACCTTGAGCCATCTATTAAAATACGACAGTATTCATGGGGTTTTAAAGGAAGAAATTTCATTTTCCGAAAATGAAATTGTCGTATCAGGAAAAAAGGTGAAATTTTCTTCTGAAAAAAACATCGCAGATATTCGTTGGGGAAATGTGGATGTGGTTGTGGAAAGCACTGGAAAATTCAAAAGCAGGAAACAACTTGAAAATCATTTAAAAAACGGTGCAAAAAAAGTAATCCTTTCCGTTCCACCTTTGGATGACGATATAAAAACCGTTGTTCTTGGTGTAAACGATTCTATTTTAGATTCTGACGATTTGATTATTTCAAACGCATCCTGCACCACCAACAACGCCGCGCCAATGCTGAAAATAATAAACGAACTCTGCGGAATTGAGCAGGCTTACATTACCACGGTACATTCCTACACCACAGACCAAAGCCTGCACGATCAACCCCACCGCGACCTGAGGCGTGCACGTGCTGCTGGGCAGTCCATTGTGCCCACAACTACGGGTGCTGCAAAAGCGTTGACGAAAATTTTTCCCGAACTTTCCGATGTCATTGGTGGCTGCGGCATTCGTGTTCCAGTGCCTAATGGGTCATTGACAGATGTAACCCTAAATGTGAAAAAAGAGGTTTCCATTGAAGAAATAAACAATGCTTTTAAAAAAGCTTCCGAAACTACACTTGCCGGAATTCTTGAATATACTGAAGACCCTATAGTTTCTATAGATATTGTTGGCAACACACATTCGTGTATTTTTGATGCGGGAATGACTTCCGTGATTGGAAAAATGGTGAAAATCATTGGCTGGTATGACAATGAAATTGGTTATTCGTCTAGAATTATAGATTTAATCAAAAGCATTTCAACTAAATAACTATATTTATTCCCCCAAAACTGAATGATGCGCCAACCAATTTCGAAATACAGAATTCTTTTGCCCATACTTCTGTGCGCGCTTTTTTCGATAAAATCCTTTTCCGCCCAAATAAAGGATACCATTGTAACAATAAAACAGTTGCAGTATGATGCCACGAAGGCACTTGAAAAAGAAGAATTCCTTGAAGCAGTAAAAAGCCTGAACGATGCCAACAAACTGGCAACAATCCCAAAATACCAAAGCTTTAAACCCGATGTTGAACTAAGCATAGCCAACCTTTATTACAACCTTGAATATTTTGAGAAAGCAGCCCAACTGATGGAAACGGCCATAAAGAATGCGGAATCCTTTCAAAATGAATATAAGTTAGCAAAGGCCTATAATCTATACGCAACCATACTTATTTCTACCAGTGATTACAAGGATTCGAAAATGTATTTGGAAAAGGCAGATTCAATTTACACAAAACTCGGCAACAAAGAGGATAAAATAAATATCGTTTACACTGAAGGTCTTTTAGCTCTAAGGCTGGGTGACTATGATATTGCTATTGCCAAATTCAGAGAGGCCACTCAAGGATTCAAAAAACAAGGGCTACTCTATCAAGAAACTATGGCAAATAGCAATCTGGCAGATGCCCTTTCGCTCGTAAATTCAAAAGAATTTCCTAAACCGCTGGAGGAGGGCAAACAGATTTTGAAAACCATTTCAGAAATTGCAAGTACTCAAGGATTTTCAAAACTATTGGTTGAAAACCATCGCATCAATTCGCAAATTTTAATTGCCGAAAAAAGTGGTGCAATGGCTGAAGAAGAATTGAAATATTATCTTCGTCAAAAAGATTCCTTAAAACAGACCCATATAAGGGCAATAGAAATTGGAATTCAAGCGGAATCAGAAATTGGTGATTTAAAAGAAACCATTGCAAGCCAAAAGGACGATTTGAGTAAAAAGGAAAAATCACTCTTCTTGGGAAAACTCACTGGTTGGTTGAGCATTGCGTTGATATTGATACTTTCGTTATTGACACTTTCACTTTACAAAAACAACAATTTAAGGGCCAAGGCAAACCAACTGTTACAGGACAAAAACACAGAACTTCAGGAAGCGAAAGAAAATGCTGAAAAAGCCTCACGGGCAAAAGTGCTGTTTCTTTCAAATATAACCCACGAGCTGCGTACACCGATGTACACGGTTACAGGTTTGACCCATTTACTTTTGGAAGAGGACCCAAAACCAGAGCAAAAAGAGCATCTCAATTCGCTTAAATTTTCTGGGGAATACCTTCTTTCACTTATTAACAACATTCTCGATCTTAACAAACTGGAAGCCCATAAAGTTGAAATTGAAAAAGTTCCATTTCATTTGAAAAAAAGAATAGACGGTGTGTTCATCGCGTTGAAAAAATCTGCAGAAGCCAAAAACAATACCCTGCATTACGAATACGATTCTTCCCTACCCAATGAGGTTATAGGCGATTCGCTAAAAATTTCACAAATCCTGATCAACCTTATTAGCAATTCAATAAAATTTACTGAAAACGGAACTATCTGGGTCAGGGTTCGCAACGAAGATACAAGTGATAATAAGGTGGTCGTCCATTTTGAGGTTGAAGATACGGGCGAGGGCATATCAAAGAAAAAGCAAAATACTATTTTTGAGTCCTTTTCACAAGGCTCACTCCAAATAAATCGAAAATACGGAGGTACTGGGCTTGGGCTTTCCATTGTTAAAAACCTTTTGGAGCTAATGGGAAGCAAAATAAATTTGGAAAGTAAATTGGGCAAGGGTTCCAAATTCTGGTTTGATATAAGCTATGAAGTGCCTGAAAATGTGAACACGGAAATGGATATTAATGAAATTGAAATTGTTTTTAATGACGAATATTTGGAAAACAAAAGCGTGTTGATTGTTGAAGACAACAAGATTAATCAAATGATCACCAAGAAAATCCTAGAGAAGAAAAAAATGGTCTGTACAGTGGTAGACAATGGTATGGAATCTATAAAATTAACCAAAGAAAACGATTTCGACTTAATATTGATGGATCTCCACATGCCTGGAATAAGCGGAATTGAGGCAACCGAAAAAATTCGCGAGTTTAACAAAACCGTCCCTATTATTGCCTTGACCGCAATAACTATTGAAGAAAATCTGGAAGAATTTTACAAAGCAGGTTTTAATGAATTCATCCCCAAACCCTTCAACGCCGATGATTTTTTCGAAAAGATAAATCGGGTACTGAAAGGAAATGACTTTTTTGCAAAATAGTTATTATTTTAATTGAACTTCTCTTTCTATTCTTTGCTTAAAATCAGTTTCAGCTCCGTTTAAAACAATCGTTTTTATGGGTAAATAATAGATTTCAACTGAGTTGCCTATAGATCTCAGTCTCATAAAATCCTTTTCAGTGGTCAGAATCAGTGGATATTTTTTTAGATTATCAATTTCGGAAATTGTGAAATTATGATGGTCTGGAAAAGACATTTCTTCAAAATTCAATTCTTTCCCTTTTAAAAACGAAACCAAAGGTTTGGGGTTTGCAATACCTGTAACCAAAAGAAAGGATTTTTCATTTAAATATTCAAGTGCTTTTGATTCAATTTCATTCTTAATTTCAGAACTATACCCAATTTTTGAAAAATAAATTTCCTGATTAGGATTTGGTTTCAACTTTCGTTTTATATTTTCAATTGTTGAAATATCGAGGTTTTCTGGACATTTTGTAACCACAATTATATCTGCCCGGTTAGCGCCAAATTTCGGTTCGCGAAGGTTTCCGGCCGGAAGCAGGCAATCGTCGACGTACAAATCATCAAAAGAAGTGAGCAAAATATATAGCGATGCCTTTACCTTTCTATGCTGAAAAGCATCATCGAGCAAAATTACATCTGCTGATTTCTGAAGTTTTTCAATACCAGTTTGGCGGTCTTCACAAACCGCAACCGTTATTTCAGGAAAATTGGTTTTAAACTGTAGCGGTTCATCGCCCACTTCTACCACAGAACTTTTTAGTGAAACCTCATGATAACCAGTTGTTTTGCGTTTATAACCTCGGCTTAAAACGGCAATACTGTGATTAACTTTCAGAAATGAAACCAAAAACTCTATCATAGGCGATTTTCCCGTACCCCCAGTAGAAAGATTTCCAACACAAATTACGGGGAAACTGTAAATTTTACTTTTAAGCCAACCAATGTCGTACAACAAATTCCGGAGCGTTGTGATGCCACCGTACAATAGGGAGAAAGGAAAAAGGAATTTCCGAAGGAATTTCATACAACGAAAGTACTAATTCCAAAGAAAACTGTGATTACTTTAAAATAAAAATAGATTCAGCTAAAAATTACGCAAACCGTTATCTTTACTGAAAATGTAAAAAAATGAAGGTAAAAGAAGTTATTGCGCTGCTGGAAGAGCTCTCACCACTCTCCTATTCCGAAGATTTTGACAACACCGGATTGCTTGTGGGCAATGCAAGCGCAACCGTTACAGGAATATTGGTAACCCTAGATACTTTGGAAGCTGTAGTTGAGGAAGCCATTGAAAAAAATTGCAACCTCATCGTGAGCTTCCATCCCATTATTTTTTCGGGTTTGAAAAAAATAACCGGAAAAACATATGTGGAACGTGTGGTTCAAAAAGCGATTAAGCACGACATCGCCATATTCTCAAACCACACAGCACTCGATAATTCGTGGAAGGGCGTGAACGCAATGATCTGTGAAAAACTTGGATTGAAAAACAGAAATATTTTAATTCCGCAGTTTGGAACCATCAAAAAACTCATCACCTTCGTACCTTCAAATGATGCGGAAATACTCAGAAATGCACTTTTCGCTGCCGGTGGCGGAAGCGTTGGCAATTACGAAAACTGTAGTTTTAATATTGAAGGAAAAGGCAGTTTTAAAGGAAATGAAGCTTCAAATCCAGTAAAAGGGAAAAAAGGTGAAATTCATTTTGAAGAAGAAACCCAGATTGGGATTACTTTTGCAAAACACCTTGAAAATAATATATTGAAAGCACTTTTTGAGGTGCATCCCTACGAAGAAGTAGCTTATGAAATAACCACACTCGAAAACCAAAACCAACATTTGGGGATGGGAATGGTAGGCGAATTTGAAAAAGCAATGGACGAAAAAGCATTTCTGAAATTTCTGAAAAAAACAATGCAAACCGATTGCGTGCGCCATTCTGAATTACTTAAAAAACCCATTAAAAAAGTTGCCGTGCTCGGAGGAAGCGGAAGTTTCGCCATTGACGCCGCAAAAAATGCTGGAGCGGATGCTTTTGTTTCGGCAGATTTTAAGTATCACGACTTCTTCAAGGCTGAAAACACTATACTTCTGGCGGATATTGGGCATTATGAAAGTGAACAGTACACAAAAGACCTTTTACATGCTTTCCTTAAGAAAAAAATTACTAATTTTGCAGTCCTTTTATCACAAACAAATACCAATCCTATTAGCTATTTAT
>DAIMFZ010000016.1:0-1573 GCA_036724225.1 Aequorivita sp.
AACCACCTAATATAAAAAAAAAAAAAAAACTTTAATATAAAAATTTCAGGAAGTAAACCAGTTTCTATTCAATGATTGAACCATAAAAAATTTGTTTTGAGGCTTTACCTAGGTGTTAAAACGGCAAAGGGAATAATCATCTCTTCCAATGAAACCCCTCCGTGTTGATAGGTGTTTCGGTAATAACTTACGTAGTGATTGTAATTGTTGGGATACGCAAAGAAATAATCGCCCTTGGCAAAAATAAAGGAGCTGCTCATATTGATTGTGGGAAGGTGGATGGATTTTGGATCCTTTACAGCCAAAACCTCTTTATCTTCATACGTTAAACTCTTCCCGGTTTTATAACGAAGATTTAGGCTGGTGTTTTTATCGCCGATTACTTTTGAAGGGTTTTTCACGTTTATGGTCCCGTGGTCTGTGGTGATTATCAACTTGAAACCCAGTCTTGCTGCTTGCTGGATTATTTCGAGCAATGGGGAGTTTTTAAACCAACTTTGGGTCAAAGAGCGATATGATTTATCGTTGGAGGCCAATTCCTTAATTACTTCCATCTCCGTTTTGGAGTGGGAGAGCATATCCACAAAATTATAGACCACTACCGTTAAGTCCTCGTCTTTATGGCTCCTGAAGTTTTCTACCAGTTTTTTTCCTTGCTTCAAACTTGAAATTTTGTGATAGCTCCAGTTTAATTTTAAGCCAAGGCGTTTTAGTTGTGTAGCCAAAAACTCTTCCTCTTTCATGTTTTTTCCGCCGTCCTCGGTATCGTTCAGCCAAAGATCCGGGTGCAATTTTTCCATCTCGCTGGGCATCATTCCCGAAAAAATGGCGTTCCGTGAGTATTGGGTTGCCGTAGGCAGAATGCTGCAAAAAAGATCTTCGGAAGTTTTCTTATAAATAGTTGCAATAGTTGGTTCAAAAGCTTTCCATTGGTCAAACCTCAAATTGTCCACAACCACCAAAAGGGTAGGAGTGCCCTGTTGTATTTGTGGTTGCACTTTTTCCTTAAAAAGAGTGTGCGACATGATTGGCGAATCGCTGGGGTTTTCAAACCATTTAGAATAATTTTTATCGATGAATTTACAAAACTGGCTATTGGCCTCCGTTTTTTGTGATTCCAAAATCTCGAACATGCCAGAATCTTCAATGTTTTCAAGTTCCAATTCCCAATAAACCAATTTTGTATAGAGGTCTTTCCATTCCTCAAAACTGTTCACCATAGAAAGGTCCATGGCAATTTTTCTAAATTCCTGCTGATAGTTTGAAGTGGTTTTTTCTGAAACCAACCTACTGTGATCCAGGTTTTTCTTTAAACTCAACAGAATTTGGTGCGGATTCACCGGTTTTATTAGGTAGTCGGCTATTTTGGAGCCGATGGCTTCCTCCATGATATACTCTTCTTCACTTTTGGTAATCATCACCACAGGTATGGAAGCTTGCTGCTCCTTAATTTCGGCTAGAGTTTCCAGACCAGTGAGGCCCGGCATGTTTTCGTCCAGAAAAACAATGTCGAAAGTTTCTTTTTTTATTTCTTCCAAAGCTTCCGAGCCGCTCTGCGCGGTGGTCACTTTGT
>DAIMFZ010000016.1:1583-9854 GCA_036724225.1 Aequorivita sp.
TTCAGTAAATCTATCTCGTCATCTACCCATAGTACTTTTATGTCGCTCATATATATGTATGTTTGTCATATTAAATAATTCCGCGCTGTTGCGATGAATTTAGTCCAAAAATAGTCCGAATTATTTCAAAAAAATCCTGAACCAATTAATTTAAAGTTAAAGTTTGAAAACCCATCCCAAACTTAAAATCATAAACGACCCCATCTATGGTTTTATTACCATACCCAACAAGTTGGTTTTTGATTTGATGGAGCATAAATATTTTCAAAGGCTGCGTCGCATCACCCAAATGGGCTTTTCGTATATCGTTTATCCGGGAGCGCACCACACGCGTTTTCACCATGCATTGGGCGCGATGTTTTTAATGCAAAAAGCGGTGCAAACCCTTCAATCAAAAGACGTGAACATATCTGAAAAAGAAGAAGAAGCACTTTATGTAGCCATTCTTTTGCACGATATTGGGCATGGCCCTTTTTCGCACGCAATGGAAAACAGCATTGTTGAAAACGTGGGCCACGAGCAAATTTCATTGCTTTTTATGGAGGCTTTGAACCGAAAGTTTAACAAGCAATTAACGCTGGCCATTCAAATTTTCAAAGACGAATACCCGCGGAAATTTTTGCACCAGTTAATTTCCGGCCAACTGGATATGGACCGATTGGATTATTTAAAACGCGACAGTTTTTACACCGGTGTTCCCGAAGGAACCGTAAACGCACAAAGATTGATTGCCATGCTCAATGTGAAAGACGATGCCTTGGTAGTGGAGGAAAAAGGGATTTATTCAGTTGAAAATTTCATCGTTGCCCGCCGGTTGATGTACTGGCAGGTATATCTTCACAAAACGGGGATTGTAGCAGAGCAGTTACTCGTCAGGCTTTTAATACGTGCAAAACAGCTTTCTGCCCAAGGAATTGAGCTACCAGCGAGTGAAGGATTGCAGTTTTTTCTGAACAATTCAATTTCTTTGGAAGATTTTTCCGAAGAAGTGCTCAATACTTTTTCAACACTGGATGATTACGATATTATTTCAGCGATGAAAGCGTGGGTAGGCAATGATGATTTTGTACTCAAAAATCTATCAAAAATGTTACTCTATCGCGATTTATTAAAGGTAAAAGTGAAATCACAACCTTTTTCACTACAGAAAATAGAAGAAAAAAGAAACATATTGAGCAGTGCTTTCAAGCTTTCAGATGAAGAAGCATCCTTTTTTGTTTTCACGGGAAAACTTGAAAACCAAGCGTACAGCATGGAAAAGGACACCATCAATCTGTTGCGGAAAAACGGAAAAATAGTAGATGTGGCAAAGGCAAGCGACCAATTGAATCTGGAGGCGCTTTCAAAATCTGTTGTAAAATACTATATATGCTATCCAAAAAACAATACACACAACTATAGGGACTAAATCCTTTTTTCTATTTTTGCAAGAATGAAAACCATCGACCGACATACAATTCATATTAAAAACACTATTTTGCGGGTGCTTATTCAATTTAATTCGGTTAAGGAAAACCAATACGCCCAATGAGACATGCTTGTCTAATTTTTAAACATACACTGAATCGTCTATTAAAGATGTTCTACCTACCAGCCGAAAGGAAGGTCTGTCTTTTAATAAACAAATAGGAAAGACAGATGAAATTTACAGCAGCCCAAATAGCAGGAATTCTGAACGGTACCGTAGAAGGCAATGAAGGTGTTGAGGTTTCTAAATTAGCAAAAATTGAAGAAGGCACCAAAGGCAGTTTAACATTTTTATCCAACCCAAAATACACACAGTATATTTATTCTACACAAGCTTCAATAACCATTGTAAACAATGATTTTGTGGCAACGGATAAATTATCTACAACCCTTATTCGCGTTGAAAATGCTTATAAAGCCTTTTCACAATTGTTGGAATATTACAACCAAGTGAAGATGAACAAAACCGGAATTGAAAATCCAGTTTATATTTCGGAAACCGCAAAATATGGGTCCAATTTGTATTTGGGAGCTTTTTCATATATTGGTGAAAATGTAAAAATTGGCGACAATGTTAAGATTTATCCAAACGTATATATTGGCGATAATGTAACAATAGGTAACAATTCTATACTTTTTACAGGCGCCAAACTCTATTCCGAGACCGTTGTTGGTGATTCCTGCGTTATAAATAGTGGGGTTGTTATTGGAGCAGATGGTTTTGGGTTTACGCCAAACGAAAAAGGGGAATACAACAAAGTACCACAAACTGGCAATGTTATTCTGGAAGATAATGTAGATATTGGCCCAGGAACCACTATAGACCGGGCAACATTAGGATCCACGCTGATAAAAAGAGGCGTAAAACTAGACAATCAAATTCAGATAGCACACAATGTAACGATTGGTGAAAATACTGTGATTGCAGCTCAAACAGGAGTTGCGGGTTCAACCAAAATAGGAAAGAATTGTATCATTGGCGGTCAAGTTGGAATTGCAGGTCATATTACCATTGGCGATAATGTAAAAATACAAGCACAGAGCGGAATTGGTAGAAATATTAAGGACAACGAAACGCTACAAGGGTCGCCTGCTTTTAGTTATGGCGATTTTAATAAAAGCTATGTTTATTTTAAAAACCTTCCCAAAATAATGGAAAGGTTCAATAATATCGAAAAAAAGCTTGAAAATGAATGAAAGTGTTGTAAAACAGCGCACCATTGGTAAAGATGTATCACTTACCGGAGTTGGACTGCATACAGGCAAAGAGGTAACTTTAACCTTTAAACCCGCACCCGAAAACCATGGATATTCTTTTGTGAGAATTGACTTGGAAGGTCATCCCGTAATTGAAGCTGATGCAAATTACGTGGTCAATACCCAACGCGGCACCAATCTTGAAAAGCGCGGCGTAAAAATTCAAACTTCGGAACACGTACTTGCAGCATTAGTGGGTCTTGAAATTGATAACTGTATTATGGAACTTGACGCTTCCGAACCACCCATAATGGACGGCTCCTCTAAATTTTTTGTGGAAGCTGTAGAAAAAGCTGGAATCGTTGAACAGAATGCAGATAGGGAAGAATATGTAGTAAAGGAAGTCATTTCGTATCTGGATGAAGAATCTGGCAGCGAAATAATAGTGATGCCTTCCGATGAATACCAAGTAACTACAATGGTCGATTTTGGCACGAAAGTACTGGGTACACAGAATGCTTCGCTAAAACATATTTCAGAATTTAAGAATGAAATCGCTAATGCGCGAACTTTCAGTTTCCTTCACGAAATTGAAATGTTGCTCGAAAACGGCCTTATAAAAGGTGGCGATCTTAACAATGCGATTGTTTATGTGGACAAAGAACTTTCACCCAGCACTATGGAAAAGTTGCGCACTGCATTTGGGAAAGAAACAATCTCCGTAAAACCGAACGGAATATTGGACAATTTAACGCTTCATTATCCCAACGAAGCCGCAAGGCACAAACTTCTGGATGTAATTGGCGATTTGGCTTTGGTAGGCACACGCATTCGCGGAAAAGTGATTGCCAACAAACCTGGACATTTTGTTAATACCCAATTTGCCAAAAAACTTTCGAAATTCATAAAGCTGGAAGCCAGAAACAACATCCCAAAATTTGACATCAACAAACCACCGGTAAAGGACGTGAACCAAATAATGGCTATGCTACCTCACAGACCGCCATTTTTGTTGGTAGATAAAATTATGGAAATGACCGAAACCAGTGTTGTAGGTCTGAAAAACGTGACAATGAACGAGCCATTCTTTGTCGGTCACTTTCCGGGAGCACCCGTAATGCCAGGAGTTTTAATTGTTGAGGCCATGGCGCAGACGGGTGGAATTTTGGCGTTGAGCACAGTTCCTGACCCTGAGAACTATCTTACTTTCTTTATGAAAATAAATAATGTGAAATTTAAACAACAGGTAAATCCGGGAGACACCTTAATTTTTAAATTGGAATTAATAACACCCATACGCCGCGGTATCGTGCATATGCAAGGAAACGCTTATGCCAATGGCCGTCTAGTAACCGAAGCAGAGCTGATGGCACAAATGGTAAAAACAAAAAACCTATAAATGAACCTTATACGTGCGAAAATTTATTTCGAAAAAGATATTTTTTTGCACGATTGCATTTCACCAATAAAAAATAATAAATACTAGAAATGAACCAACCACTTGCTTATGTCCACCCGGGCGCAAAAATTGCCAAAAATGTTGTGATAGAGCCTTTCACGACCATTCATAACAATGTTGTGATTGGCGAAGGAACTTGGATTGGGAGTAATGTAACCATAATGGAAGGCGCCCGCATCGGTAAAAATTGTAATATTTTTCCGGGGGCAGTGATTTCAGCCATTCCGCAGGATTTAAAATTTAAAGATGAAGAAACCACTGCCGAAATAGGCGATGGAACTACTATTAGAGAATACGTTACAATCAATAGGGGTACCATTGACCGCGGAAAAACAATAATTGGAAAAAACTGCTGGATTATGGCCTATTGCCACATTGCACACGATTGCACTGTGGGCGATAATTGTATATTTAGCAATAACAGTACATTGGCAGGCCACATTACCGTTGGCGATTACGTTGTTTTAGCGGGAATGACAGCCGTGCACCAATTCTGTATGATCGGCAATCACGCCTTTGTTACTGGGGGTTCGTTGGTGCGGAAGGACGTTCCGCCCTTTGTAAAAGCAGCGAGGGAGCCTCTTAGTTATGTGGGGATCAATTCCATTGGTTTACGAAGAAGGGGGTTTAGTTCCCAGAAAATATCAGAGATCCAAAATATTTACAGAATTCTTTACCAAAAAAATTATAACACCACCCAAGCCACAGAAATAATTGAAGCCGAAATGGAAGCTACACCAGAACGCGATGAAATCCTTCAGTTTATAAAAAATTCCAAACGTGGGATTATGAAGGGGTATTTCAATTCAAATTAGTTTAAAAACCCGCCTGCCGAAGGAAGGTTTAAAAGTATAAAAAGTTGAGGCGTTTAACTCAACAATCTAAAATCCACAATCTAAAATCTAAAATCATTAATGGCCACATCATCAGACATCAGAAAAGGACTTTGCATCCGTTTTAACAATGATATTTATAAAATAATTGAATTCCTTCACGTAAAACCAGGAAAAGGACCCGCTTTTGTTCGCACTAAAATGAAAAGTGTAACTACTGGAAAAACCCTTGACAACACTTTCTCCGCAGGCCATAAAATTGACGATGTACGCGTGGAAACCCATAAATTCCAATACTTGTACAACGAGGGAGAATCATACCATTTTATGAACACGGAAGACTATTCCCAAATCAGTTTGATGAAAGAAATACTGGACACTCCAGAGCTGATGAAAGAAGGCGAAATAGTAACAGTTCTTATAAATACTGAAGACAATTCTCCGCTTTCTGTTGAAATGCCAGCACATGTAGTTTTGGTGGTAACTTCCACCGAACCGGGCATTAAAGGAAATACCGCCACAAACGCTACAAAACTTGCAACCGTTGAAACTGGAGCGGAAATAAACGTTCCGCTTTTCATAAACGAAGGCGATAAAATCCGTATTGATACTGAGAAAGGTCAGTATCAAGAAAGGATGAAGGAATAGAATTCATTGGTGAGCATTCCGTAAACCAATATTAAGTATCTTGCTCTAAATAATTTCTATTTTAAAATTTTACATTTTTCAATTAACATTAATCGGTAATTTTGAAATTCCCAACTCCCCAAACCCTTGAAAACATTGCAGCCATAATCGGTTCCGATTATGAAGGGGAAGCCAATTTCCCTGTGTTTGGGATGAATGAAATTCATGTGGTTCAGCCGGGAGATATTGTTTTTGTGGACCATCCGAAGTATTATGACAAAGCATTGCAATCGCAGGCAACGGTAATTCTCATCAATAAAAAGGTAGATTGTCCCGTTGGGAAAGCTTTGCTTATTTCTGAAGATCCTTTTCACGATTTCAATAAATTGACCCATCATTTTAAGCCTTTCCGAAGTGCCAATAGTGCCATTTCAGAATCTGCGGAAATAGGGGAGGGAACCGTTATTCAGCCCAATGTTTTTTTGGGCAACAACGTGAAAATTGGCCGTGATTGTCTGATCCATTCAAACGTCTGTATTTATGACAACACCGAGATTGGCAACAATGTAACTATTCACGCCGGAACAGTTATTGGCAGCGACGCATTTTATTATAAAACACGCCCGGAAAAATTTGATAAGCTTTTAAGCGGTGGAAACGTTGTGATTGAAGACAATGTTGACCTCGGCGCACTGTGCACCATAGACAAAGGCGTAACTGCTTCAACTACTATTGGGGAAGGTTCAAAGTTGGACAACCAAGTTCAGGTAGGCCACGACACTGTTATTGGTAAACGTTGTTTGATCGCTTCACAGGTTGGTATCGCTGGTTGTGTTGTAATTGAGGATTTCGTAACTATTTGGGGACAGGTAGGTATAACAAGTGGTATTATTATTGGCGAAAAAGCCGTAATTTCAGCGCAAAGTGGTGTAAGTAAATCATTGCCGGGACATAAATCGTATTTTGGAACCCCAGCAGATGATTTTAGAACAAAATATAAAGAATTGGCTTCCGTTAAGCTTATTCCTGAAATAATTAAAAAATTGGAGAATTTATCATGAACAATAAAGCAAAAGAAATAGTAAGGGATTTTTATAGATCCGATATTTTAAGGGATGAAGCGGTATTGGAGCGTTTTTTCCATCCGGAATTGGTCCTTATATGGAACAGTGCCAACGGTCTTTCCATTATGCATTATGACGATGTAGTAAACTTTTTTGCAGAGGTGAGAAGATCATATAACGATTTGCGGGTTGAAGTGAGCCATCTATTGGCAGACGGACCGCATGTAACCATTCGTTACAAATATTACATCCGCACGATGGAAAATCCAGATGAGGAATTGGGAATTGCCCATTTCATCGCCATTTGGGAAATAAAGGATGATAAAATCTACAGAGGATACCAAGTTAGTCAACCAGTAACTGATAAAGACGATACCACCGAAAGTTACCACAGAGTTAAGGTTTAATATCTTTTAAATCCGGCAACAAAAGCCGTATCTTTGCGGCAATTCTCGAAAAACAATCCAGAGTTTTTAGTTGAATAATAAATAAAAATAAATAATATCAAATAATTAAAAATGAGCGTTTTAGTAAATAAAAATTCAAAAATAATAGTTCAAGGTTTTACTGGTAGTGAAGGTACATTTCACGCCCAACAAATGATCGAGTACGGGACCAATGTTGTAGGAGGGGTAACCCCAGGAAAAGGTGGTCAAAAACATCTTGACAGGCCTGTTTTCAATACAGTTTCAGAAGCCGTTGAAAAAACAGCTGCTGATACAACTATTATTTTCGTTCCCCCAGCATTTGCTGCAGACGCCATTATGGAAGCCGCCGATGCAGGTATTAAAGTAATTATTACCATTACCGAAGGAATTCCTGTTAAGGATATGATTACCGCTTCAAATTACATAAAGAACAGAGATTGCCGTCTTATTGGCCCTAACTGCCCAGGAGTTATTACTCCAGGTGAAGCAAAAGTGGGTATTATGCCCGGCTTTGTTTTCAAAAAAGGAACGGTGGGTATCGTTTCAAAATCTGGAACACTTACTTATGAAGCAGCTGACCAAGTAGTGAAACAGGGTCTTGGGATTACTACTGCAATCGGAATTGGCGGAGATCCAATTATTGGAACCACCACTAAAGAAGCATTAGAAATGTTGATTATGGATCCTGAGAGCGAAGCTGTTGTAATGATAGGCGAAATTGGGGGCCAATTGGAAATAGACGCTGCCAACTGGTACAAGAAAAGTGGCATCAAAAAACCTGTAATCGGCTTCATAGCTGGTGAAACTGCCCCTGCTGGACGAACAATGGGCCACGCTGGCGCGATCGTTGGCGGAAGCGATGACACTGCGCAAGCAAAGAAAAAAGTAATGCGCGAATGTGGCATCCACGTGGTGGAATCACCCGCGGAAATTGGAAAGAAAGTAAAGGAAATTTTAGGATAATTTAGCAAAGTATAAAATGAAGCTCTGTGAAATTCACAGGGCTTTTTTTATGGAGAACCCGCATCCTTTTGTTATATTTGAATTCCCGCTTTTTGCGGTTTTTTATTTCATAATTGTCTGGTCCTGCCCTTCGGCAGAGTTTATATTGAGGAAAGTAGAAATGCTCAGGATAAACTAAAGTTGGGACTTGGGCTTATTAAATTTGAACTGAAAACTTTTTTATATGAAATGCC
>DAIMFZ010000016.1:9954-20772 GCA_036724225.1 Aequorivita sp.
ATGAAATGCCAAATAACTATTTGTAAACCAAATGAAGATGAATTATTAGGGCATTCCATCTTCCTCTAAAAACAATTATTATATGCAGATGAAATTATTAGAAGGAAAAACAGCAATCATTACCGGCGGTAGCCGCGGAATAGGAAAAGGAATCGTTGAAAAATTCGCTCAACACGGCGCCAATGTAGCTTTCACATATAGCTCCTCGGCAGAAGCGGCAAACGCTTTGGCCGCTGAAGTTTCAAAAACGGGTGTAAAGGCAAAAGCCTATAAAAGCGATGCCGCTTCCTATGACGAATCACAAAAATTAGCTGAAGAAGTTCTAAAAGATTTCGGAAGCATCGATATCCTTGTAAACAACGCCGGAATCACCAAAGACAACCTCTTGATGCGCATTTCCGAAGAAGATTTTGATAAAGTAATAGAGGTGAACCTAAAATCGGTTTTCAATATGACAAAAGCCGTTCAGCGAGCTATGTTGAAGCAACGCAAAGGTTCCATCATCAATATGAGTTCCATTGTGGGAGTTAAAGGGAACGCAGGCCAAACCAATTATGCAGCTTCAAAAGCGGGGATTATTGGGTTCACAAAATCTGTTGCCCTGGAACTGGGTTCCCGCGACATCCGTTGCAACGCCATTGCGCCTGGCTTTATTGAGACCGAAATGACTGGGAAATTGGACGAAGCCACCGTACAAAGTTGGCGCGATGGCATACCACTAAAACGTGGCGGTTCGCCCGAAGACATTGCAAACGCCTGCGTTTTCTTCGCCAGCGAACTTTCGGCCTATGTTACAGGACAAGTTTTGAATGTTGACGGGGGGATGCTTACTTAAGAAAAGTGTTCAGTGTTCAGTGGCAGTTAGCAGTAATATATTCTTTTCGCTGACGTATTGAACCTGCAACTTGAAACCTGAAACTTTGAACTTGAAACAATTTTAGTGACCACAGCAACCATATTTTATATAATCATCGCCGGAGTACTGTCAATTGCTTTGGCGGTTTTTATGTATGGCTACAAGTCTAAACAATCGGGTTTGCTGCCTTGGGTTTTCGGAATACTTCGATTTATAACCTTGTTTGCAATATTACTTTTAATTATAAACCCAAAATTCAAAAGTGAAACTTATACTATTGAAAAGCCGAAGCTACCTGTTTTGGTTGATAATTCGGCTTCAATAGGGGAGTTGAAACAAAAAGAAAACGTTTCACAACTGCTCCAAAAATTAAAAGGGAATAGCGAGCTCAATGACAAATTCGATATTACCTATTATTCCTTCGGAAGTGATTTCCGCGAAAGCGATTCCCTTTCTTTTGATGAAAAGAATACGAATATTTCCAAAGCACTTGCTTCGGTAAACGAGATTTTCAAAAATCAAACAGCACCCACAATATTAATTACCGACGGAAACCAAACGCTTGGCAGCGATTACGAATTTTCTTCGGCAACTTTCAAAAACCCAATTTATCCAGTAATTCTAGGCGATTCCATAAAATACACCGACCTGAAAATTGAGCAGCTAAACACCAATCGATACGCTTTTTTAAAAAACCAGTTTCCAGTTGAAGTTATTTTGAATTACAACGGTACAAACCGTGTAATTTCTGAGTTTGTAGTTACCCAGGGCGCATCAACCGTGTATCGCACAAACGTTTCTTTTTCAGATAAAGAAACTTCAAAAACATTAAATTTCACGCTTCCGGCAAATTCCGTTGGGCTTCAAAAATACAATGCGCAAATACTTCCGCTAACGGATGAAAAGAACAAAACCAACAACAGCAAACAGTTCGCCGTTGAAGTGATAGATCAGGCCACAAATGTTTTGGTAGTCAGTAAAATTACCCACCCAGATTTAGGTGTACTCAAGAAGGCAATAACAACTAACGAGCAGCGCACTGTTACGTTCAAAAAACCCGCCGAAGCAGTAACTGCGCTTAATGATTTTCAACTCGTAATCCTATATCAACCCGATAGAAGTTTCGCTTCGGTTTTCGCTGAAATTGAAAAATTGAATAAAAACACTTGGGTCATTTCAGGCCTGCAAACGGATTGGTATTTTCTGAACGGAGCGCAGGACAATTTCAACAAAGAAGCCTCCAACCAAAGCGATGACGTGCAAGCGGAACTCAATAACAATTACGGTACTTTTGCCGTGGACGATATTGGGTTCAACAATTTCCCACCCTTGCACATCGAGTTTGGAGCATTGTCCATCAGCGTTCCGAATGAAGTAATGTTGGAGCAGACCGTTAGCGGTATTGCAAATGGAAACCCGTTGTTGGCCACTATGGAAATAAACGGCAAACGCGATGCAATCTGGGATGGCGAAGGTTTTTGGCGTTGGCGTGCACGCAGTTTTTTGGAAACGGAGAGCTTCAAGGGTTTTGATGATTTTATAGGAAATCTTGTGCAATATTTGGCTTCAAACAAGCGAAGAAGTAGATTGGAAGTGTCTTCGGAAACATTTTATTACAATAACAATCCCATAAAGATTTCTGTACAATATTTTGATAAAAACTATGTGTTTGACGGGCGCTCTTCCTTGAATATTTCAGTCAAAAATAAAGAGACGGAAAAGCAAACCGTTTTCCCAATGCTTTTGCGGAACAATTATTACGAAGTAGATTTGAACAGTCTACCGGCAGGAGAGTACACCTTTACCGTTTCTGTAACCAACGAGGAAGTTTCCAGCAGCGGAAGCTTTACTATTTTAGATTTTAATGTGGAGCAGCAATTTTTGAACGCTGACGTCTCCAAGCTTCGGCGCGTTGCAAAAAACACGAATGGAAAAGCTTATTTTGCAACACAATCCGATTCCTTAATTAATGCGTTGGTTGAAAATACTAACTTCCAAAACATAGAGAAAAGCGAACAAAAAGTAGTACCTTTGATCGATTGGAAATATCTGCTCGCGCTTATCGTTCTCGCCCTCGCTGCGGAATGGTTTATCAGAAAGTATAACGGACTCATCTAAAAATTAACCCATAGAAAAAATATATAATGGAAAAATTGCCCAAATTGACTATACCCGTAATTGTAGGAGTTATTTTGCTTATCATTTTAGTAGCAAAATCCTCTGTAACTATTAAATCAGGTCATGTCGGCGTGCTATATCAAACCTTCGGAAACGGTGTGGTTACTGACCAACCGCCACTGGGCGAAGGTTTTCACATCATTGCTCCTTGGAACAAAGTGTTTGTTTACGAAGTTCGCCAACAGGAACTGAGTGAAAAAATGCAAGTGCTTTCCTCCAACGGACTGGAAATAAAACTCGACGCCTCTGCTTGGTACCAACCTATTCATAAAGATATTGCAAAATTGCATCAGGAAAAAGGGGAGGATTATTTGCAGCGTGTTATCCAACCTGCTATAAGGAGTGCCGCAAGAAGCGTTGTGGGTCGATATACTCCAGAACAGCTTTACTCAACTAAGCGCGACGCCATTCAAGAAGAAATTTTTGAGGAAACCAAAAAGATATTGGACAAGCAATACATTCAGTTGAACGAAATTTTGGTTCGCGATGTAACGCTTCCCGACGCAATCAAAGATGCTATTGAACGCAAACTCCGTCAGGAACAGGAATCTTTGGAATATGAATTCCGTTTGGAGAAAGCCACCAAAGAAGCGCAAAAGGTGCGGATTGAAGCCCAAGGGAAAGCGGATGCGAATGCTATTTTGAGCGCGTCACTTACAGATAAAGTTCTTCAGGACAAAGGTATTGATGCTACTTTAGAGCTTGCAAAATCCCCAAACGCCAAAGTAGTTGTAATTGGCTCGGGCGATAATGGTATGCCTTTGATTTTGGGGAATAACTAAAATCACAGTACAATTTAAACAATAAACAAAAAACCTTTCCTTGTGGAAGGTTTTTTTATGAAATCTATCAATCTGTTTTCTGAAAGGATTTTATAATCACCAAACCACAAACTACGGCCACAGCAGTTAATCCGATGGCTAAAACATTGTTACTATAAATAAAATTCCCAATGGCAAACAAAGAACAATAAACCCCAACCACACCTGCGAAAAACCCAAGAATCTTCATTCCGAAACCTTTAAACTTAGATTCTTTTCCAAAGATTAAGCTATTGAAACTATTCAGCGTTTCTGCATCGGAAGGTTTCGTTAAAAATGTTACTAAAACCCAGCCAACAGTTGTAATTGCAACACTTAAAACCAATTGCCAATGTCCAGCCATATCGACCATTGGCGTGTCCATTTTTCCGTTTATAAAGAAGAAGGCGGCTATTACAAAGGAAATTAGCATAGCGGCAATTTCGCTATACGGATTTATTCTGCTCCAAAACCAGCGCAGAATAAAAAGCAAACCTGTTCCGGCCCCAATTGAAAGCAATAAATTGAAACCATCGCGGGCTTCATCCAAAACAAGCGCCAACAAGCCAGCAAAAACCATCATTAAAACCGTGGAAATTCTACCAACGGCCACTTGTTCTTTTCCAGTAGCTTCTTTCCGCAAAAAACGCACATAAAAGTCGTTCACTACATAGGAGCTTCCCCAATTTAAGTGGGTGGAAATGGTGCTCATAAACGCTGCGATGAGCGATGTGATTACAATCCCCAACAAACCAGCCGGTAAAAAGGTTAACATTGCGGGATAGGACAAATCGTTTTTTACAAAGGCTGGATTTAAATCTGGAAAGGCAGCTTGCAAACTTTCGAGGTTTGGAAAAATTATAATAGATGCCAAGCCAATAAGGATCCAAGGCCAGGGGCGAAGTGCGTAATGTGCAAAGTTGAAAAACAAGGTAGCCCAAGTGGCGTGTTTTTCGTTTTTTGCGGCTAACATCCGCTGTGCAATATACCCACCGCCACCAGGTTCTGCGCCCGGATACCAAACACTCCACCATTGCACTGCGAGTGGAATGATAAGTAATGGAATCAGCAATTCAGGTTTTGAAAAATCGGGAAGCATTGCAGTTTTGGCAGCAACGGCAGGAGTGGAGAGGAGTTTTTCGATCCCGCCAATCTCTGGCATATTTACAATATAAATAGTTGCCCAAATACTTCCGACCATTGCAATGATGAATTGCACAAAATCAGTCAACAAAACTCCTTTTAAACCTCCAAAAGCCGAATAAATGACCACTACGGGCGAAGAAATCAGCAAGACTTCATAAGCAGATAACCCAAACATTACGTGGCCAATCTTTATGGCGGCCAAGCAAACATTCGCCATTATCACGATGTTAAAGAAAATACCGAGGTAAATAGCGCGGAAACCCCTTAAAAAAGCTGCACTCTTACCGCTGTAGCGCAATTCATAAAATTCCAAATCTGTTGTAATTCCGCTTCTTCGCCACAGTTTCGCATAAAAGAATACTGTCAGCATTCCCGTGAACAGAAAACTCCACCAAATCCAGTTGCCAAACACTCCGTCCTCCCGTATAAGTCCAGCAACAAAATTGGGTGTATCTGCCGCAAAGGTCGTAGCAACCATACTTACGCCAAGCAACCACCAGGGCATATTTCTATCAGAGAGGAAAAAGGAGCTTGAGTCTTTCCCAGACTTTTTTGCAACAAGCAAACCGATTATTAGAAAAATAATAAAAAAAGAAATGATAACTATCCAATCAATGGTGCTTAAGTGCATAATATTGGTTTTTGTTTCAGGTTTATAGGTTCGGTTAAAGTACTTATTTTGAATAAATTTTTTAAAGGGCAATTATATTAATATTCACAAGTTTTTGAACAATTTGGAAAAAAAATAGCCACGAATTCACGAATATTTTTATAAAATTATTCGTGAATCCGTGGCAAAACCACAACTAATTCTTTTTGATGTAATACCTCAACAAGCCTACATCTGAAAAATTAATTTAGCATCCATAAAATCATTTACATATTTATTCGTGAATTCGTGGCAAAACCATTAAAATTCGTAAATTCATTTTTCCTACCTTTAAAAAATAATCAACACTCTATGGCTGCCAAAAGAAGAAGAAAGCAACTAACACCAAAAATAGAACCCAAAAGAGCGAGAAACCTTTCTCCAGGGACAGTGAAGTACATTGGAAAAAAATCAATTACCAAAACGCAGCTAGATATAATTGATTATTCCAAAGAACATTACGAACGCTTTGAAACACACAATATCGAGGATGCTTTCACCTATGAAGATTCTACACATATTACTTGGATAAACGTAAACGGACTGAGCAATACCGATGATATTATAACATTGGGGAATCACTTTGAGCTCCATCCCTTAATTCAGGAGGACATCGTTAGCACCAACCAACGCCCGAAGATTGATGAGTACGAGGACTATCTGTTCATCGTTTTCAAAATGTTGCATTATGATGACAATGAACAACTCACCAACGAACACGTGAGCATGGTGATGGGGAAGGATTATTTGGTGACTTTCCAAGAATCTGAAGGAGATGTTTTTGACGACCTTCGGGAACGATTGGAGCACGGCAAAGGTCGTATTCGCGGGGCGGGTTCAGACTACTTAATGTTTGCCATCCTGGATGCCGTGGTGGACAATTATTTTACGGTGGTTGAATTTTTGAGCAATAAAGTGGAAATGCTTGAGGACAAACTTTTTGACGATAAGGAAGATCCCAATATTACTCAGGAGATCCAAGAATTAAAAAAAGAAATACTAAAAATCAGAAAAGCAGTTCTTCCGTTAAGGGAAGTAATAAACCGTTTGGAAAAAATTGAAATCCCACTCATTGAAGAGCGCACCAACAAGTACATCCGCGATCTCTACGACCACATTATTCAAGTGAACGAAAGCGTGGAAATATACCGCGATATGATTTGGGGCCTTATGGATATGTATATGACTACCATTAGCAACAAAATGAACGAAGTGATGAAAGTGCTAACTATTATGGCTTCCATTTTTATTCCATTAACCTTTCTTGCGGGAATTTATGGGATGAATTTTGACAATATGCCCGAACTTCACTATAAATACAGCTATTACTACCTGTTGGGTGTAATGGTTTTGGTAATCTTGGGAATGGTTTGGTATTTTAAGAGGAAGAAGTGGCTTTAAGGTAAGGATTTACATCGTATATCTATTTTCACTATATTTAGGCGTGTTCTTATATATATCCAAAAATTATGCGGTTATTTTTATTCTTTATTATAATTCTCTTGGGGTGCAGTTGTAAAAGTGAAATGAAATCTAATGAAGCCCTTGATACTGCTGAGCCCAAACGTGCGGAATTGAGCTTTGACTCCCAAATTTTTCTTGGAAATAGATTGTTTTCAGAGAAAACGTGTATCACCTGCCACGATGTAAAACGGGTTAAAAAAGGTCCTTCCGTCAAGGAAATCATGGCTGTTTACAAAGAAAAAAATGGAGATATCGTTGCGTTTTTAAAGGGAAATGCACATCCCATTGTGGACACTACGGCAAGCCAAGTGGCCATTATGCAAAAGAATATTGATGGTTTCTTAAAAAAGATAACAGATGAAGAACTGAATTCCATATCCATCTATATGCTGCATGTTGATAAATTATACCCTGAATAGCGCAATGCTGGATGGAGAATCCAGGACCAAATTGTTTAACTTTTTTCATTAAAAATTTGATGGTTATTGAATTTTATTCACTATTTCCCTGATAGATATTTCATCGATAAAAACATCTTTTAATACGGCCTCCCCATCTTTAATTCTAACCAATGCATAGGTGGTTTTACTAGTATCTCTCTGTGATTTTATATATTCCTTTTCGGCATCGTATGCTTTTGACTCTTCCATATAAAATCTGTCAAAGGGATAAGCTATATTTATTGTTTTGTTGCGACTGCCCGATACGAAATCTATTTTAGCTATAACATAATCTATACTTTCAGCTGGTTTTTCTTTAGTTACAAAATCTATAGTTGCGAATCCAGCCTGGTTTTTTTTAAGAATTACATAGATTTCTTCTCCCGAAAGAAAATTTTCATCAGTTTCCATTGCTATGCTGTTTTCTTTGAATCGCAGTACAATAAATTTTCCGCGAAAAGGATCACTTGGGTCAAAGGGAGCAGTTTCAAACTTGAATACCTTTCCAGTTTCCAGTATTTTTTCCCTGTCCCAAATCATCTTTCCTGGGATGGCCAATTGTATAATTGCCATCAGGATAAACGCCGTTAATAATATTTTCTTGCTATTCATTTCTCCTTCTTTTTTTTAGCATCCAATAATTGGCAGTAAAGAAACCGATACCAATGGCCATTAATAAAATCCCACGGATTACAAAACTTAAATCGCTGTTTAGAAAGCGGATTACAATCCAAATTGTAATTATAGACAGCCCAAAATTCAATACTCCAAGATGCTCTCGTTTTGCTCCGTCCATAATGGTTAGTATGCTTATGGTCAAAATAATTAGGTTAATAAGAACTACCGCTATACTTGAATACAAGCCAATAATATAAATCAGTATAAAAAGAAGAAAAATAGGGGATAGTATAGGCAGTTCCCTCATCGGCTTGTTCTTTTGCTGTTCATAGAGATACACTATTGCAATGAGTGATAGTATTAAAGCAGCCCAAAATTCTATCGCAGTGATTAATTCCCCAAAATAGTAATGTTCATTTCTTATTTCTTCCCAAAATCCCTCAAAACTACCCACGAACAAAATTATAATGATTCCCAGTGCCCCGATGACTTTAAAAGCGTTGTTTCTTAAATCCTTATCCTTAAAATAAGCATTGTTTCCAATAGTATAGTACAGCCCAAAAAGACTAAAATAAGTGATAAACATTAATTCGCCAGTTCCAGTTGCCAAGGTTCCCAGTACAATAGTTATCGATATGGGAATTAACCAATTTTCAACAAGTAAAAAATTGCTCTGCGGACTCTTGCGGAACAGTAAATAATACTGTGGGAAAAGTGCAATCAATAAAACCCAATACAAATAAGACTGGTCTACGGGATACAAAAAATAACTGGTTTCCGCAGCGTAATACGTAATTCCTACTAAATAAAGTAGAGCCGCCATGGACGACTTCATCACATAAATTAAAGGCAGACAAAGCAACATCCAGATAATAAGGAACGAACTTAAATTTCCTGGAATATGGTAAATCTGTGAAATAAGCGAAATACAGGCACCCACCGCAAAGAAAAGAAATGTGGTAGCACTTTCAACCCATACCGTATTTGTCGCTTTTTTTAATAGTACAAAGGCACAGATTCCTTGTGCCGCCACTAAAGGTATAAAAGCAAAAAATGTTTTTGTAAACCTGCTGAGCTCATCCCAGTTGTGGGCTATTATCAATATTATTCCCAATCCAACCAAGATTGATCCCAAAATACCAAAAGCTACAAAAAGTCTGTTGGAAGACGAGCCGCTTTTACTTTTGTAATACGCCTCTATAGCAACTGCGTTTTCTTGAGTAATAATCCCAGCCTTTAGTAGTTCTGGTAGGTCTTTGAGTATGCTCATCGGAGTTTTTATATTTATGTCGAAGTCTTACCTCGCATTGAAAATTTTGTATTAGGCTGAAAAATCAATTCCTTTTAATCCATACCTCATCAATTGGATCTCCCTTGGTTGAAAATCCGGAATGATGCCAATTGCCACCTGTTAATTTGTAATCAAATTTAAGTTGAAGACCAACTTTAGTAATATCCCGAGAGAAAAATTCAATCATTTCAGTATAAATTCCATTTATAGTTGTGTAGGTACCACCTCCAGTAGCCATAAATTGTTTCGTTTCTGTGTTATACTCAATCCATTGAAAACGGGTGGCAGAGAGTATTTTCATAGTTTTTCTTGGACCGTCGGTATTTATCAATTGAGTTAATCCATCAATGGTTCTGCCTGACATTAACCAAATGCCCTGTAATTCACCTGAACCACCACCGTCAATCCTTTTCATTTTTATATCACTGCCTACAATTTTAAAAATAGAATCGTTTAGGGCAATCGTAAAACTTATTTCTGAGCCCACCATCTCAGGCTTGTTTGAATTGAACTCAACCTTTTCGGTCATGGTATTGCCTTCCAATTTCCAGCTTCCGCCATTGGAAGATATGAATGCGCCAGAATCGGAATTAAAAGTTGTTAGCACCTGATAGGCATCTGAAACAATAAGTACGCTTCTCAAATTTTCACCTGTCTCTGACGTTTGATAACTTTCCCAAGCTCCCATAAGGCTTTGCGCATTAATTCCAATTGATAGGAAGCTATAAATAAAGCAAAACACCATTTTTTTCATAACCCTTATAATAGATAATTTTGTATTTCTTTGACCGAAAATACGGCTTATTTTCTAAATTATTCAATATAGCAATCTTAAGTGTTTATTATTATAAATTTCTAATTGGGGCTTAAATATCATTGGAGCATAAATCAATAGGTTTCAAATTTAAAAGCACAAATACAATTTATCAAATGCATTCCATTGAATAGGCCCATATTGAATGTTGTTGTAAAAAAACTGTAATTTGTAAGTACCTTTAACGACAGAATTTCCCGTAAACAGTGTTATAACATGGAAAACAAAAAAATGGAATTAATGACAGTAGGCGGTGGATGCTTTTGGTGTACTGAAGCCGTGTTCAACGAAGTTAAAGGCGTAGAAAAAGTAGTGTCAGGTTATACCGGCGGCACCGCTCCCGGAATGCCAACCTACCGAGAAGTGTGCTCCGGATTAACAGGCCATGCCGAAGTAGTACAAGTAACATTTGATCCAAATGTAATTTCTTACGAAGATTTATTGGTCATTTTCATGACCAGCCACGACCCAACTTCCCTCAACCGTCAAGGCGGTGATGCCGGAACGCAATACCGTTCGGTAATTTATTACCACGACCAATCCCAAAAAGAAATTGCAGAAG
>DAIMFZ010000017.1:0-20719 GCA_036724225.1 Aequorivita sp.
TCATATCAAGTTTTATAGATGACCCACATTAACTACAATTCACTCACAATATAAAAAGAATCAAAGAATTCTAGAAAACTTAAATAAATTTTTTCCGGTTTAAAGTTTAAAATCAATAAACCCAAGTGTCAATAACATAGATTTCTCATTACTTAAAAACACCTCACGAAAAACAATACTCCAATTAAAATGAAAGCCATCAATGTTTATTGATGGCTTCATGCTGTTTAATGCTTATTTTAATATATTAGTCATTAATCTTTTTTAAAGAAATCGCTTATGGCTTTTCCCAGGTTATCCATATCTTCTTTGATTTGGCGTTCAGCTGCTTTATGATCTTCTATTGATTTCTCATTAATTTCACGCAAATCATTCTTAACATTTTCACTTCTTTTAGCGATTCTTTCTTTTAAGGATTTATTCCTTTGTTCTAAATCATCCAGCTCTCGATTGAGTGTTTCTCGCTTGGCTTTGTCAGCTTCGGCAATTCTTCCACGTAAATCCTTAATCTCTTTTTCTCTGCTTTCAATGATTTCGTCTGAGCTAGCTTTAAAATCCTCCCAATCTTTATTCATTTCTGCTCTTAGTTCTTCAGCATTTTGACTTGTTTCTGACATGTCTACCTGGACTTCTTTTGATTCCTTAGTATTCTCACCACAACTTGTTAATAAGGTTCCTGCAATAAAAATTGAAAGTACCATAGTAAAGATTTTCGTTTTCATATCTAATTGTTTTTAAGTTAGTTTATAATAAATGTTTATCATTCAAATCTAATCAATAATAAAGGGAAATGGACTAACACAGATCAGTCAAAAATAATTCTTTATTATTCTGAATAAATTTTGAGAGGTCATTATAATTTTTTGAATAATCCTTTATTCTGATTCTTGATTTATTTGGGTTATGTACCGATATATTTGTTTTGAAACAGACAATGTAATACCCTTCAAAGGTATGTTAAATAATAAACACTTGAACTGATTTAAGTCATATCATTGTAACAATTAATATCTTAAGTTTAGTTCTTAAATACTACTTTAAAAAACTCATTTTCAGTTAAACTTTTGAAACAAATTACTTCAAACAAATGAAAAATATCCTATTACTTATTTTCTCTTTAACACTCGTAAGTTGCCTTAACACCAGTAAAAGCAATAGTGATATAGACAAATCAACCCACGATAATATGGTTCCCGAAATACCAATTGAAGTAACCGTCAATAAAGATGTTGCTATCCATTCCTATTTTAAATGGATGGACAGCATTGTTGCAGATCATAACGAAAACTACAATTATGCTATTGATGAGTATATTATTGTTCATAACAATCTTTGGATTCTGGATACTTTGGCCCATACAGATTATTATTACCTAATGGAAAAAGGGATTTTTAATGAAGATTCCCACTCCTTAATAGCGTTGAAAAAGGATCAGGTTTTGGCTATTCCAGATTCTATACAAACTGAAAAACTTAAAAAACAGTTATGTAATACTTATTTAGAAATCAACATTCCGGAATTTAGACTTCGAATTATTCAAGACGAGAAAGAAATATATAAGTTTCCCGTGAGAGTTGGAAAAGTGGGCAAAAAGTATATGGCTATGGCCAAAGGAGAAGTGGATATGCGGACTAAAACGGGCATAGGAGAAATAATTCGAGTTAATAAGGAACCCGTGTTGGCCAATCCTGTTGATAACCGAAAATACGAAATGACAAATCGAGATGATGGAAAAAGAACCACATTACCTGCCATTCCTTGGTTGGAACCTTCAATAGATGGCCGAAGTGTTGGTCAACTTATTCACCCTACCACAAATTTGGAAACTTTAGGAAAGGCATCTTCCAATGGGTGTATTGGATTAAGAGAATCGGATGCGTGGATTGTCTATTATTATGCGCCACTTGGAACCAAAGTAGTTTCTAAATACGAATTGCAAGGAAAAAATGATCAAGGAGAAATTGTTGAGTTTGAGGACATCTACCCTAGTTATAAGGATACAAAATAAAATAAGTACTCACTAAACGCTAACTTTCAAAAATCAAAAGTAAATTCTGTTTCTAAAATGGTTAAATTCTCTTTTGATAATAAATATTATATGTTATTTGTAATATTCTAAATTTCGTGAAAGTCCGAACAATGAACAATATACTGAAGTGGTAATCAAAAAAGGTCAGAGAACCAAATGAAAAGGATATTTGAGTGTTTATTTAGGAATGATTTTTTGAATTTTACTTTCAGCAGCCAGAACTATGAGCGAGGCCATCTCCTTTGTCAGTTCCCTCCTACTGTATTTTTCAGTTCCTTCGGAAGCGATTGTTAAATCCCCTGTCTTGAATTGTTTATATAATTGAAGAATTTCAGCCTTTAATTCATCATTATCCCAATAGCCGAAGAATTTGCCAGATTTCGTTTCAGCAATAATTCCTTCAATATCGCTTTCCTTTGGCCCCAAAGCGATTATAGGGCGTTTGGCAGCCATATATTCATAAAGCTTACCCGGAATGATGGCTCGGGTTTCCGGACTGTTTATTTCCACCAAAAGCAATACTTTACTTTGATACTGCAGTTTTAAAGCTTCGGAATGGGAAACATAGCCTAAAAAATTACAATTTTCAATAAGCTGAAAATTTTCAAGACTTTTTTTCACTTCAACGCTCACGGCTCCTGCAAATTTAAGTCGCAAATTATTTTTGAAGGAAGAATTTTCTCTGCAAATTTCAGCAAGTATCTTCCACAAAATTTCAGGATTACGTTCGCTTAAAAGTGAACCAATGTGTGAAATTGAAAAGTTGGAATCCAGTTCAAAGTTGATTTCTTTGGAAATGTCAAAACCGTTGGTAATAACCTCAATTGGGGTTTCTGTAATCATTTCAAACTCTTTCTTTGTCGTTGGGCTGGTTACGGTAATTATATCTGCCGACTTTAAAACCAAAGCCTCCAATTCCTTGTGTTTTCGCGCCGAAGCATTATTTAACCTAAGTGATTTGTGGTAATGAATTGTAGTCCACGGATCGCGAAAATCTGCAATCCATTTTACGTTCAATTCTTTTTGAAGCTGCATTCCAATTAAGTGAAGGCTATGCGGCGGCCCCGTTGTTATTACAGCATCAACAGGATTTTCAGCAATATACTTTGAAAGAAATGCAACCGAAGGTTTTACCCAGCCAATACGCGCATCGGGAATAAAAAAATTGCCGCGAACGTAAAGCAATAGCTTTTCCATTGCGGAAATTTCCTTTTTGGAAATAATTCCGCTACTTATCTGTTTGGTTTTCTTTTTTGAAAAAAGCTTCGCGAAACGGTACGGTTCGTTGATTGGCTGTTTTATTATTTCAATATCCGAAGGAATTTCCGACGAAAGATTTTCGTCAATCAATGGGTAATTTGGGTTTTCGGGAACGTAAACAATCGGTTCCACACCAAATTCCCCAAAATACTTTACAAACTTCAACCATCGCTGCACGCCCGGCCCACCCGCTGGAGGCCAATAGTATGTGATGATTAGGGCTCGTTTCATTTATTCTTTCTCTTCTTTTTTCCGAAAAGCAAAATACAATCCGGTTAATAAAATCAAAAGAAAAATAATAGTACTAACTAAAGAAATGGTGCTTCCCGTTTGAATGACCTTAGGTTCAAATTTGAATTCTATTTTATTGTTTCCTGTGGGAATTACCATGGCTCTCAAAGTATAATCAGCCCGAAAGTACTCCGCAGGTTTTCCGTTGATGTATGCGTTCCAACCCTTTGGGTAATACACTTCCGAAAAGATTGCCAATTGAGGCGATTTTGTGGAAGCTTCGTAAACCAATTTATTTGGTTGGTAGCTGAATAGTTCGATAGTTGCAGTGCTGTCTCTTTCAATTTTTTGGTTCGGGATTTTTGAAAGGAATTCCTTATTGATAATTGCTGTTTTTTTGGAATCCAAACTGTCCAAAAGCTTAATTTCTTCATTTGCATTTTCCGCGGGAATTACGTTTTCAACAAACCAAGCATCGCCGTTGGCATACGGATTTCGTTGTGCCACGGGTCCACCGTTTTTGTTTTGTGTAATGATGTAGCGCACGTTCATCATATTTAGAATTCCGATGTTTCCTTTGCTGATATAAAACTCAAACAAATCCTGCATCCGTCCAGGCTTTGCAGCGTGATAGCCACCTAGCGCATTGTGATAATAACTGGCGCGCCCGCTATTGAAAGCGTTGGTAGTGGCATCATAAACACGGTAATGGCCTTCGTCCTTTAAAATTTGTTCATCCGCGCCATTTTTTTGAAAAGGTTCATTGACTAATTTTGCTTGTACAAATGCATCTTCGTTAACATATCTTCTGTCAACGCCCACCAAATCGACCAAGACTAAGACCGAAAGTGCAGCGATTGCAAATCCTTTTTTAAGTGATCCTTTCATGAAAAACCAAAGTACGGCAGCTGTTAAAACCACAAAAATCAAGGAACGTAAAGCATCGGAAGTGAAAAGCGACATTCTGTCCTCGCGAATAGCCTCTAAAAACGGAAGGCCCATTTCATCCCTAAAATAGCTGTCGTACGGACTCGCAAAATCAAATAATGTTGACTTAAAAAGAATAAATATTAAAGTAATCCCACCGACAATTCCTGTGGACCAAAGCAAAGCTTTTTTCTTTTCCTCTTCCCTTTCAAACTTATTGAAAAACTGATGTAGACCAACAATTGCCAGTATTGGAAGAATCAATTCAATAATAACCTGTATAGAGGAAACTGCCCGGAATTTATTGTAAAATGGAACATTATCAATAAAAAACTCCGTAAGTCCGCTGAAGTTTTTTCCCCACGATAAAAGAAGCGTCAAAATGAAGGCGGTAACCGCCCACCATTTCAATCTTCCGCGAATTAAAAACAGTGCCAAAACCGTCAGAAAAATTATAATAGCACCAATATAAGCTGGTGCTCCCACAAAACTTTGGTCGCCCCAATACATCGGAATTTGGTTTAAAACTTGGTTTGCTTCCTGTGAAGAAGCGCCCATCCGCATCATGCTTTCAACGGTTTTTGAATCTTTCGGGAATGCTTCAGTAGAACTTCCGCCCATAAAACGGGGAATGAACAGATTGAAACTTTCCAGCCTTCCGTAGCTGTATTCGGTTATATAGTCAAAATCCAGTCCTGTTTTGGTGTCTTTCGGCGTACCGTCTGCATTGATGGTCAATTCAGTTTTTCCACGCGTTGAAGTATCAGCGTATTCTTTGGTCGCAAGAATATTTGTTGCGTTTAAACCCACTGCAATCAAAACGCCCGCAGCCATTATTCCCACTGCCTTGAAATAATGTGGCAACAATTTCTTTTTAAAAGCATCGATTAAATAGACGATGCCGATTATTACAACCAAAAGCATTAAATAATACGTCATTTGGAAGTGGTTTGCCACCAATTCCAACGCCATGGAGACCGTCAACAATAAAAATCCCCACAGATATTTTCCACGGAAAGTGAGAAATATTCCGCTTAAAACAAAGGGCATATATGCAATAGCGTGCGCTTTTGCGTTGTGGCCAACGCCTAAAATAATTATCAAATAGGTTGAAAACCCAAAGGCCAAAGCGCCGAGAAAAGCCAATTTATAATCTACTTTCAGCACCAAAAGGAGAATGTACATTCCCATAAAATAAAGGAAGAGATAATCAGCAGGGCGAGGTAGAAAACGAATTGCCAGATCGAGTTGTTTTATGTAATTGTTTGGATATTTTGCACCCAATTGGTAAGTAGGCATCCCACCGAAAGCCGCATCGGTCCAATAGGTTTCTTCGCCAGTAGCCTTTCTAAAATCGTTTTGTTGTTTTGCCATCCCGGAATATTGTACAATATCACTTTGGAAAATTTTCTTGCCCTGCAAAACGGGATTGAAATAGGCCAGTGAGGCAACGATAAACAAGACGAAAACAACTAAATGGGGAAGAAATTTTTTATAGTTGGGCTGCATAATTTCGGATATGGATTTGAAGCGGGGAAATTAGGTAATATTTTTGGAAACACGAATCACGATTGAAGGGAAACACGAACCACGACGGTTTGAACCACGACTAAAAAATTGTGTCTATACGTCGTGAGTCAAAAAGTCGTGGTTCAAAGCGTCTTTTATTCTACTTCCTCAAACTCCACATATTCCCCAACTTTTTTACTTGTTCGTGAATTTCTCTGAGGGTTTTTATCAATGGTTATGCTTCCTTCTTTTTCACGCTGGGTGTTCATATCTGGAGTATTTCCGAAGAACTGCTCAAATTGTTGACTGGCTTTTTTCGAAATATAGCGCATTAAATATGGGCTGATGAGTTTAATAAGAAACTTTAGCCCGTAATATACCAGAAGAACGATTAATATCGTTTTTAGGAATGTCATCATAATTGTCAAATTATGCCCAAAAATAAGGATTGAAGTAGAAAAAGACGAATATTGACTATTAAATTAATGGTAAATTCTTATATCTTTGAACTAAACCGGACATTCTATGAACCTCAAACTTCCCTTTTTATTTCTGCTGTGTTTTATAACTTTTTCAAATGCTTCGGCACAATACACCGAAATGATAAATACCAACCGTCCCGGTGGGTCCCAGGGTGCATTTTCGGTAGGCACCAACGTACTTCAATTTGAATCCGGAATAAGCTACGGAAAGGAAAAACACGAACTTTTGAAAACCGAAACCAACGGATTGGCTATAGATTATTCCATTCGATACGGTTTTTGGAAAGAACGGCTGGAAGTTAGCTTGATGGGTGAATTTCAATCTAACAAGGTTACTGATAATCGATCTTCATCAGCAAGGGAATACAGCATATCAAACTTTAAGAACAACACCCTTGGAGCAAAATATTTGATCTATGATCCATACCGCAAACGCGATTTAGAAGGCCCTAATCTGTATAGTTGGAAGGCGAACAATAAAAACCAATGGAAAGACTTAATTCCTGCAATTTCAATCTATGCGGGTGCCAATTTCGATTTTGCTGACAATCCATTTACACCCGAAGCAGAAGCCAAAATAAGTCCGAAATTGGTGCTTTCTACACAAAACAATTTTATAGGTGGGTGGGTTTTTGTGACCAATATAATTGTTGACCGAGTTACAACAGATTTTCCCACATACGGCTATATTGTTACCCTCACCCACGCAACCAACCGCTATTTTTCAGTTTTTCTTGAAAACCAAGGTTTAAAAAGTGATTTCTATTCAGACCAATTGGTTCGTGGTGGAGCTGCCGCGCTCATCAATGAAAATCTACAAGTGGATCTTTCGTTAACCTACAGTTTTAAGGATACACCTTCAAAATTTTACGCAAGAGCTGGAATGGCATACCGATTTGATATGCACAACAAGGATGAATTTTTGGAAGACAAGGCAAATAAAGAAGAAAAATTAAAAGAAGATAAAAATAAAGACAAAGACAAAAAACAAGAACGCCAAGACGAATTGAATCTTGAAGACGACGGCGAACAATAGCATTTTGAATATGATTACTGTAAAACAAACCACCTCCAAAAGTGATCTTAAAAAATTTGTCACTTTCCCCTTCAAACTTTATAAAGACAGTAAATACTGGGTTCCATCATTGATTAAAGATGAAATGGAAACTTTGGATACTGAAAAAAATCCTGTATTTAAAAATGCTGATGCTTGGTATTATTTAGCTTATAAAAATAATGAAATTGTTGGGCGGATTGCGGTAATTCTGAACCATTTGGAAGTAAACGAACTGGGAAAGAAAAAAATCCGTTTCGGTTGGTTGGATATGGATGACGATATTGAAGTGACCAGAGCCTTGCTCGAAAAAGCCTATGAAAAAGGTCGCGAACACAACCTGGAATACGCTGAAGGCCCCGTAGGTTTCAGCAATATGGAAAAGGCGGGAATACTCACTATGGGTTTTGACGTAATGAACACCATGATTACTTGGTATCACTACCCTTACTACGCAGAACACCTTGAAAAATTAGGCTTTGAGAAGCAGGCAACTTGGGTGGAATACAGACTCAAAATTCCGAATACTATTTTTGAAAAAGTTGCAAAGTTTTCAAAAATTATTCGTGAACGCTATAAGCTATCCGTAATCCGTTTTAGGAATAAAAAAGAAATTCTACCCTATGTTGATGATATGTTCGGTTTACTGAACAAGACTTACAATACACTTCAGACTTTTGTTCCTATCCAACAATACCAAATTGACTATTACAAAAAGAAATATTTCAGCTTTATTCATCCCGATTATATTTGCTGTATAAAAGATGAAACAGGAAAACTGATCGCTTTTTCAATAGTGATGCCTTCCTTTTCAAAAGCTTTAAAAAAGGCAAACGGAAGACTCTATCCATTCGGATGGAGCCATATTTTGAAAGCACAGAAAAAAAACGACACTGCTGCTTTCTATTTAATAGGAATAGATCCCGAATACCAGGGAAAAGGGGTTACTGCTATTATTTTTGAAGAAATGCAACACCTTTTCAATTCAAAGGGAATACACACTGTAGAAACCAATCCTGAGTTAAAGGAAAACACGGCCGTGCAATTGCTTTGGAAGGATTACAATCCAGTTCAACATAAGGAGCGGAGTACTTTTAGGAGGGATATTTAATAAAAAATCCACCTTTTGGGTGGATTTTTTATTATTAAAATTTGTGCTAAGCAGAATTTTATTCTCCCATCGCCGCTGCAACAGCCGCAGAAAGACGCTTGTAAGTTCCGTTTTCCAATCGCTCGCGGATTGCTGAAAAAGCTTCCAACGTTTCTTCAATATCTTGTAAATCGTGAGTGGCTGTAGGTATCATCCTTAAAAGGATCAATCCTTTAGGTATAACAGGATAAACAACTATGGAACAGAATATTCCGTGATTTTCGCGAAGATCTTTTACCAAGGCCATCGCCTCTGGAATGCTTCCTTTCAAATAAACTGGAGTAACGCAGCTTTGCGTTGTTCCTATATCAAAACCTCTCTTTTTGAGTCCGCCTTGCAAGGCATTTACGTTTTCCCAAAGCTTTTCTTTCAGTTCGGGCATAGTTCGGATCATATCCAAACGCTTCAATGCACCTTCCACCAAAACCATCTGCAATGATTTTGCAAACATCTGTGAACGCAGGTTGTATTTTAGGTAATTCATTATTTCCTCATCGCCGGCAATAAACGCACCTGTACTCGCCATAGATTTTGCGAAAGTGGCAAAATATACGTCAATTCCATCTTGAACCCCTTGCTCCTCGCCTGCTCCGGCACCTGTTTTACCAAGCGTTCCGAAACCGTGGGCATCATCTACAAAAAAGCGGAAGTTGTATTTTTTCTTAAGTGCAATAATTTCTTTCAATCTCCCCTGCTCGCCACGCATTCCGAAAACGCCTTCTGAAATAAGAAGTATTCCGCCACCTGTCTTTTCGGCAACTTTGGTGGCGCGTTGTAGGTTTTTTTCGATACTTTCCATATCGTTGTGCCTATAGGTGAAGCGTTGCCCCAAATGAAGTCGAACCCCGTCAATTATACAAGCATGTGCATCCACATCATAAACAATCACATCGTCCTTTGAAACGAGGGCATCTATGGTTGAAACCATGCCTTGGTAACCGAAATTCAAAAGATAAGCCGCTTCTTTATTCACAAATGCTGCGAGTTCCCTTTGAAGTTGCTCGTGTAGATCTGTGTGGCCACTCATCATTCGAGCGCCCATTGGGTAGGCAGAGCCCCACTTTGCTGCGGCTTCGGCATCAACTTTCCGAACTTCGGGATGGTTGGCAAGGCCCAAATAATCATTGATACTCCAAGTGATTACTTCTTTGCCTTTGAACTTCATTCTGTTGGAAATAGGACCTTCCAGTTTTGGAAATACAAAATAGCCTTCCGCTTGTTCAGCCCATTTCCCCAACGGACCTTTATCTTTATATATTTTTGCGAATAAATCTTTCATCAAAACTTTTGTTAAAAATGTGGGACAAAATTAATTAAATTATTATTAGATTTTAGATTTTAGACGTGAGATTTTAGGTTTCATAGGCGCCTGATTTATCGCGATCCTATATTAACAAAAAAACCGATTGAAAAACGCTCAATCGGTTCCATATATCATATATCGACAATAGTAAGTCTAAAATTATTTTATGTATTCAATCTTATGTATTTCGGCAGATTCGGAATCAAAAAAACCTTGCTGGCTCATCCATTCGTCATTGTAAATCTTGCTCATATAGCGTGAACCGTGGTCTGGGAAAATAACAACAATGTTACTATTTTCGTCAAATTCGCCTTCTGTTTCCAATTGTTTTAAACCTTGCATTGCCGCGCCGCTTGTGTAACCCACTAATAGACCTTCTGTTTTTGCAAGTTCGCGTGCGGTATGTGCGCTACTTTCATCAGTAACTTTTATAAATTTATCGATAATATCGAAATCTGTAGCTGTCGGAATTAAATTTTTACCCAAACCTTCAATTCGGTATGGATAGATTTCATTAGCGTCAAACTCTTTGGTTTGGTGATATTTTTGAAGAACGGAGCCGTAAGCATCAATTCCTATTACCCTAATATTTGGATTTTTTTCTTTTAAGAAGCGCGCTGTGCCGGAGATAGTGCCTCCAGTTCCGCTGCATGCTACTAAATGTGTAATTTTTCCCGCAGTTTGTTCCCAAATTTCAGGACCTGTGGTTAGGTAGTGTGCATCAATGTTCAGCTCGTTAAAATATTGATTGATGTAAACCGAACCTTTTATTTCGCTGTGAAGTTTTTTAGCCACTTCGTAATACGATCGTGGATCATCTGCACTTACGTGGGCAGGACAAACATAAACTTTGGCGCCCATTGTTTTCAGCATATCAATTTTGTCTGCCGATGATTTCGAGCTTACAGCCAGAATACATTCGTAACCTTTGATAATGCTAACCATAGCTATACTGAAACCGGTGTTTCCACTTGTGGTTTCAATAATGGTATCGCCTGGTTTTAGGATTCCAGTTCTTTCAGCTTCTTCAATAATGTAAAGTGCAATGCGGTCTTTGGTAGAGTGCCCGGGATTGAACGCTTCAACTTTTGCGAAATAATTACCCTTCATTTTTTGGGCAATCTTGTTAAGCTTAATCAACGGTGTGTTGCCTATAAGTTCCAACACGTTATTGTGGGCTTTTATTTCTTCTTTCATAAAGAGGGAGTTCATTTTAAAATACCTTCAGTTTGAAACTGAAACCCACCTACCTTCCTATAAAGGAAATCGGACGGGCAGGTTTTAACCGCACAAAGGTAAGGAATTATTTTAATTACTCCTTAATTCCTTCCAAATCCAATAAAAAAGCATAATCCATTGCAACTTCCTTCAATGCTTCAAAACGTCCGGAAGCCCCGCCATGGCCTGCGTCCATATTGGTTTGGAGTAAAATCATATTATTGTCGGTTTTTAAATCTCTAAGTTTTGCAACCCATTTCGCTGGTTCCCAATATTGCACTTGACTGTCGTGCAATCCCGTGGTTACAAGCATATTTGGGTATGCTTTCGACTCTACATTATCATACGGTGAATAACTTTTCATATAATTATAGTATTCTACTTCGTTAGGGTTTCCCCATTCGTCATATTCTCCTGTTGTTAAAGGAATGGAATCGTCCAGCATTGTGGTTACAACGTCAACAAAGGGTACTGAAGCAATTACTCCGTTGTATAATTCAGGAGCCATATTTGTGATGGCGCCCATTAAAAGTCCACCAGCGGAACCGCCCGAAGCGTAAAGATGTGCTTCGGAAGTATAGCCCTGTTCAATCAAATATTTTGAGGCGTCGATGAAATCTGTAAAAGTATTCTTCTTTTTAAGCAGTTTTCCATCCTCGTACCATTGCCGACCCATATATTCTCCCCCGCGAACGTGGGCGATTGCGAAAATAAAACCTCGATCTAAAAGGCTTAATCGCACAGTTGAAAAATACGGGTCAATGGTTGAACCATAGGAACCATAACCATAAATTAAAGTTGGATTTTTGCCATCTTTTTTAATTCCTTTTCGGTAAATTACAGACATAGGAATTTTTGTTCCATCTTTTGCCGTTGCCCACAAACGCTCGGTATTGTAATTGTTTTTATCAAATTTTCCGCCCAAGACTTCGGTTTCTTTTAAAACAGTTTTCTCTTTGGTTTCCATATTGAAATCAATAACCGAAGCAGGAGTGTTTAATGAATTGTATCCGTAGCGAAAAATCTTTGTGTCAAACTCCGGGTTTTGGGTAGCTGAAGCAGTATAGGTTTCGTTATCAAAAGGCAAATAATAATCATTATCGTCTTTCCACTTTTTTATACGAATTTGTGTAAGTCCATTATTTCGTTCGCTTACAACCAAATAATCCTTAAAAATGTCAATATCTTCCAACAAAACATCCGCTCTGTGGGGAATCATATCTTCCCAATTTTCCTTGGAAGTCTTTTCTACCGAAGTTTTCATCAGTTTAAAATTGAGCGCTTTGTCCTTGTTGGTCAACACGTACCAATTGTTTCCGTAATGCGAAATACTGTACTCCAACCCTCTTTCGCGCGGCTGAAATATTTTGAATTCGCCGGTTGGGGCATCAGCATTTAAAACTCGGTATTCTGAAGTAAGCGTACTGTATGAACCAATTACAATATATTTCTTAGACTTCGTTTTGTAAACATAAGTGCCAAAAGTATCGTCTTTTTCAGTGAAAATAAGTATATCCGTAATTGGATCCGTGCCTAAGGTGTGGCGATAAATTCTATCAGCGCGAAGGGTTTTATCATCCTTTCGGGTATAGAAAAGCGTTTTGTTATCACTGCCCCAGGTTGCGCTTCCCGTAGTGAGTGGAATCCGTTCCGCATATATTTCACCAGTTTCAAGGTTTTTTATAAAGATGTCATATTTTCTTCGGCTTAAAGTGTCCACACCGAAAGAAACCAATTTGTTGTCCTCAGAAACATTCAGCCCCGAAAGGTTGTAATAGGAATGATCCTTTGCCATTTCATTCACGTCAAAAAGGATTTCTTCGGAAGCATCCAGCGAAGCTTTTTTGCGAGTGTAGATTGGGTAATCCTTCCCGGTTTCGTAGCGGGTTATGTAGTAATACCCGTTCAATTTGTAGGGAACCGATTGGTCGTCTTCCTTTATGCGCGCCTTCATTTCCTCAAAAAGATCCTCCTTGAACTTTTTGGTGTGTGCAGTCATTTCATCGTAATATTTGTTCTCGTCCTTTAAATAATCAATTACTTTTTCGTTTTCGGGATTGTTGAGCCAGTAATAATTATCTGTGCGAACATCGCCGTGCTTTTCAAGCTTTTTAGCAATTTTTTCGGCTTTCGGGGGAGTAATTTTCATAATAGCTGTTGAAGTTTTCTGCGCGTTTATTGAAGGCGCAAAAATAAGGGAAGCAATTGAAAGAAAAACGAATTTTCGCATAATTAAAGGTTGTTGAATAGCACCACAAAGTACTGAATTTACAGCAAAACAAAAACAAAAAATCATGTTTGGAGATTTAATGGGAATGATGGCAAGTTGAAAGAAACTTACAAAAATGCGTAAGCAACAAAAGATATGAGAACTTTCATTTTGCTTATAAATAACTTTTTAAAGCCCAATAATTGTGCGCTTAAACTGAATAACATTCCATTTCATCTAAGAACAATACATTTTTTTGTAAATAATCATATATCAATTTTATTTACTATATCATTGTGCATGATAGTCCCAAATTATCACCTACTATGAAAATAATTACACTTGCACTCAGTGCATTATTAGTGTTGTTCTGCCTACCAGCAATCTCACAGGTTGGAATCAATACAACTTCCCCAAAAAGCATATTGGACATTAATTCATCGAGTTCCGCGGCTCCGACAAATACGGATGGTATTTTAATACCCAGAATTGATGTGTTCCCATCAGAGAATCCTGGAACGGCCCAAAATGGAATGATGATTTTTCTCACAACCCCAGTGGGAGTGAAAAACAAAGGGTTCTATTATTGGGATGCCCCCAACAATAAATGGGTTTCCATTGGTGCCGAGGAATGGACTGCCGGAACAAACTCTGGTGGCGATAATTTAATTTTTGCCACGCGCGCCAAATTAACCGGCACAGATGTAGTTATTACCGATGATGGACGCATTGGTTTTGGAACTAGTGATCCTATAGAAAGATTTGAATTTAAAGGGCCTGGCGACAACGATATGCAAATTACAAGCGCCAATACAAATCCTCCAAATTTTATTCTTTACAATACCGGGGGCACTTTGGAAAACCCAACTGCACTTGCTGCAAATGGTGAAATTGGTGCACTTATCGTAAAAACACACGATGGGCGTGGCATAGTGGAGACTGGAGGTTTCCGATTTTATATGGATGGAGTTGCGACTCCGGGCAGTGCACCATCAAAATTTATTATCAGCACCACTCCGGCGGGTTCTACAAGTTTCCAAGAGCGACTTACGGTAAGAAGCACTGGAAATATGGGAATTAACGTCCCTAATCCGACTGCAAATTTGCACATAAAAGAAGGAACTGCGGCGGCAGGTTCCGCCCCTTTAAAATTTACTAGTGGAACCAACTTAACCACTGCAGAAGCAGGAGCGATGGAATATGATGGAACCAATTTATATTTTACGCCAACTACAGCGGTTCGCCAAACAGTTATAAAAGGTTTTAATGTCACTGCCTCATTGGACTTTCCCAATATATTAATCAATAGCTCTGCAGATTTAACAGTAACTGTAACTGGGGCGACTATTGGAGATAATTGCTATTGCTCACCAAGTGGAGCTATTGAAGCAGGAGTTTCGTGGAACTGCTTTGTGAGTGCTGCGAATACTGTAAACATTAGAGTTGCTAATATCAGAAATACCGATATTAATCCAGCAAATAGAAGTTGGAAAGTGAACGTAATTAAGTAAATACGAAGCATAAAAAAAAGGGTTGAAAATTATCAATCCTTTTTTTTATGCTTCGTATTTTTAAACGTGAACCGCCCTATCATCAGTTGCGGCAAGGGCAGCTTCCTTCACTGCTTCTGCATAGGTTGGATGTGCGTGGCTCATACGGGCAATATCCTCGGCACTAGCTCTGTATTCCATTGCTACTACTGCTTCCGCAATTAAATCGGCAACACGGGCGCCAACCATATGTACGCCTAAAACTTCATCGGTTTTTTTGTCGGAAAGAATTTTTACAAATCCGTCAGTATCGCCACTGGCACGGCTTCTTCCCAAAGCACGCATCGGGAACTGGCCGATTTTATATTCTACTTTTGCCTCTTTCAATTGCTCCTCTGTTTTTCCAACGGAAGCAACTTCCGGCCACGTATAAACCACTCCGGGTATTAAATTATAATCGATATGTGGCTTCTGACCAGCAATTATTTCAGCAACCAAAACGCCTTCTTCCGAAGCTTTGTGCGCAAGCATAGCACCGCGAACAACATCGCCAATTGCGTAAATGTTTTTAATATTTGTTTGAAGGTGATCGTTAACGTCAATCATGCCGCGTTCGGTGATTTTTACACCTGCATTTTCAGCTTTCAGACCTTCGGTATACGGTTTTCTTCCTACTGAAACCAAGCAATAATCTCCTTTGAAAGTAACTTCTTTATCATTTTTATCGGTTGCGGTTACCGTTACTTCCTTTCCTTTTTTGGAAACTGCGGAAACTTTATGCGAAAGGTAAAATTTCACACCTTGTTTCTTCATCACCTTAAGCAGTTCTTTGCTTTGGGAAGAATCCATTGTTGGAATAATCCGGTCCATATATTCCACTACGGAAACTTCGGAACCCAAACGATGATACACTTGTCCCAATTCCAAACCAATCACGCCACCGCCAATAACCACGAGGTGTTTGGGAATTTCTTTTAAACTTAAAGCTTCGGTGGAAGTGATGATTCGATCTTTATCTAATTTTATAAATGGAAGCGTTGAAGGCTTGCTTCCAGTAGCAATTATTGTGTTTTTAGCTTCAATGGTTTCGGTTTTCTTACCATTGGTTATTTCAATATGTGTTGCATCTTTAAAAGCACCCATTCCCGTGAAAACGTCAATTTTGTTTTTGTCCATCAAAAACGCAATTCCTTTGGTGGTTTGATCCACAACCGAAGTTTTGCGTTCAATCATTTTTTTGAAATTCAGCTTTATTTCACCCGGAATTTCGATGCCGTGTTCCTCAAAATGTTTCATGGCATCTTCATAATGATGCGAGGAATCCAACAACGCCTTGCTGGGAATACAGCCCACGTTGAGGCAGGTTCCACCTAAAACGTTGTATTTTTCAATGATTGCGGTTTTCATTCCCAATTGTGCGCAACGGATTGCCGCCACATAGCCACCAGGGCCCGAGCCAATTATTGCTACATCATATTTTGACATTTTCTTATATTTTTTAAATGAAGTGGCAAAGGTACAATACTGCTTATTAGTTTAAAAGTTTAGAAGTTTAAAAGTTTAGCTGCTGTATGAGTTTAGGGAAAATTTAAAAGACTGAAACACGCTATTACTAAATGAACATTGAATATTGAATATTGAATTACGGGCCATCAAACCCAGGAAAATCCAGCATATACCCAAGCCCAACCGTATAGAGCCAGTTACCATATATTGCGTGCTCAATAGTTACCATAGCCGTTGAACGGAATTTTAAATAGGTCAGCGCAAAAATAATCCCGCCAATGAAGGTTATCAATAGCACCAATGTATTTTTAAAAAACAAATGTGCTATGCAAAAAAGGGCGGCATTTATAAATACAGACACTTTTTGATTGGGAAACAATGTTTTATACCGTTTAAAGAAGAATGTTCTGTACAGAATTTCCTGAGGCCATGCCGAAAGCAATGTATAAGTAAAAAGTATGCCCATAAAAAGCAACGGGTGGTGCAACGGCACGTAAAACAGATTTTTGGGTTCCATTAAAAGCATGTAAATAACTGTGGAAAGGATCACAAAAAAGAAGGTAATTAAAAATCTTTTCCAAAACTTTTTCCACGGCAAACCGCTCTTAACTTTATACTCCACACCTTCTTTATAATGAAGCACCCACAATACATATACAAACCCAATAACCGTAAAGACAATTTTCAAAACTAACGGATAGTGCAATACCAAACTTACTGGAAGTATGACAAACAATATAAAAAATTCGCCAGCCAAGTATAATTTGTTTTTTGCCAAATTTTATCTTTTAATGATTGAAGAAACCTAAAGATAGGTTATAAAATCTAAATTAAGGCTTCATTGCATTGGGTAAGCCTTTAAATTTTTGCATTTTTGTCGTACATAAAAAAACCCACGATTATGGCATTCAAACCTGCAGACAAAATCCAGGATCTACAATACTTTGGCGAATATGGAGGCGTAAATCCTTCCATTTCAGATTCCTCGACATACACATTTCTTTCGGCAAAAACAATGTTCGATACTTTTGAAGGAAACGCTGATGGGTGTTACCTTTATTCGCGCCACTCCACCCCTTCCAATTTGTATTTGGGCCAAGCTTTAGCGGCAATGGAAGGCACGGAAACCGCAAACGTTGCCGCAAGCGGAATGGGTGCCATAACCCCAGCAATTTTACAACTCTGCAAAGCGGGAGACCATATAGTTTCAAGTAGAACTATTTATGGCGGAACCTATGCTTTTCTGAAAAACTTTGCTCCAAGATTGAATATAGAAACTTCGTTTGTGGATATTACAAATCTAAAGCAAGTTGAATCTTCTATTACTAAAAACACTAAAATCATTTACTGCGAAAGCGTGAGCAACCCGCTCTTGGAAATTGCAAACATTGAAGCGCTTTCAAAGATTTCGAAAAAACACGGGCTGCAATTATTGGTGGATAATACGTTTTCACCTTTAAGCATTTCACCAGCAAAATTGGGTGCCGATGTGGTCTTGCACAGTTTAACAAAATTCATCAACGGGAGCAGCGACACTATGGGTGGCGTAACCTGCGGCACACAGGAATTTATTGACAGTTTAAGAAATGTGAACGACGGCGCCAATATGCTTCTCGGTCCAGCGATGGACAGTTTGCGTGCAGCTTCCATTTTAAAAAACCTTAGAACGCTTCATATTCGCATAAAACAACACAGTGAAAATGCTCTGTATTTGGCTGAAAAATTTGAAATAGACGGTTTAAAAACGGTATATCCGGGATTGAAGTCGCACAAGGACCATGAACTTTTCAAAAAAATGATGAATGAAGAATACGGCTTCGGCGGGATGATGACTCTTGACGTAGGCGGAATTGATAAAGCCAATGAATTAATGGAACTGATGCAGAAACGAAATCTCGGTTATTTGGCGGTAAGTCTTGGTTTCTACAAAACGCTTTTTAGCGCGCCGGGATCTTCTACGTCTTCTGAAATTCCTGAAGAAGAACAAAAGGAAATGGGACTTAGCGATGGGTTGATACGTTTTTCAATAGGTTTGGATAATGATATTGCGCGCACTTATAAAATGATGCGGGAGTGTATGGTTGAGGTTGGTGTTTTGTAATTAACTTTTTCAAAATAATTTATAAAAGGGGACGGATAATCTGTTCCCTTTTTTAATTTGCACAGGTTTTCACAAAATCGTAACATTACATTCCATTTTAAAACTTCTCTATGCAAAGTCAGGATATTAAACCCACCGACCCTAAAGATGATCAAGTAGTTGAAAACGTAGAACTGAATATTTGGGAGGCGCTAATACCTGTTTTTGCTCTAATTGGGATGTTGGCATACAATGTTTACACTTATGGTAGCGACGCTTTGAGTGGCTCCAATCAATTTGTTCTTTTGCTTGGCGCAGCGGTTGCAGCTATCGTTGGCTTTTTCAATAAAGTGAGTTTTGAGCAGATGTTGGAGGAAGTTGCCGTAAATATAAAATCCACCGCCAGCGCAATATTAATTTTATTAATGGTTGGCGCATTGGCAGGTACTTGGCTCATCAGCGGCATTATTCCCACTATGATCTATTATGGTCTTCAAGTTTTGAATCCAACTATTTTTCTTGCTGCCTGTGTTGTTATTTGCTCCATAATCTCCGTTGCCACTGGAAGTAGCTGGACTACTTCAGCTACCGTTGGTATTGCGTTAATTGGTATTGCAGATGCTTTACATGTACCTTTGGGAATGACGGCAGGTGCAGTGATTTCCGGAGCGTATTTCGGGGACAAAATTTCGCCTATGAGTGACACGACCAACCTTGCCCCAGCAATGGCGGGAACAGATTTGTTTACCCACATTCGCTATATGCTTTACACTACTACTCCAACAATTATCATTACTATACTTGTTTTTATTATTATCGGTCTCAACTTGGATACAACAGGAAAAGCAGACACACACCTTATTTTGGCAGCTGTCAATGAATCCCTAAACGTCAGTCCGTGGTTGTTTATAGTTCCAATAATTGTCATTGGATTGATTATTATGAAAACTTCACCCCTGATAGCTTTATTGATAGGAACCCTTTTAGGTGGCGTAGCGGCTTTGATTTTTCAACCAGATATTGTAACTGCAATTGGAGGCGGAACCCACTTAGATTTTCAAACTGCCTATAAAGGAATTATGAACGCCATTACGGTTGAAACTTCCATCCCAACCGAAAATGAAGCTTTGAAAGGGCTTTTTACCGCAGGTGGAATGACCAAAATGATGGGTACCATATGGTTGATACTTTGCGCCATGACTTTTGGTGGAATTATGGATGCCATTGGGGCTTTGGCAACAATTAGCAAAGCATTGTTAAAAATGTTTCATACCACCTTCGGACTCTTTGCAAGTACGGTGGTTAGCTGTTTGGCGCTAAACGTTACAGCAAGTGACCAATATCTCGCCATTGTGATTCCAGGAAAAATGTATGCAAAAGCATTTAAGGATAAAGGGCTTGCCCCAGAAAATCTTTCACGAACCTTGGAAGATTCTGGTACGGTAACTTCAGCATTAGTGCCTTGGAATACTTGCGGTGCATACCAAAGTGGCGTCTTGGGAGTTGACACGCTACATTATGCCGGTTATGCAGTTTTCAACTGGCTCAGTCCGTTTATGACACTTCTATTTGCTGCTTTCAGAATCAAGATCAGGCAGTTGGCTTCCTCAGAAAAATCCTAACTTTATTTATATCGTTTTTATTTATTGTTAAAAATTTAACCTATTGTAAAAAGCTATTGGTTTATAGATTAATCCGTTCGCGATTTCTTTAATACCCATAAGTACTTTTTACCTTTGTAGTAGAAAATTATTAATCTTAAAATAAATAAAATTATGTCATTAGTAGGAAAAAAATTCCCAAACATTTCAGTAGATGCAATGAACGAAATGGGGGATACATTTAAAATTAACGTGCTTGAGGAAGCAACAAAGAACAACAAAAAAGTATTGCTTTTCTGGTACCCAAAAGATTTCACTTTTGTTTGCCCCACCGAAATACATTCTTTTCAAGAAATACTTTCAAAATTTGAAGATAGAAACACTATTGTTATTGGTGCCTCTTGTGATACTCCCGAAGTGCATTTTGCATGGCTGAACACTCCAAAAAATAATGGCGGAATTGAAGGTGTTACATACCCATTATTGGCCGATACAAACCGCAACCTATCAAATGCTCTTGGAATTTTAGATGTTACAAATGAACGTTACGATGAAGAAACTGGATATCTTTTGGTTGATGGCGACAATGTTACGTACCGCGCAACCTATTTGTTAGATGAAGAAGGTAAAATTTTCCACGAAAGCGTGAACGATATGCCGCTGGGCAAAA
>DAIMFZ010000018.1:0-20627 GCA_036724225.1 Aequorivita sp.
AATTAAAAACGAAACAATAAAAAAAACTTTAGTATACCAAAAAATAAAAAAAGAAAAAGACATAAGGTAGCGACGCACAAGCGCAAGAAACGTCGTCGCGCTAACCGTCACAAAAAGAAAAAGTAGTTTCTAAACTACTTTTTCTGTTTTAAAAGTGTTTCGAAAAATGTGTCTTTTTGATGCTATTTCCGAATAAAACAAACAAAATATCGTTCTTTGAAAATGAAATTACAACCGCCGGCTTTTGGTTTTGGTGTAGTTTCGCCGGGTTTTTAAATAAAACCTGTGAAAAATATTGTTTAATTCGTTCCGATTTTTATATCGGGACAACAAAATTAATGTAACGTGAACTACGAATTATTTATTAGGTCCGATTCACAAGAAGTTAATTTTGCCCTTTTAAAGGATGGGAGACTTATAGAGCTTCACAAAGAAGAAGAGGAAAACAATTTTACGGTTGGCGACATTTTTCTCGCTAAAATCCGTAAAACAGTTCCCGGGCTTAACGCCGCCTTCGTCAATGTGGGCTACGAGAAAGATGGGTTTTTACACTATCACGACCTCGGCCCCAAAGTGCTTTCGCAATTAAAATTTGTGAAAAGCGTAAGCTCAGGTAAGTTAAAAGATTATTCCTTAAATAATTTTCCATTCGAAAAAGAGATTGATAAGCATGGCAACTTAAATGATGCCTTAAAAAGCAATCAATCCATCTTGGTTCAAATTGTAAAAGAACCCATATCCACCAAAGGGCCACGTATAAGTTCCGAGCTTTCCATAGCTGGAAGATATATTGTTTTGGTTCCGTTTTCAGACCGTGTTTCTGTTTCGCAGAAAATAGAAAGCAACGAAGAAAAAGACAGGTTGAAACGCTTGATAACAAGCATTAAACCAAAAGGATTTGGCGTTATTATACGAACCGTGGCCGAGGGCAAAAAAGTAGCAGAACTGGACAAAGATTTACAGAACCTTATGGATCGCTGGACAGCGATGTGTAAGAAGCTACAAGGGGCGCACCACCCTTCAAAAGTGCTGAGCGAGTTAAACAGGGGAGCCTCTATCATCCGCGATATGTTCAACGATCAATTCTCCGCAATACATATTGACGATGAGACCCTCTACTTGCAAATAAAAGATTATGTGCAGGAAATTGCACCAAAGAAAGACAATATCGTTAAGTTTTATGATTCCAATGTACCGATGTTTGAAAAATTCGGCATCGATCGTCAGATCAAAACTTCCTTCGGGAAAACAGTATCAGGTAGCAAAGGAGCCTACTTGGTTATTGAACACACCGAAGCTATGCACGTAATAGACGTGAACAGCGGTAACCGAAGCAACAAGCAAAAAACACAAGAAGGCACAGCGCTGGAAGTGAACATGATTGCAGCCACCGAGGTGGCAAGACAGCTAAGGTTGCGCGATATGGGAGGAATTATTGTGATAGATTTTATTGATTTGGCAAATGCCAATCACCGCAAGCAGCTCTACAACCACCTTCGCGATGAAATGAAGGATGACAGAGCAAAACACAAAATTCTGCCCCCAAGCAAATTTGGGTTGATACAGATAACCCGCCAACGTGTTAGGCCAGAGATGAACATCAAAACCCGTGAAGAAGATCCCAGCAATGTGATTGACGGGGAAATTGAAGCACCTATCATTGTTGTTAATAGAATAAACGAAGAGGTGAAACGCCTTTTCACAAAAGACTATAAAAAGATAACACTCAATACGCATCCTTTTATAGCGGCCTTTCTGACCAAAGGTTTCCCAAGTGTTAGAACCAAATGGTTTTTGGAGCACAAAAAATGGGTAAAAATTCAACCTCGAGATGCTTATACCTATCTCGAATATCACTTTCACGATAAAGATGGTGAATTGATAAAATAACCAAAACCCCTTCAGATTTAATTTGAAGGGGTTTTTTTGTGTCTTGAAGTTTCTGAAGTTATTGCTGAGCGTTGTAACATTTCTTTGCGAACTTTGCGGTAAAGCTTTGTGTCCGCTGTGGTTAATTTTACCACAAAGAGCACAAAGTAGGCACAAAGGACACGGAGGAAACCTAACAGGTCTTTAAGACCTGTTAGGTTTTGAAAATCACTAGCTTTTTATTATGAACGCCAACAAAACATACACCGTTGAAGAAGCCACCAGAAGAATGGAGCGCTACTGCGTTTACCAAGAGCGCTGCCACAAGGAAGTGCATCAAAAACTCTATGAAATGCGGATGATTCCTGTTGCTGTTGACCAAATAATTGATCACTTGCTGCGACACAATTTTTTAAATGAAACTAGGTTTGCACAAGCTTTTGCCCGAGGAAAATTTAGAACTAAAAAATGGGGGAGAAATAGAATTGTGAATGAATTGAAAATGCGCGAAATTTCTAAATATAACATCCAGATTGCCTTAAAGGAGATTCCGGATTCTGAATACTATAAAACCTTTGATGCTTTGGCAGAAAAGCGATTGCAACAATTGGTTTCAGAAAAGAATCTTCAGAAAAAACGAAAGAAATTGGCGGATTATCTTTTTTACAGAGGCTGGGAGAGTGAGTTGGTTTATGGGAAGGTTGGGGAGATTTTAAAATGATAATCTTTGAGAGGATTATGAGTTGATATTTTTTTTAGATATATAATTAGTTGCATTGAATATTTGAAATACCTTCCATCATATTACTTGAATAACCTCCTTGCCCTATTACTTTGTTGTAATCTTTACTTAAATTTTCATCTAGCTGAGTGATAAATTCTTGACAATTCTTAAAGTATGGTCTAAGTAGTTTTTCAGCAAATTTAATGTCGTCCTTTGTATTGTTTTTTGATCGTTCTTTCTGATAAATAAATGTGTCATTCTTTTTATCAAATAAATAATAGTAAAAGGAACTATGCGAAAAATATTCTGTTAATATGTACTTATCATTTTGAACAATAATTTCATGCAACCTATTTAAACCAAACGTGCTACCTATTTTTAAACGAGTGTAATGACTGTTGTTGACGAATAGTTCAGATACTTTAGTTTGCTTTACTTTAATTACTTTCCCTTTTTTATTATGATAAAAAAGTCGCTCGGCAGTTAATGCATAATCACTATAAGAATACATATTTAAAATTGTTTCCTCAGTATCTTGCATTCTGTACATATCAATTTTTTCGCCTTTGGTCGTAACAAAATACCCAATTGATGAATTTCCATTTTTCTTTATCCTTTCCTTAATGATATTCAGCCTTTCTTTTGAAGATAAAGTATCAGCTTGTGCAAAAGAACTTGAACTTACAAATAAGAAGAAAATAGCTATTAGAAAGAATTTTGTTTTCATGGTTGTTAATAGATTTGTCATGAAAGTACGATTTAAAATAAAAATAGCATAAAACCGTAAAGAAATTTCTTTTTTTTAAGGATTTTTTTGAATTCCTAAATATTGAACGAAGCCCCAACATTAACCGAAGCCTGATTGTGCAGTTTTTCAGCAGGGTTCAGAGTTCCCGTATTGTATTTCGCAATGGGCACATTCACTTCCGTAAAAACCCCAAAGCCACTTGTGAAAAAATAACGCGCGCCTAAATGACCACCAAAATTTTTCAAACTTGCGTAAAGGCCAGGATAAACGTCAAAGTTTTCATCCACGTTTATCACGTTGCCAAGATTGGCGTTGAAACGCGCTTTTAGGTCGAAACGGTCCTCAAATTTTGCAAAGGGTCTTTCATTACCATCCAAATCTCTCACTTTATCAACCCCCAGAAGATAGGTAGAAGCAATTCCTACTGATATGTTTTCGCCCAAACCAAAATCAAGGCTTCCCATAATGCCGGTGCCGTTGTTTTGAAAGTTAGCACCAACTTGGAATTTCACGTCGCCTTTTCCGGTGTAGGCTTGCGCAAAAGTTAGTTGAATAAAAAGAAGGGCAATTACTGTTACAGATATTTTCATCTTTGAAAGAATTAAAATGAAAGATACTGAATTCTTCAGAAATTACAGCGCTTTATTGGTTCGAATAACTGCCTGTTGATTTTTCCAATCAATCCATTTCTGACCTTTTAGCTTTCGCATAAATTGGTCAAAATAGCGCATAAAGGCAATGTTATAAACCGCTATCGCCAAGTTTTTTGGATTGTGGGCAATTGCGCGAAGGCTCATTGAAAAACCCGGTGTAACATAGCGCATATAGTGCCAATAGCCTTCGGGCATATAGAGAACGTTGCCGTGTTCCAAATGTGTTATATATCCTTCAGCTTTCTTTAAAGCGGGCCATTTTTTGTAATCTGGATTTACAAAATCGATATCTTCCCGGGTTATCAAAGAATGCGGAATTTTATAAAGATGGTCGCTCTGTTTTTGATCAAAAAGGATCACTTCCTTTTTTCCGTGAAAGTGAAAGTGAAAGATGTTTGCCAAATCAATATCGAAATGCATAAAGGTGTATGAATCCTTTCCGCCGAAGAAAAGCATTGGCAATCCTTTCATTAATTTCAGGCCAAAATCAGGGTAGGTAAAATCCTTTTGGAGCTGGGGCACTTCCTTTAAAATATTCCAGAGAAAAATGCGGTATTTGGTGGGTTCTTTTTTTAGCAGTTCCACATAATCGCGCATTTTCATTTTGGCATGTGGCTGGTTGAAACCGTCTTTATGGCTCACGGGGCGGTTGTCGTAAAGCGGTACCATTTTATCGCCGGCAACTTCTGCCATATAATCGAGGTCCCATTTGGAAAATGCAGGCCAGTCCTCAACAAACCGTTCGATAACAACAGGCTTTTGGGACTTAAAATAGTTTTTTAGAAAATCTTCTTTGGTAATAGTTTTTACCCTATCTATTTCCTTTAGCTGCATATCGTTTTCCTTCGGGGTAAATTTACAAATCTCATTACACTATTGAGCGGAGTGTTAATATAACTTTAAGGATTTTGCATGAAAAAATCCCAAACTCCATTATTTAGGAATTTGGGATTTTATATTTTTTTGAATTTATAGCAGTTTAATCTGCCAAAACCATCACACGATTATTGTTACATTCAACAGTTCCGCCAGAAATTTCGAGAACCCATTTCCCGTCTTCTTGGGTGAATTTATTTTTAAAATCTTCCGCAATGGTCGGGTTTCCTTTAAACTTCACTTTTCCTTGCTGCAAAACCGAAACAATAGGTGCGTGGTTGTTAAGCATTTGGAATTCGCCTTCCACACCTGGAACGGTTATGCTTTCTACTTCTCCAGCAACTAAGGATGCTTCGGGGGTTACTATTTCAAGATACATAAGTTAATTGTTATTGGTTAATGGTTAATGGTGGTTACAATTAACCATTAACATTTTTCATTAAACATCTTAGACTTCAGCAAGCATTTTCTCACCTGCGGCGATTGCTTCCTCAATAGTTCCTTTAAGGTTGAAAGCAGATTCTGGAAGTTTATCCAATTCGCCATCCATAATCATGTTGAAACCTTTTATGGTATCCTTAATATCGACCAAAACTCCGGGAATGCCAGTAAACTGCTCCGCTACGTGGAAAGGCTGTGAAAGGAAACGCTGTACGCGACGCGCGCGACCTACGGCCAATTTATCTTCTTCGGAAAGTTCTTCCATCCCAAGAATGGCGATAATATCCTGTAATTCCTTATAGCGTTGTAAAAGTTCTTTTACTCTTTGGGCGCAATCATAATGTTCTTTTCCAAGAATTGACTCGGTAAGAATTCGAGAGGTTGAATCTAAAGGATCTACCGCTGGATAAATACCAAGCTCAGCAATTTTACGCGAAAGTACGGTTGTAGCATCCAAGTGGGCAAAAGTTGTTGCCGGTGCCGGATCCGTAAGGTCATCCGCAGGTACATAAACTGCCTGTACAGAAGTAATGGAACCTCTTTTTGTTGAAGTAATACGCTCTTGCATCGCTCCCATCTCAGTTGCCAAAGTTGGCTGATAGCCCACCGCTGAAGGCATACGCCCAAGAAGTGCAGAAACCTCAGAACCCGCTTGTGTAAAACGGAAAATGTTATCTACGAAGAAAAGTACGTCCTTCCCTTGTCCTTCGCCAGCTCCATCACGGAAATACTCGGCAATGGTCAAACCCGAGAGCGCAACACGTGCACGTGCTCCAGGTGGCTCGTTCATCTGTCCGAACACGAAAGTAGCTTTAGATTCTTTCAATGCAGTTTTGTCAACTTTTGAAAGATCCCATCCGCCATTTTCCATAGAGTGCATAAAGTCGTCACCGTATTTTATAATGCCAGACTCAAGCATTTCGCGAAGCAAATCGTTCCCTTCACGAGTACGTTCCCCTACACCAGCGAAAACCGAAAGACCACCGTGGCCTTTCGCAATATTGTTAATCAACTCTTGAATAAGTACTGTTTTACCAACACCAGCACCACCGAATAGACCAATTTTACCACCTTTTGCGTAAGGCTCAATAAGGTCAATTACTTTAATACCTGTGAAAAGAACTTCGGTTGAAGTTGAAAGATCTTCAAATTTTGGTGCTTCGCGGTGAATTGGAAGACCGTTGTTGCCAGCTTTTGGCAAGTTTCCAATCCCGTCAATAGCATCGCCAATTACGTTGAAAAGTCGGCCGTAAATATCATCTCCAATTGGCATTTGGATGGGCGCTCCTGTTGCAACAGCATCTACACCGCGGCTCAAACCGTCAGTAGAGTCCATTGATATGGTGCGAACCATGCTTTCGCCAATGTGGGATTGAACTTCGAGAATCAAAAGATTTCCGTTGTTGTTAACCTCCAACGAGTCGTATATTTTTGGAAGTTCCGATCCGCTATCAAACGCAACGTCAACCACCGGGCCTATAATCTGTGCAACTTTTCCTATGCTTTGTGACATGAGTAACTGTTTATTTTTTAGTTATCTAAGGACGAAAAAACCACCCCTATTTTGAACGGTGCAAAGATAGTTTTTTCTGAATGAAAATTGCAATGGGAATGTTGAAAAAATTTTGAAGGATTTTTCGGGAGAGAAATTGGTTAAAAACGTATCTGAAATAAACAGAAGTTACTAAAATTGGAAATATTGGTCCATTGTTAATATATTATAAATTGTTTCCGGTTAAGCTGAATGAAGTGCTTGATTTGCAAAAATTGAATATACAATTTGGTCTATGGGAAATGAGCTCAATATGTTGTTTGAATTTTCAATAATTCACAAATTCCCCTTTATTTTCTGAAAAATCTGGAGCGCATTGCCGTCCGTCAATCGTGAAATGTAACTGCAACATTCCATAACATATCCGTAAACCGGTTGGTTTTTGGAAAGATTACAATCAAACATTCGTAGCAATAATTTGTCGTAATGGCGCGCCTTCCCGTTTTGATGGTTTTCGAATGCTGTGGTAAATGCATCGAGCAAGGTTGTCAATATTGTGTGACCCGCAATTTCCTTTTCCATTACTTCGGTGCTTTGGTACACCTTTTCAACACTTATTTTTATAATGTCTGCAATTTGGGCCTTGTATTGGCTTTTGGCCAACAATGCTTCGGAAAAAGTTCCTTTTAAAATCTCGGCTTCGTTAGTTATAAAAATGGTTGCTGCCTCCGTAATCAAAGTGTTTATGGCAAGCGAGCGTAAATAAGCCAATCTATCCTGAGAGGTTGTTAGTTTAGAATAAACGTCTTTTTTCAAATTGTTCCGCACCAGATTTATCAAATATTCCAACGCTATTTCTTCTTCAATCAGTCCCAGATTGATGCCGTCCTCAAAATCTATTATCGTGTAGCAAATATCGTCCGCCGCTTCCACGAGAAACGTGAGCGGATGGCGTGAAAAGCTGTTATTCCCATTGCTTAAAAGACCTAATTCTGAAACAACTTCGCTGAAAAAATTCGTATCACTTTGAAAAACGCCGAATTTTTTATCGGCAACGTGGGTCGTCGGCTTTTTGGGAAGTGATTGTTTTGGGTATTTCATAAATGCGCCCAAAGATGCATACGTAAGCCGCAGCCCACCATCCACTCCATTTTTGGATTCGGTCAAAATTTTGAAGCCGTTGGCATTTCCTTCAAAATCTATTAAATCCTGGTATTCTTTTTCGGTAAGTTGCTCCTTAAAACGTTTGCCGTTTCCATTTAGAAAATAATCGCCAATTGCTTTTTCGCCACTATGTCCAAACGGCGGATTACCAATGTCATGCGCCAAAGCAGCTGCGGCCACAATCGCCCCAAAATCGTTAAATTGATAGCCATGTGTATTCAATAACTGCGGATGTTTTTTCAACAGTTCCTTTCCCGCAATCCTTCCCAACGAGCGGCCCACTACGGAAACTTCCAAACTGTGCGTTAAACGTGTATGAACAAAAGAGGTTTTGGACAGCGGAATAACTTGCGTTTTGTCCTGCAAACTTCTAAACGCCGATGAAAAAATAACACGGTCGTAATCCACTTCAAAACCCAAACGGGTTTCGTTTTCTTCAATCCGCAATCTTTTGTTTTTATCTCCTTGCTTTCTTAAAGAGAGCAATTGTTCCCATTGCATCATAACTGTAAAAATTTTGAAGCAAGATACCATTTTCAGAAAGTAGGACAATAAAAATTCGGAATTCTTCAAGCATTCAATACTATATTTTTAATGCATTTGATTGTGATTGAAAAACTTAACCTTTAGGAAACATTGGAATTAAATTCTTTCCGCTTCTTTGCAGTATAAAAATTTACAGCCTTCAATGAGAAGTAATTTTTTGATTTTTTGTGTATTACTGTTTTCTTTCGGCGCCCTTTTTTCACAAGAAGTGAAAGAAACCCCCTTTTTATTTAAATGGGATAACGGTTTCAAATTAGAAAGTCAGGATAAGCAATTAGCCTTAAAGTTTGGAGGACGTCTTATGTTGGACCACGCTTATTTTTTTCAAAACGATAAGTTAGATACTAATTTTGGCGTGCTTGTTTCTAAAAACGGAACAGAATTCCGCCGTGCTCGTTTGTTTTTTTCTGGAACTGTTTACAGCAATGTAGAATTCAAATTTCAATTGGACTTTGCCAGTGGCGATGTTGCTTTTAAGGATGTGTATATTGGCCTTACAGATATTCCTGCCGTGGGTAACATCCGTATTGGCCATGTAAAGGAGCCTTTCCGTTTTGATGCTTTAACAAGCAGTAAATTCATTACGTTTATGGAGCGCGCCTTGCCTATAGATTTTTCGCAGGAGCGCAATAATGGTATTTTGGTTTTTAATGATTTTTTCGAAAACCGCTTTTCTGCACAAGCTGGTGCTTTCAGGATGGCAAACAGCAGCGGAAATGATATACTTGCCGATGATGGCTATGTTCTTACGGGAAGAATTACTGGATTGGCACTTAAAAATGCTGTAAAAAGACAACTGCTTCACCTCGGTTTGGGTTACAGTTTCAGAAAACCTGAAATTAAAATCTATAGCATTGCCTCGCAGCCCGAAGCACATCTCGCTCCAAAATATATAAATACTGGAAAAATTGAAAATGTTGACAATATCAACCTTGCAAATTTTGAAGCGGTTTTCGTTAGTGGGCCTTTTTCATTTCAAGGGGAATATTTGGCAGCCACGATAAATAATACTGACGATGCTACTTTTAAAAAATACAACTTTGAAAGCTATTACGGGCAGTTAAGCTATTATATCACTGGCGAAAGCAAAAATTACAAAGGTTCGTACGAGGGTTTTGACAGGGTAAAGCCCAAAAAAGATTTTGGCGGAAAAGATAAAGGTGCCGGAGCTTGGGAAGTGGCACTGCGCTATTCAAACTCAGACCTGAACAATAATGATGTTTTGGGCGGAAGCCAATCTGACATTACCTTAGGGTTAAATTGGTGCCTAAACCCAGTGACCAAATTAAAGATAAACCACGTTTGGGCAAACATAGAAGATAAAGGCAAGGCAAGCATTTTGCAAGCCCGTTTACAGATAGATTTTTGAAACAGTATAGTTAACAATTTGGTAACAATCAGTCCTAATTATTGTGGGAAATTTGCACCAGTTTAATAAATAAAAACAAATGGATAATATTTACTTATTAATGATCGTAGCCCTCGTTGCACTCTCCGTGGTGAATTTGGTCGTGGGTGTGAGCAACGATGCGGTAAACTTTCTGAACTCCGCAATAGGTTCCAAAGCAATACCTTTTAAAGGGATTTTAATAATTGCCAGCCTTGGAATTTTTGTCGGAGCAAGTTTTTCCAGCGGAATGATGGAAGTGGCCCGAAGCGGAATATTCCACCCATCACAATTTTATTTTGATGAAGTAATGATCATTTTCATGGCGGTGATGATCACCAATATATTGTTGCTGGATTTTTTTAATACCATTGGCCTACCAACATCCACAACTATTTCCATAGTTTTCGGTTTGCTCGGAGCCGCTGTGATTATGGCATTGATAAAGATCGGACATTCGGATACGGAAGGTATTTCCTCTTTAATTAATTACATAAATGCAGATAAAGTTCCCGAAATTATTTTATGGATCATTCTCTCTGTTTTGATTGCTTTTACGGCGGGGATTATAGTTCAATATTTTTCAAGGCTGCTCTTTACATTTCAAGCCGAGAAACAAATGAAGTATTTTGGAGCTATTTTCGGTGGTGTGGCTTTAACATCCATCACCTATTTTATTTTCATAAAAGGGCTGAAAGGAACACCGTTTCAGGCCACTTTTGAAAGTATTCTTGAAATGAACACTTGGATTTTATTGAGTATTGGGGTTGTGTTTTGGACCGTTTTTTCGCAATTGTTCACAATCATTTTTAAGAAGAATATACTGATTGTGGTCATAGGAGCTGGGACCTTTGGTCTTGCTTTGGCCTTTGCAGGGAACGATCTTGTTAACTTTATTGGTGTGCCAATGGCAGCATATCACAGCTATTTGGACTGGAATGCTTCTGGAATGGTTCCTTCTAACTACCTTATGTTGAGCCTCAATGAGCCCGTTCCAGCGGAACCGTTGTTGCTTTTTGGAGCTGGCATTATTATGGTGCTTACATTATGGTTCTCTAAAAAATCGAGAAGCGTTTCAGAAACAGAAATAAATCTTGCCCGCCAAGGTGAAGGCCGCGAAAAGTTTGAACCAAATATGTTATCGCGGATTTTGGTAAAATCCAGTACACAAATGTCGTTATATTTCAACTATGTTATGCCTGGATCACTTCAGCTTAAAATAGATAAACGTTTTGAGAAACCGGTTATAAACCTTCCAAAACACAAAACTTATGAACTTCCAGCATTCGATCTGATCCGTGCTTCCATTAACCTGATGGTTGCGGGAATACTCATCTCTTATGCAACTTCAGAACAATTGCCACTTTCCACTACTTATGTAACATTTATGGTGGCCATGGGAACTTCTTTGGCCGATAGAGCTTGGGGCCGTGAAAGCGCTGTTTACCGGGTGGCGGGAGTTCTTAAAGTTATTGGCGGTTGGTTTTTTACCGCCTTTGTCGCCTTTGCCGCTGCTGGAACTTTAACCTATTTAATTTATATAGGAAGAGGTGCAATGATTGCGGTTTTATTGTTATTGGCTATTCTTTTGTTAATTCGAAATTATCTTTCACACAAAAGCAAAGTGAAACTGAAATTGGACAAAAACGGTTTAAAGAAAGCCGAAAGCAAAACCGTGCAGGGAATCATTAAAGAAAGCGCAGATAACATTAGCAATGTAGTTTCACGCTCAAACAAGATTTATACCGATATGCTCCGTGGACTCGCCAAACAGGACCTCAAAAAACTTAAAAAGAGCAAAAAGGGTGTCAATAAATTGAATGACGAAGTTGAAGAACTGCGCGACAATATTTTCTATTTCATCAAAAATCTTGAAGAAACCAGCGTTCGAGGAAGTAACTTTTATATTGTGATTCTTGGCTATTTGACTGATGTGGTTCAATCTTTGGAATTTATTTCGAAAGCGAGCTATAAGCATGTGAACAACAACCACAAGGCACTTCGCTTTAACCAAATAAAGGATTTACAGGAAATAGATCAACATTTGGAAGAACTGCTGAATGAAATAGAGGATATATTCCACAAAAGGGAATTCCAACGAATCAAAAACGTGCTCAATAAAAAAGAAGAGATTTTCTCAAGCCTTTCAAACAAAATCGAGAAGCAAATAGCCAGGACTCGAACCGAGGAATCGAGCCCGAAAAACACTACTTTGTATTTTAGCTTGTTGCTGGAAACCAAAGATTTGGTAAAGGCTTTGATGAATTTGATGGAAGAATATTACACGAGCTACAAAAAAACATAACAGAATCTTTTACAAATATATTGTGGAGCTCACTTGAGCTCCTTTTTTTGTCCATAATTCTTAAAACAACACCAAACCTTATAGGGCATATGCCGTATTTTGATAGTTCAGGCTTAGATTTTCAGACTAAGAAATTCATCATTTAAAATTAATGTTGGAATATTGTTTCATAAATTAATAAAATCTAAAATTATGAAACTAAAATTTTTATCCATTGTATTTATGATGGCCTGCAGTTTTGTCTTTGCGCAAGACAAAATTAAATATACAGATGAAGAGCGCGACATGTTAAAAACCTATTTTTTCAGTGAAGGCTTTAATCAACCAGCTACTTCAAAAGTATCAACCGTTATTCTGAAAGATGGTTCCGAACACAGAGGATATTGCAAAGGCGTTGTTACCAAAAAAGGACAGATTGCTCAAATTATTTTCAAAGACAGCATCACCGACAAGAAAAACACTTATGATGCAACACAAGTAGCAGAAGCATATTTATTTGCGAGTGGGTGGGAAAAATTCGGGAAAGTATCCCAAAAGTTCAGTAACTATGGTATGGGAAGAAGAAACAGTGTGAAAAAATTGACAAGTAATGATCAGATTTATTTTGTGAATCAAAAAGTTTCCTTGAAAAACAAAAAAGACGAGCAAGAATTTTTAATGCAGTTGATTAATCCTGACTTCAGCAATATAATATCTGTTTACCACGATCCTTTTGCCAAAGAATCAAAAGGGTTTTCAATAGGTGGTGCTCCGGCAATTGGCGGTGGTGTTGTAAAATCTTACTATGTGCAAAAGGGAGATAAAGTGATGTGGCTTCCCAAAAGTGATTTTGAAGAAAATTATGAATTCCTTTTTGGAGACAATCCTGAATTCATGAAAAAATACCCTTACAAATCCATTAATTGGGATTGGTTTAGCGCGCTTGTTTTGGATTATACAAATATGTCTATGCCAAAAGAGCAGGAATAATTTAAAGGTCCCCTAATTTTAAAAGCCCCAATATCTTTTGATATAGGGGCTTTATTTTTTGTAATCAATTCAATGAAAAACTGTTTTTTTAGTCAATATAAATCAGGTTTTACTCATAGAAAGATAATAAAATTATATAAAATCAAACCCGCAATAGGGAACCAAAACCTCTGGGATTTTAATTCCGTCTTCCGTTTGGTAGTTTTCGAGAATTCCCGCCAAAACTCGTGGCAATGCCAAAGAACTTCCGTTTAGGGTGTGCACAAGTTTGTTTTTTCCGTCAGTATCTTTAAAGCGAAGTTTTAATCGATTTGCCTGAAAAGTTTCAAAGTTTGAAACTGAGGAAATCTCCAACCAACGGTCCTGCGCTGTTGAAAATACTTCAAAATCATAGGTCAAAGCAGAAGTGAAGCCTAAATCGCCGCCGCAAAGTCGAAGGATTCTATAGGGCAGTTTAAGTTCGCGAAGAATTCCTTTTACATGCTCCACCATGCCGTTCAAAGCTGCATATGAATTATCGGGATGCTCAATGCGGACTATTTCCACTTTATCAAATTGGTGCAAACGGTTTAAGCCACGCACATGCGCACCATAACTTCCCGCTTCGCGACGGAAACAAGGCGTATAACCTGTGCAAGCGATGGGCAAATCGGAATTGTTCAACAAATCGCCACGAAACATGTTTGTAACTGGGACTTCAGCTGTAGGAATCAAATAGAGGTCATCAATACCCACATGGTACATCTGCCCTTCTTTGTCCGGCAGTTGTCCCGTGCCATAGCCCGAAGCTTCATTAACCAAATGTGGAACTTGGTATTCCGTATAGCCCGCGGCAGTGTTTTTATCTAAAAAATAAGCAATCATCGCTCTTTGCAAACGTGCACCTTTACCTTTGTAAACTGGAAAACCTGCGCCAGTTATTTTTACGCCGAGTTCAAAATCTATCAAATCGTACTTTTTGGCGAGCTCCCAATGCGGCAGTGCCCCTTCAACTAATTTCGGAATTTCGCCTTCTTTGTAAACTTCTTCGTTGTCGTTCTCATCACTTCCGGCCGGTACCAAATCATTCGGGATGTTTGGAAGAGTGTACAATAACTGTTGCAATTTTTCGGCAGCATTCAGCATTTTTTCATTCAGTAGTTTTGAAGATTCCTTCAATTCAACTGTCTTTTCCTTTAGCTCGTTGGCTTTTTGGGTTTCACCGTTTTGAAAAAGTTTTCCAATTTCTTTGGAATAGCTATTGCTCTGCGCCAAGACCACATCCAACTGTGCTTGCAATGAGCGGCGTTCTTCATCAAGATTTAAAACTTCCTCAAAAACGGAACTCGCATCAATGCCGCGTTTGGCAAGGGCTTTTATGTATTTTTCTTTGTTCTCGCGGATGTCAATTACTTGTAGCATTTTCCCTAAAATTTTAAGAGCCCAAAGTTATATAAATTGTGCGTTTTTTTGACTGAAACTTTAATTCTTTAATTTTTATTGAAAAATAAATTCATCTTGATTTTTTTATATTGGAACCGAGCCCAGATTGCGGGAAGGCTAATTTTAAAAAACAAAGAGTGGGAATATTGTCATTATTCAAAAATCAAAAAAGAAATTATTTATTGACAAAAGCCAAATAGATTTGTTAAAAACTTAACTTTAGAAAGCTTTTTCCTCTATATTTATGATATTTATAATTTAATTCAAAATCGATCATATTTGGAATGATTTTGCATCTTCAAATTCCGTAACAACTTAAATATTAACCTTATGAAAAAAGTTCTCTACTTACTTATCTTTTTTGCAGTAAACGTTTCCTTTGCACAGGATTACAGCAGTATAATAAAATCGTACCTTCAACAAAACCGCTCGCAGTTCGCACTCCAACTGGAGGATATAGCGGATATTTCAATTGCATCCCAGACTTTTTCAAAAAGTATGAAAAGCCATAATGTATATGTAGAACAGCGCTACCAAGGCATTCCAGTTTTCAACTCAACTTCCCCATTTGCTATAAGAAACGGGGCGGTGGTTAGCGCGAAACTTTCATTTACCCAGAATGTTGCGGCAAAAGTAAACGGCACTTCGCCATCCATATCCGCTATGACTGCAATAGCAAAAGCGGCTAACGCTTTGGGCCTTCAAAACCCTTCCAATCTTAAATTGTTGGAAACAGTTTCAAATAACAGCTACATTTTTTCCAATGGAAACATTTCAATTGAAAACATTCCGGTAGCACTTGTTTACCAAAAAATGGAAACTTCGAATTCATTGAAACTTGCTTGGGATTTAAGTATTTATTTGTTGGATGCAAGTCATTATTATAGCGTTCGTATAGATGCTCAAACTGGAGATTTATTGGAAACGATGGATTGGGTTTCGCAATGCGAGTTGCCAGATTTTTCTAAAAAGGAAACTCATAGCACAAAAATTGGCGAAAATATGTTGTTCGAAAATGACGCCGCAATGGGAACAAACACCTTGGCAGATGCTCAATATAGAGTCTTTCCTTTACCATTGAGAAACCCGAGCGATGGAGCAGATGCATTGGTAATTACTCCAGAAAATGCAATGGCCTCTCCTTTTGGATGGCATGACATCAATGGGGCTAGTGGGGCGGAATATACCGTTACAAGAGGAAACAATGCCTATGCCTATTTGGATTTGTGCGATACAGATTCAGGAGCATCGCCCGATGGAGGCGCTACTTTGAATTTCGATTTTCCTTTTAATTTGCCACGATCTCCAGCTGATTTTAGAGATGCGGCTACAGTAAATTTATTTTATTTGAACAACATTGTTCACGATGTAATGTACCAATATGGGTTTGATGAAGCGAGTGGGAATTTTCAGGAAAACAATTATGGAAATGGCGGGACAGCTAGTGATTATGTTAATGCCGAGGCACAGGATGGCGGTGGAACCAACAACGCTAATTTCGGAACACCACCAGATGGAGGCAATCCGAGAATGCAAATGTATATTTGGACTGGCGGTGGCGGTGGCGTTGTTTCAAATATATTTTCAATAAACGGCGGCCCATTGGCGGGTGTTTATGGGGGCATTCCAGCACAGTTCGGCGCTGGCATTCCTACAAACCTGACCGGAGATTTAGCCTTAATTCAAGATGATGATTCTGGCCCATCTTCTGACCCCAACGATGGTTGCGACAATATTACCAACGGCGGTTCCTTGAACGGAAAAATAGTAGTGATAAGAAGAGGTGAATGCGAATTTGGTTTTAAGTCATTAGCAGCCCAAAACAATGGAGCCATTGCTGTAATTATAGTGAACAATGTGGCTGGTGATCCACCTCTTATGGGAGGCGGAGTGGTAGGCTGCCAAGTAACTATACCTGTTTTTGCTATTTCCGATGTGGATGGCAACCCCATGATAACACTGCTTCAAGGAGCTGGATCCATAAATGGAACAATAAACGGCACCAATGTTCAGGTTAATCTTGACGGTGACCTCGATACAGAAATCGTTACCCACGAATACGGACATGGAATATCAAACAGACTAACGGGAGGAAGGTTTAACACCAATTGTTTGCAAAACCAAGAACAAATGGGTGAAGGTTGGAGTGATTACTTTGCGTTGGTCATGACAATTTATAGTGGAGATCAGGGCGCAGACAGTAGGCCAATGGCAGTTTACGCATCTGGTGATCCGAATGGTATCCGCACCTATCCATACAGTACAAATTTTGGAATAAACCCGCACACTTATGATGATATAAAAAATGAAGTTGCGCCACACGGTGTTGGATCTGTTTGGACAGCAATGCTTTGGGAAATGACTTGGGATTTAATAGCTCAATATGGTTTTGATCCAGACATATATAATGGCACAGGTGGTAATAATATAGCTCTACAATTGGTAATGGACGGATTGAAATTACAGCCTTGTAGCCCTGGGTTTGTGGATGGTCGTGATGCCATTTTAGAAGCGGATCAGCTTTCCAATGGGGGTGCAAACAGGTGCATTATCTGGCGTGCTTTTGCTAGAAGAGGATTAGGGCTTTCTGCAAGCCAAGGTAGTTCCAACAGTAAATCTGATGGCACTGAAGCTTTTGATGTACCAGTTGAATGTCAATTGGGCGTAAACGATCAAGGAAGTTTCCAAAACAATTTTATCATTTATCCAAACCCATCCAATGGAGAAATCAGTATAAAATCAAGGAACGAAGTTGGAAATACAACAATTTCTATTTTTGATATCAATGGCAGAAAAGTTTTCAATCAGCAAATTGAAATTCACGGTACTGCCCGTGTAAATATCAGCGGACTCAGTTCTGGACTTTATTTGATTAAGATAGAAAGCGATAACCTTTCCCAGACATCCAAGTTAATAATCAATTAATAAATATGTTTTATTTTTGAAAAACAGAAGAGGCTCATTTGGCCTCTTCTGTAGTTTAAAAAAGTGTATGATTTTTTATTTGCGAAATTGGTTAAAGTGAATTTCGATATTTTTTTGAAATCCAAAAAGTATGTTTTTTAGGCAAGAAAGAATTAGAAATGTTAAATACTGAATTTTAGAAGGTTATTTCATCTATTTTGTGATATTTTTATAAATTCTCTAATTAGAAATTTTAAATCAATATTTTTTGGATTGATCTTATTCTTTCCTAAATCACCTAAACCTTAATTTTACCCTTATGAAAAAAGTTCTTTACTTGCTTATTATTTTCGCCGTAAACGTTTCTTTTGCACAGGATTACAGCAGTGTGATAAAAACGTACCTTCAGCAAAACCGTTCACAGTTCTCGCTCCAGCAGCAGGATGTGGCAGACATTTCAATTGCTTCTCAAGCCTTTTCAAAAAGTATGAAAATCCATAATGTTTATGTGGAACAACGCTACCAAGGTATTCCAGTATTCAATTCAGTTTCCCCCTTTGTAATAAAAAATGGGGCTGTGGTGAGTGCAACACTTTCATTTACTCAAAATGTTGCGGTAAAGATTAATGGCACTTCGCCATCCATATCCGCAGTTACTGCAATTTCTAAAGCCGCAAACGCTTTAGGCCTTCAAACTCCTTCCAATCTTAAATTGTTGGAAACTCTTTCTGGCAACAGCTACATTTTTTCCAATGGAAATATTTCATTGGAAAATATTTCCGTAGCACTTGTTTACCAAAAAATGGACGAAACGGGCGCACTAAAACTCGCATGGAATTTGGGCATATATCTCTTGGATGCCTCTCATTATTATAGCGTTCGCATTGATGCTCTTACAGGTGCGCTACTTGAAACGAACGATTTGGTAGTGAGTTGTAATTTTGGTGAGGGTTCCCATTCACATTCAACTACTGAAAGTTTTCTTTTTGCAGATAGAAAGGTTGAAAACTTTACCAGAATGCTTGGGGATGGATCTTCATATCGCGTGTTCCCTTTGCCTTTAATAGGCCCAAATGATGGTGCTGACCAGTTAGTTTTAGATCCTTCTGATGCAACAGCATCTCCTTTTGGATGGCATGATTGGGATGGCAACCCTGGCGCTGAGTTTACTGTATCCAAGGGGAATAATGTTTTGGCAAACGAAGATGCCAACGGAAACAACGGTAATGGTGGAACTGCAGAAGGTGGACCAACACTTACATTCGACTTTCCTTTTAATTTACCCCAAAATCCGTCTTCTTTTCAGGACGGTGCAATTACCAATTTGTTCTATATGAACAATATGATGCACGACATTATGTACTATTACGGTTTTGATGAAGATAGTGGTAACTTTCAAAAAAACAATTACGGTCATGGCGGTCTTGGAAATGACTTTGTTGTTGCCGATGCCCAAGACGGTAGTGGTTCAAATAATGCCAATTTTTATACTCCTTCTGATGGCGGCGCCCCTAGAATGCAGATGTATCTTTGGAGTGCCCCAGGCTCTGTTCTTGGAACTTATTTAACAGTAAACACTGGTCCTTTGGCGGGACAGTATTATGGTATGGATTCAAATTTTGCTCCACCGGTTCCTGTTTCACCAATTACTGCAAATCTTGTGGTAGTAGAGGATGACGACTCAGGACCTTCAACTGATCCAAACGACGGTTGCGACAATATAACCAACGGGGGTGATGTGAACGGAAAAATTGCAGTAATAAGAAGAGGGGAATGTAATTATACCGTAAAAACGCTGAACGCACAAAATGCAGGTGCAATTGCCGTGATAATTGTGAACGATAATCCTGGAGATCCTGTTGCAATGGGAGGGAACGGTGCACAAATTACCATTCCTGCAATTATGATATATAAATCAGATGGCGAAGCTCTTATCGCTTCCCTTTTAAATGGAGATACCATTAACGCAACCTTGAAGGATGATGGCTCCGGAAATGATCCTTTCCAAAGAGATGGTGATTTGGACAACGTAGTTATTGCGCATGAATATGGCCACGGTATCTCTAACCGTTTAACTGGAGGCCCTAGTCAAGCTAACTGTCTTCAAAATGATGAACAAATGGGCGAAGGCTGGAGCGATTATTTTGGACTGATGCTGACTATGAAAACAGGCGATGCCCGTGATGATTTCAGAGGTATTGGAACCTATGCAATCGGTCAAGGTGTTGGCGGATTGGGATTGAGGACAAAACCTTACACTACTGATTTTGGACTCAACAATTTTACTTATAACAGTATTAAAACACAGGCAATTCCACACGGCGTTGGTTCAGTTTGGACCACGATGCTTTGGGATTTAACTTGGGATTTAATAGATCAGTACGGTTTTGATCCAGATATTAAAAACGGCACTGGTGGAAACAACATAGCTTTGCAACTAGTTATTGATGGATTGAAACTTCAACCTTGTAGCCCTGGTTTTGTAGATGGGCGCGATGCTATTTTGCAAGCAGACCAACTTACCAACGGGGGAGCAAACAGATGTTTAATTTGGAGAGCCTTTGCCAAAAGAGGTCTTGGCCAAAGCGCAAGCCAAGGAAGCTCCAATAGCAGATCTGATGGAACAGAAGCCTTTGATGTTCCACCTGGGTGCGAGATTGGAATTTCTGAAAATACTATTGAAAATAACTTCATAATTTACCCAAACCCATCAAACGGAGAGCTTAACATAAAATCCCGTTTTGATGTTGGGGAAGCTACCATATCAATTTTTGATATGAACGGTAGAAAGGTATTTAACCAAACTATTGAACTTCACCAATCTGCAACTATCAATGCCTCTGGTCTTACTTCAGGTATTTACTTGATGCAGATAGATGGTGCAGATCGTTCGCAGACAACGAAATTGATAATCAACTAAGATTTGGTATATTTTTGAAGTGAAAAGAGGCTCGGAAGGGCCTCTTTTTTTATAAATATTTTTGAAGCGATTGCTTAATTTTTTCCGAAGAAATACCCACCATTTCCTGTAATTCTGAAATGGTGCCATGCTCGGGGAAAACATCCGGAACACCCAAAATTTCAATCTGGTTTAAATAGTGTTTGGCAGCAGCAAAGCAAGCAACTG
>DAIMFZ010000019.1:0-20275 GCA_036724225.1 Aequorivita sp.
ATTTATCAATCCTTTATCAAAAGCGGCATTAGAGCCTCGAGCGGCAATGGTAGTTTGTCCGTCAAGGTCAACATATTCGTGGTCAAAGCTAGTGTTGTCAAATGTTTGGTAACTTAATGAAGTATTTGTAACATAAACCCCTAAGCTATCGGCGCGTTCTAATGCTTCAACCCAATAGGCTTCTTCTGCAGGAGATTCGCTATTATCGTCTTCCGTGATGAACAAATAATAGGATGCGCCTGGGGCAGTACCCACAAATTGACCGTTCAAGAATCCGGCGGCGTCACTAAATGTACCAGCTCCATGGCTTCCAGTTCCATTGGGGCTTTCCACACGGGCCACAAAATCATAATAGCCTTTTAGTCTTCCTTCATTTCGTAATGTTGCATAAGCAGGATTGGTCAAAACACCGGGATAACCATTGTCCATATAAGCCACGAGTATATCTTGACCGGTATAATCATTTTCGTGTAGATAATCTACATTGATCATCTCTGTTTGGTTGGTGGCACTTCCGTAGTTATAAACAGGTCTGGATTGGTTTTCAATTTCAAATTTGTCTTTGGTGAATTGTTTTCCTCCGGTTGGTCTGTTTAAGCTTTTGTCAGCAAATTCCACATCGGTAACGAAAGTAAGGTTCAATAAATTGTTGATGTTGTTTTCGGTGCCGCGCACATAAACAGCATTCAGCCATTTTGATTTTGCAAGAACTGAAATTCCTGGTGCTGCCTCAATTGCGGCTTTTTGGGTTTCGTTCAGGGGCACGTCGCGATCATCAATAACAATACCTTGGGCATTTTTTCTGTCTATGGCTGCTTGTGTCAAAATTGTTACTGGATCTGCCAAACCTGCAGCAACCACTGTTGGGTCCTTGGCTTCCAAATAAACGAGTGCGTCTTCGGTTTGTGCGAAACTAAATGTGGAAATAAAAACAAGCACTAGTAGAGATAATTTTTTCATCATATTATTTTTTTAAGAGATTACACCACTTCCAAGCAATTCAGGGCCGTCGTACCAGGCAACAAATTGACCTTCCGTAATGGCGGATTGTGGGGCTTCAAAGATAACATAAAGTCCTGAAACTGTACAATGCAAAGTTGCTTTTTCTAAAGGTTGTCTGTAACGAATGCGTGCCATCACTTCCATTTTTTCGTCTTCAACCAGTTTTAGGTCTTCGCGGATCCAATGTATTTCTTCGTCTTTAACAAAAAGACCACGTCGGTACAGACCGGGATGGTCTTTGCCTTGACCAGTGTAGATTACGTTTTCATCCACGTCTGTGTCAATTACAAAGAGAGGTTCTTTTGTTCCGCCCACGGCCAAACCTTTGCGCTGTCCTTTTGTAAAATAGTGTGCCCCGTGATGAACACCCACTTGTTTGCCGTCCACAATTGTATATTTTCTTTTGGCGGATAGATATTTTAATTTTTCTACTTCGGAAGAAAAATCCGGTTGGCTTCTTTTGTATTCTGAAAAACTTGCCGGTACTTCAATGATAACTCCGTCTTTTGGAGCCAATTTCTGCTGAAGAAACTCAGGCAGCCTCACTTTTCCAATGAAGCACAAACCTTGCGAATCGCGTTTTTCGGCTGTAATCAAACCTTGTTGTGAAGCGATCTTCCGAACTTCCGGTTTCAGTAATTCGCCAATGGGGAAAAGGGTTTTCGCAAGCTGTTCCTGCGAGAGTTGGCACAGAAAGTAGGATTGATCTTTGTTCGGGTCTTTTCCGGCTAATAATTGATAAATTTCTTTCCCGTCCTTTTGGATGGTGTTTTTTCTGCAATAATGCCCCGTTGCCACAAAATCAGCACCTAAACTGAGAGCTATTTTCATAAAAACGTCAAACTTTATTTCTCTGTTACAGAGCACATCTGGATTTGGCGTTCGGCCCAATTGATATTCGCGGAACATATAATCAACAATGCGTTCTTTATATTGTTCACTTAAATCTACCGTTTGAAAGGGAATTCCGAGTTTTTCGGCTACGAGCATGGCGTCGTTGCTGTCCTCCAACCACGGACATTCGTCTGAAATCGTAACAGAATCATCGTGCCAATTCTTCATAAAAAGGCCAATAACGTCATAGCCCTGTTCTTTTAATAGATAGGCTGCAACGCTGGAATCTACGCCTCCGCTGAGTCCGACAACTACTCGTTTTTTCATATACTTTTAGACATCTGCAAAGATAAAAAAGACTTTACATATTTAATGGTCGAAAGCTTTTGGCATGCCTTACCACGAATGTAGATTATTTATTTTGAGGTTTCGGAAAGGTTTCCTCCAAAACAACTTTCCCGTCTTTGTAGTATTTCCAAAGTCCGTGTTTTTTTCCTTCCTTGTAAAAACCTTCAATTACCACATTGCCATTGGCATCGTAATATATTCCGGGGCCTTGGAGTTGGTCGTCTTTATAAAGTAGTTTTTTTAGAAGTACGCCATCGGGTGAGTAATAGTTGTCTTCCCCTTCTTTGATGCCGTTTTTATAATTTGTTTCTTCGGTAATTTTTCCGTCAGGGTAGTAAGTAGTTACTTTTCCGTCCAGTTTTCCGTTGTTGTAATTTTCGCGCGTCATCACATTTTTGGACTTTTCGTGATAGTAAACCCATTCGCCAATGCGGTCTTTGTCCTTCATTTTCCCTTCGCTGACCAACTTGCCTTTAATTGTGAAATATTTCACTTCGGCAATATCGTCTTTACTATTAAATTCTTTGGTTACAGTAGGTTTGTCTTTACACTCTGCGCAATAAAACCTGAATTCGCCCACTTCCTTTCCGTGCTCAAAAGTACCTTCGTATCGAAGCTGTTTTGTGCCTTCATAAGTTTTTTTCCAAACTCCATGCCGTTTGCCTTGGGCGTCCATCTGGTTTATTTCACTTTGTGAAAAAACATGGAGGGAGCCGAAAATTATTCCGAAGAAAAAGAATAAAGCAATTTTTTTCATTGAGTTTTTAGTTTGCCAATACCGTTAACGGGAATTTTTAAAATCTATTTTAAAAAGCATGGAAGGGTTTTCCTCCTTCGCTGAAATAGCATTTGCCTCCGCTAAAGCTTCTGCATCACGCGGTCGGCGGCCAATGGAAATCCTTCCAGCGTTAGCAGGGTTTTATTTCCCTTTTTTCTGTTGTTCGGCCTGTTCCATCATTTCAGACATTTTGCGCTGAAACTTGTTCTGTTTCTTCGGTGTGGCCTTTTTAACTTGAATTTTAGCGTGGATTTTGTCCTCATCAATGATGAAGTTTTTTATCACGAGCATAATCCCTATAGTAATCAGGTTTGAAATGAAATAATACAGTGAAAGCCCACTCGCGTAGTTGTTGAAGAACACCAACATAAAAAGTGGCGAAAGGTACATCAGAAATTTCATATTCGGCATTCCTGGCTGTTGCTGTTGCTGCATAGTTGCGCCCATGGTCATCATCATATAAACAAAGATGGCGATGGAAGCGAGAATTGGGAACAGACTAACGTGGTCTCCATAAAAAGGAATGTGGAACGGCAATTCCGCCACGGTGTCATAACTGGAAAGGTCTTCCGCCCAAAGGAAACTTTTCTGTCGCAAATCAAAAGCGGAAGGGAAAAACGTAAAGAGCGCATAAAACACCGGAATTTGCAGCAAAGCTGGCAAACAACCTTTCAGCGGACTGGCGCCAGCAGAGTTTTGCAGCTTCATGGTTTCTTGCTGTATTTTCAGTTTGTTGTCTTTGTATTTCACTTTAATTTCGTCCATTTCAGGCTTCAAAACCTTCATTTTTGCCTGTGCCAAATACTGTTTGTATTGTACTGGCGATAGCAACAGTTTTATGAGAATGGTCAAGACGATAATAGCGATTCCCGCAGGTAGAAAATCGGTTAAGAAAGCGAATAGCGGGATAATAATATATTTGTTTATCACTCCAAAAATTCCCCAGCCAAGCGGCATAGCCTCGTCAAGATTGCGGTCGTATTTTTTGAAAATCTGATAGTCAGACGGGCCGTAATACATATTCATATTATACGCCAAAGCTCCGCCTTTAGGTTCCAAAAGCATCTTGGCTCCGTATTGTTTCGTGAAAGTTGTATCCACTTCTTCATCGTGAACAAGGTTTTCAGAGGTAAGGGTTACTTCTTTAAATGGCGTGTCCGTAAGCAGCATGGAGCTGAAGAAATGCTGGCGGAAATTCATCCAAGTTACATCTTTTTCAACTTCGGTATCATCGCCCGAAGGGGAGAGCTTAGAATGTTTTTCGCCGTCGTATTCATAGGTCAATCGCGAATAGCGGTTTTCATACGAAATACTTTTCGCGTGACGATATCCTTTCATCTTCCAATCCAAGTACATCGGCTGTGAAGTATTTATGATACCGTCCAACCCTTTACTGTTGATGCTGAAATCCATCATATACTCGCCTGGGTGCAGTGTATAGCGGTATTCAATAAACCCGTTTTCCGAAGTTTTGAGCTTCATCGAGAGCACATGGTCTTCACCATTTTTGCTCAACGTGGGCTCAAAATATAAATCCTGTGAATTTAAAGTTCTGTTTTCTGCTGAAAACTGAAGGTTTAAAGAAGCGTTTCCGTCTTTAATTAAATAAACAGGAACGGAATCATATTGATGGAAATTCTTTAAAAGTGCTTCGGTAATGTAACCGCCTTTATTGCTTATTTTCAAATAAAGCACATCGTTTTCAAGAACAGTTGTAGCGTCATTTGCCGAGGGAAGTGTTCCCGAATACGCGAAGGAACCCAACTTGTTTTTCAACTGTTCCAAAGCCAGGGAATCACCTGGTTTAACAGTATCCATAGTATCTGAAGTCGCTTCCGCCAATGTAATGTCCTTTTTGGTTTTTTCAGTGGCATCTTTCTCTTTTGCCGCGGCTTCGGTTTTTGCTTTTTCAGCCTGAAGTTCAGCTTCGGTGGGTTTGTTGAGGTACAGCATCCAGATTAGGATCCCGCCAATCAATAAAAAGCCTATGAGTGAGTTAAGGTCGAATTTCTTTTTTTCCATCTTTTATTTCTTCTTTTGAAATATTTCAAAAGTGGGTTATCGTTAATTTTGAATGGCAAGGCAACAATCCCGCCTTTTTTTTTAATACGTCAAATTGTCTTATTTCTTTTTTGTAGCGTGTTCATGAACCGCTTTCACAAAAGCCACAAAAAGCGGATGTGGATTGGCTACGGTACTTTTGTATTCGGGATGATATTGCACACCGACAAACCAAGGATGGCTGGGGATTTCAATAATCTCTACAAGTCCAGTATCTGGGTTTATGCCAGTGGCCATGAGTCCCGCAACCTCAAATTGTTCACGATATTTGTTGTTGAACTCATATCTGTGGCGGTGGCGTTCTTCAATAGTTTCAGTTTTGTAAATCTTGCTGACGATACTGCCCTTTTTCAAATCGCATTTCCAAGCGCCCAAGCGCATAGTGCCGCCCATATTAGTAATGTGTTTTTGATTTTCCATTATGCTTATTACTGGGTCTTTGGTCTGCGGATTCATTTCTGTACTGTTCGCGTCTTTCAGATTTAGCACATTTCTTGCGAATTCAATAACGGCCATTTGCATTCCCAAACAGATTCCCAAAAATGGTAAATTGTTTTCGCGGGCGTATTTTACGGCTGCTACTTTCCCTTCAATTCCACGCTCTCCAAAACCTGGAGCCACTAAAATTCCGTCAAGTTTTGACAGTTTTTTACCAATTGTTTTTGCATTTATATGTTCGGAATGAATGAATTCAACTTTTACTTTCAACTCGTTTTCTGCGCCGGCATGAATAAACGATTCAAGAATGGATTTGTAGCTGTCCTGCAATTCCACATATTTCCCTATAAGCCCAATATGAACTTCACCTTTAGGGTTTTTATGTCTTTGTAGAAATTTATTCCACTGTTTTAAATCCGGTTTTTTAGAATTTTTCAGGTTTAATTTTTGAAGTGTAACCGTATCCAGACCTTCTTCCAACATCATATTCGGTACGTCGTAAATGGTTGAAGCATCGATGGATTGAATAACTGCTTCCTGTTTTACGTTGCAAAAAAGTGCAAGTTTTCTGCGTAAATCGTCCGAAAGTTCGTGTTCTGTTCTACAAACCAAGATATCTGCGCGAATTCCGCTTTCCATCAAAGTTTTTACGGAGTGTTGGGTTGGTTTTGTTTTCAGTTCGCCTGCGGCGGAAAGGTAGGGAACGAGAGTTAAGTGAATGACTAACGCATTGTCATCGCCCATTTCCCATTTCATTTGACGTACGGCTTCAATGTAGGGTAAGGATTCTATATCGCCCACGGTACCGCCAATTTCGGTAATGATAATGTCGTATTCACCCGTGTTGCCGAGCAACTGTACACGCTCTTTAATTTCATTGGTAATATGTGGAATAACCTGTACGGTCTTTCCCAAAAATTCGCCACGGCGTTCCTTTTCAATCACACTTTGATAGATTCTACCAGTGGTAACATTGTTGGCTTGTGAAGTGTTTACGTTCAAAAACCGCTCGTAATGTCCCAAATCAAGATCGGTTTCGGCCCCGTCATTTGTTACATAACACTCTCCATGCTCATACGGATTCAGTGTTCCTGGATCTACATTTATGTATGGATCTAATTTTTGAATGGTAACGCGATATCCTCTGGCTTGCAATAACTTGGCCAGTGATGCCGCTATAATTCCTTTTCCTAAAGATGATGAAACCCCGCCCGTAACGAAGATGTATTTTGTAGTGCTCATGGATGCCTTTGCTGAAATAACTATACGGGATGCAAAGGTACATTTTTATTGTGGAAGGGAAAGGGATATATTTCAAAATATGGTGAGGGAAAAATGCTATGATTAATTCGCAGATTTCTTTCCAATTAATAAGGAATTGGTACCATTCACTTTTGGGAGTAGTTTAAATTCAAAACCACTTCCGAAGTTTGTGGGAATGATTTCCACTTTGGTATCTTGTTTTTCAAGATTCACACCCACATTAAAAATAAATGAACCGTTTTTGTGAAGAAGCTTGGCTGTGTTTTCGCAGAATTCTTTCCTGTAAAAAATAGGAGGAACTTTGGTGTCAATAAAAAGATCAATGATTATTAACTGAAATTTTTCTTGGGAAGTTTTAACGAATTGAAACGCATCACCTTCAATAATTTGAAGGGTTTCTGAAGGCGAGATTCCAAATTCTTCCTTTGCGAGTTTTATGATTGTGGGATCCATTTCAACGGCAACTATTTTTTTTGTGTATTTAAAAGTATTTTTAAGAGAATGAATAATGCTTCCGCCGCCCATTCCTAAAAGCAAAATATTTTCAACTGGGTTTAAATCAACTTTTGTTAAGCCTATTTCCAAAATTTTTTGAAGAGAACCATAGGAATAGTTTGCATTTTCAGTATCCAAAACTTTTTTACCGTTAACGTAGGTTATTTCTAAAGTACCGTTAATTTCAGAAGAAAATCGCCGAGTAGTGGGCCAAATATAACTGAGAAATTTCTTCACTTTATAAATTTCCATTCAATTTTACTGCTAACTGAAACTGCCAACTGCTACTTCTTTATTAATTTTTGGAGTAAACCTTCAAGTCCGTTCAATTTCAATTCATACATTTCAGCCATCATCCTACCCAATTTTCCCTCGGGAAAACCTTTTTGTTTGAACCACACAAAATAGTATTCAGGAATATTTGCCAAATAATAGCCTTCGTATTTTCCAAAAGGCATTTTGTAGTTTGCCAGTTCTATTAAGTGGTTTGGGTCTGGGCTACTTCCAAGATTCATATTCGGCTAATTGGTTGGCTATGTATCTTTGCCAGAAAATTTCTTTCTCCCCATTTCTGGAATGGTCGGTTTCTGCATCAAATTTTGTTTGCATCGCCCTTCTTTTTTGCTCTACTTGCTGATAGATTGTCTCGATTTCAGATTTTATTTTTTTTGAGAATTTTCTTCCCGATAAATTTTTCCGAAGCATCCGCGCGTGAAGTTCCGAAATGTCAAAATGGGCTTGTTCGTGCTGTAAAATATGAGGATTGACTTTTTCAGGGATAAACCAAGAACCTTCAGACGAGAAAAAACTTTCCACGGAATATTCCACATTTATTTCATTATTTTTTATGGAATAGGAATAGGTAAAACTGATACCCGTATTGGTGCTTGCCACAAAACTGGCACTACGAACGGGTTTTCCTTTGAAATTGTCCCAAGTTAGTTTCTGGTTTTCATTCCACGGAATCTTTTCAGAAGTGTGCTGTGGAAAGAGGAGGAAAGTAAATATAAGTGTGAGAAGTAGTTTCATATTTAAGGAACATCAAAAACAATACCTTATTAAAGCCCCTCCTTTGGAGCGGTTTGGGGAGGCCCTACCAATTAAACTCAATTACCTTTTCAATATCGGGATGGAGGCTATGCATAACAGGGCAAGTTCTTCCTGTATTTTCAAGTATTTTTCTGGATTTGGAATCAATTCCTGGGGGAAACTTCAAAATAACTTCAATTTTTGAAATTCGGCGCGGGTCTGCGGCCATAGTTTTGGTTACCAATGCCGTAGTGCCGTCCATATCCACTTGCATGTCTCGCGCCTTAATGCCCATTACGGTAATCATACAATTGGCGAGCCCAGTGGCCACGGTATCAGTAGGTGAGAACGCTTCGCCCTTTCCATTGTTGTCCGTGGGGGCATCTGTGATGAATTTGTTTCCCGATTTTAGGTGTTCATTCTCGGTGCGGAGGTTTCCGAGATAGGTTACTTTTGCGGTGCTCATTCTACTATTTCAAATTTAAGTTCGTTGTTGTATTTTAAAATATAGGCGGCTTCGTTGCAATATCCTTCTGTTGGTGATTTTTCATAGCGAAATTTGTTTTCAACATAAATTGTTTCACTTTCGGGCAATACGGCATCGTAAATATCTTTTTCAGAAGCTAATCGGAGCAGCACATCATAAGTTACATCGAAACCACGGATGACGTATCTATTGGGAAACACCCCATATTTGTTTTTATAACTGATTAGAAAAGGGTTGTGGTCGTCTTCATCAATATCTCGATTTACTGACGGAAATGTAAAGTTCAATTTTGCCAAACGCGTGCTTGAGACCTCATGCCACTCATAAGCTTCATTTCTATTCAAAGTGAACAAGCGCACTTTGTAATTGCTGGGCATTGCAGCCAGAACATTTACTGCACTGCTCACCAAAACAGGATTTTCTGATTCAAGTACCACCCAGTTTTCCATGCCTTCGGAAGCTGCGGCCGTAATATCACTGGATTGTATGTACCCACCACCGCGAGGCGAAACGGTTCTGGACGTGGGAATGGCAGTTTGGATCATTTCTTTTTGCTTTAACCTTTTGGAATCTGAAATAATAATGATGTTTTTCCCGGAACTGTGTTCTTTTAAATACCGAATCATTGTTTTTTGAAGCACGGCGTCTGTGGGAAGCGTTTGGAAAAGATTGTTGTTCATTGCCATTTCCCTATTGCTCAATGGTGAAAAGACTGGTATTTTTTCGTCCTTCAGCATATCGGAAGCCTTTTCAACATTTTTTTGAAGCAGTGGCCCAATCACGGCATCCACATTTTTGAACTCGCTTTTTGAAATGATCGAGACTACTTTGCTTTCGTTCATTTCGGTATCGTAAACATTTAATGTTACTGAAATTCCTTTGTCCTTTGCGAATTCCGCAGCCATCAGCGCCCCACTGTAAAAATCAAGCGCCACACGAAGGGTTGGATCTTTTTTTAGCCAATCTTGTTCGTTGCGGATAGTGTCATTCTGAGTGCGCATCAATCGAAAAGGGAGCATTAGCGCAATGGTTTTCATCTTTTTATTGTCAATTCTTTTTTCGAGATTGACCGTTGAAATATCTTCCTGTGAAATTGTTGGCTCCTCCTTTGGAATCTTTAAAATCATTCCTTCTTTCAAACCTTCTTTTGCATACGGATTAAGAGCGATGATTTCTTCTTCTGAAAGCCCGAATTTTGCTTTCAACCTGTAAAAACCTTCTTTCGGTTTCACTTCGTAATACTGAAAATTCTCGTTGTCTATTTCGGCATTTTCCAACACTGTTTTATCGGGAACGGTAAGTGTTTCTCCAATTTTTAACTCTTTGCCCAAATCTGGGTTTAAATCTTCCAGTTCCGCTATGGAAACACCAAATTTTCTGGCGATACCAAACTTGGTTTCCTTTGCTTTTACAATGTATTTCTGGGTTCCGGGTAAAGTGGTTTCAGTATTTGGACCATTTGTTTCCTCATTTTTGGAAGCTGCTGGAATCAACAATAGTTCGCCTTTTATAAGTCCGCGGGAATATAATTCCTTGTTCAGTTTTTTAATTTCGTCAACACTAACATTGTACTCTTGTGCAATTCCGTACAAAGTTTCCTTTCTCTTTACTTTGTGGTCGCGATAGTTGTTAGTATTCGTTCCTGAACTAATCACACTATTTGATGGAATAATAAGTAAACTATTCACCTTCAATCCAGCTTTTGCATCTGGGTTGAGGCTGTAAATAGTTTCTTCCGAAATGCCGTATTCCTTAGCAATGCTATAAACCGTTTCGCCTTTTTGCACGGCGTGACTTTTATACTGTTGCTGTGCTACAGAGCCACAACTAACCATAAAAAGCAGGGTAACTGAAACGTATATTAAACACTTCAACATAGGGATAATCAATTTTTTAAGTTTGTCAAACATAGTCTCGATTTCGTTTTTTTATTCCCACTCAATGGTGGCAGGCGGTTTAGAGCTGATATCATAGACTACTCTATTAACGCCTTTCACGCGGTTTATTATATGGTTGCTCACTTCCTGCAAAAATTCATAGGGAAGGTTTACCCAGTCTGCGGTCATTCCGTCTGTGGATTCTACGGCGCGCAAGGCGACAACTTTTTCGTAAGTTCTTTCGTCGCCCATTACACCCACGCTGTTTACGGGTAACAGGATTGCTCCAGCCTGCCACACTTTATCGTAAAGGTCCCACTTTTTCAAACTGTTGATAAAGATAGCGTCAACTTCTTGTAATATTCTAACTTTTTCGGCTGTAATATCGCCCAGGATCCTAATTGCTAAACCAGGTCCGGGAAAAGGATGCCTTCCCAAAAGTTCTGGGTCTATGCCCATTTCCTTTCCAACGCGTCGCACTTCATCCTTAAAAAGCATTCGCAGAGGTTCCACGATTTTCAGCTTCATAAAATCGGGCAGACCACCAACGTTATGGTGGCTTTTTATGGTTACTGAAGGCCCGTTAACCGAAACGCTTTCAATTACATCTGGGTAAATAGTGCCCTGCCCCAACCAATCAACTCCCGTTACTTGATGTGCTTCATCGTCAAAAACTTCTATGAAAGCATTGCCAATGGCTTTGCGTTTTCGTTCGGGATCACTCTCGTCTTTTAAAGCTTTCAGAAAACGGTCAGAAGCATCCACACCTTTCACGTTTAGCCCCATATCTTTATATTGGTGAAGCACGCTTTCAAATTCGTTTTTACGGAGCAAACCGTTATTTACAAAAATGCAATACAGGTTTTTGCCGATGGCCTTATTCAGTAGAATAGCAGCTACCGTAGAATCTACACCGCCACTTAAACCGAGAACAACTTTTCCATCGCCAATTTGAGCTTTCAAAGTTTCAACAGTTGTTTCCACGAATGCGGCAGGAGTCCATGTTTGTGGGACTTCGGCTATGTTTACCAAGAAATTTTCAAGCAACTGTTTTCCGTGGGTTGTGTGATAAACTTCGGGGTGATACTGGATTGCGTAGGTTTCTTCGCCTTCAATTCTAAATGCTGCGTTCAAAACATCATCGGTACTCGCCAAACGCACTCCGTTTTCGGGAAGTTTTGCAATGGTATCGCTATGGCTCATCCAAACGTTTGTGTTTTCGGGAATGTCCTTAAAGAAATCTTCCCCAGATTTTATCATTGAAAGTTTCGCCCTTCCATATTCACGCATATTGGATGGTTCCACGCTTCCACCACTAAAATGTGCCAAATACTGTGCGCCATAACAAACCGCCAAAAGGGGTTTGTGGCCGCGTATCTGTGACAGATCGGGATGGGGCGCATCGTCCGCGCGAACGGAAAACGGGCTGCCGGAAAGTATTACGGCTTTAAAAGACTCAAGATTTTCTGGAATATGATGGTAAGGATGGATTTCGCAGTAAATGTTCAGTTCCCGCACGCGTCTCGCGATCAATTGGGTGTACTGCGAACCAAAATCTAAAATGAGGACGTTGTTTTGCATAGGCAAAAATACTTTTTTAATTATGAATTAGGAATTCAAAATTCGGAATTTTAAATAGGGGTTTTCACCACGAATTCACGAATATTTTCTAAAAAGAAATTATAGATTCCTTAAAGTTCCAAAACCGTAAAATTTCCATCCAGAGGATTTAGATTTTCCTTCAAAACATCTAGCAATTCTTCCCCGTACTCCAAATAAAATTCCGAGAAATTAAGCTGTCGTTCCTGCAAACTTTGATTGGGAAATAATTGGTTTTGAATATTTTTCAATCGGTCCAGTTCATCGGAATATTTCCGTTTTTGGGCTTTTAGCAAACGTTTTTCAAGATTGTCCAAACCGTTCAATTGCTTTTTTTCTTGAGCGCCAACTGCTCCAAGAAAAGTAACATCAGTCTTTTCTGCCAAGAGGTATAAATCTTTGAACTGTTGCTTTAGAAATTCTTTCTGTTGTGAAAAGTCTATTTCTATTTTTGAAATTTTATAAGTGTGTTTTGTAATCAATTCGTGTTGTGGAAGGAATAATTCATCTATCCCAGTTTTAAGATCTTTAAGTTTTTCTATAAGATTCTTGGGGATCAAAAGAGCGGAATTTCGCAATAGAAGTATTGGGAAAGGAATCTTAACCGCTTCAAAATATTCCTTCAGCTGAAACCAATACGCCAGCTCCCCACCGCCGCCAATGTAACACAGATTTGGTAAAATCACTTCTTGGTACAGCGGACGGAGCAATGCATTTGGCGAAAACCGTTCTGGATTTTCGTGTAGTTCTTTCAGTATTTCTTTTTTTGAAAAGGAGATGTCGGTTTCATTCACATAAAACCGTCCTTCCTTTTCAATGATGCGTTCGCGAAGGTTTTCCCTTAAATAAAATAGATTTATTTCTCGAGGATGCACTTGTTCGGCAAAGCCCAAATCGGTTAATTTTTCAGTGGTTTCAGAAACTTTTTTAAAGCTGAGGTTTTCGGTCAGTTCTTTTTCTGCATAAGGAATAAATTCTTTTTTGAGCTCAGGATCGTTGCCGTCCACAATTACCAAACCGTATTCCCAAAACATTGAATTGGCAAGATGGCGAGTGGCATCGGCGAGATTGGTATTTTTTTGATAGGCTTCCGAAAAATAGGAAATCAGCTTTTCGGCATTCTTTCCTGGGCCTAATTTCATTTTGAGGATTTCTTTTACGTTTTTTAAACCTTTGGTTGAAAGTTCACCTACGGCACCGGATGCGTCACGTTGCCATTCAATTTTACTTCCAAAAAGATTGAAATAGTTTATTTCGTCAAAATCGTGGTCTTCCGTTGCCATCCAATACACAGGTACAAAGTAATGCTTGGGGAATTCCCTGTTCAGCTTTTCAGCGAGATTTATGGTTGAAAATATCTTGTATAGAAAATATAACGGTCCCGTAAAAAGATTGAGTTGGTGCCCCGTGGTAATGGTAAAGGTGCCCGATTCGCAGAGTAAATCTATATTGCTCAGGGTTGTTTGCGAAAGATTGTTATCGTCATATTGGAACAAAATCCGTTTTGCCAGCAGGCGCCGTTGCGCTAACGATAATTGGCTGCGTTTTTCTTCAAACTGGGGTCTAAAGTTTTCTAATTTAGGAAATCTATTGTAAAAGGTTGAAAGGGTTGGGTTTTCATCTAAATAATCACAAATCAATTTTGTGAAATAATTTGTCTTTTTATAGGGAATGGAATGGGTTGGCATAGGTTCTTCAGAAAAATTGAAACAAAAATAACCGTTTTAGGTGGGCGGTGGGTTTAAAGATACGTTAATATGGTTTTTAAATTCCAAATAACAAATTCCAAAATCATTTAAGCACCAAACTGAATAAACCAAATACCAAACGAGTTTCATAGGCATTAATCAAACTTTGGAGGTTATTTTTTAATGCTTTAAAAAGATTGCAGAATCATTATTTCTTCCGCAGGTTTAGTTGAAAAGCTGAACTTGAGAACTGTGATTCTGACCTTCAAGATATCTAAAAAAGTAATCTATTCGTTTTTAAATTTATTGAAAGAGATAGAGCTTTCTCATTAGGATTAATAGGTATTGACATCAATGGGGAAACTCATATCGCCCTTATTTTAAAAGGTCTATTGTAACCAATTGGCTAAAAACGCATCCAAAATAGGAACAAAAAAACTTTTGGTTATGGGTTTTATATTTCCGTATAGGGTCAAGGTAGTAAGCGTTGAGACTATCAACGATAATGTTGTTTTATTAACAATAGAAAAGCCTTTTAGATTTGAATTTGAACTCGGGCAAGTGGTGGACATGAGCATTTACAAGCCAGGTTATGAGCTTTCCGTGGCTTCATTTACAATTGCCAACACTCCAACGGATGATCATTTGGAATTTATCATAAAAGTATATTCTCGAAAGGGACTCACGGAAGGTATTTCTAAATTACTACCCAATGATATTGTTCAAATTTCTTCTCCTTGGAATTCATATGCATATAAAGGAAGCGGTACTTTTATTGCCGCGGGCTGCGGAATTACGGCATTTTTGCCCATCTTCGAAACTATTAAAGACAATGGTGTTGATGTAAAACAAGAGCACAGTTTGATTTATGCTGATAAAAGCAAAAACGATGTTTTGTACTACAAAAAATTAAAGGGTATGTTCAGCAACAAGCTTTCGGTAATTTTGAGTAGAGCCAAATCTAGAAACCTTCCTTTCGGGAAAATCGATGCGGAATATCTGTCAAAAATAATCTGCAGCCCGGAACAATATTTCTATATCTGCGGTCCGAGAAAATTTGAAGTGGACGTCAAATCACACCTTGTTACAATTGGTGTGAAAAAGCGTAATATCCAAACAGGCTACAAAATTTAATTTCCCTTAGAAAAGCCATTTCTAACACCAAACTACTCGACTTCTTAAAGCTTATACTTGTTTTGCTTTATATTTTCAATACCTGCCAATCTTACAATTGTTGCGAAGAAATAATTTATAAAACAGGGATAGGATGTTGTCTCCTCGAGTTTCACTTGGTAATATTTTTAATGTGAAAACCAAATTGCAGTCTTTTGAAAATCAGCAATTTTTCAAGTTTAGTCAGATCCATAAAAAGGAACTGCGATTTTTTGTAACCAGATTGAAATTTATTAATCTAAACTGATAGAGTCTCGACCCGAATTGGTTTCAGCATCAGGGAAAGATTATTAATTCACAAATAAAAAATAAAAATTATGAAAAAAAATTTTATGATTTCAGCGTTGCTAGTAGCTGTAATTGCTTTGGTTAGCATTTATAGCTGCAATAATGATGATGATGACATTGGTTACTTAGCTCCAGGTGAGGGCAGCTTAAATTTACCTCCATTGGATCCGCAATTAGTTCAACAGGGTCAACAAATATTTCGATATGATACTTTTGGAGATGAAACATTTTGGACAGATGTGTTACAGATGAACCAAGTTATAGAAACCGGTGTAAGCCCCAATACTGCATTAGCTGTAGGATTAAAGGTAGATGCCGAAGCTTTGCCACCTGCTGTTGTTGAGGCAATTCAAAATGGACAAGTTGATTTAGATGACCCTCAAACTACTCTAGTATTGTTACAGCTTAATGCTGTTGTTGGGGTACAAGGGCAAGTGAGTACAAATACGGATGGTACTTTAAAATTGGATAGAATGGGAATTACTTGCGCTTTGTGCCATTCAACTGTAGATAACTCTTTCGCTCCCGGTATAGGAAAACGTTTGGATGCATGGCCAAATAGAGATCTGAACCCTGGTTTGATTATCTCCTTGTCCCCAGCTTTAACCCAAGCTCAGAAAGACGTTTACGCTTCTTGGGGCCCTGGAATATACGATCCGAGATACAACCATGATGGCTTGAATAACCCAGTTGTTATTCCACCTGCTTATGGTTTATACGGACTTCCTAAAGCAATTTTCACTGGTGATGGCGATGTACAACATGAACCAGCAGGCCCTGTGGCATATTGGAATAGATATGTAGCAGTTACCCAAATGCACGGGCATGGTTATTTTGCTGATACACGTCTTAATAATTGGGTAGTTGATTACAGAGAAGGTGATGATTTAGTAACAGCAAAACTTCCTGCCTTACAAGCGTATCAATTCTCTATCTCAGCACCCACTCCCGTCGCTGGATCTTTTGATGCCACTGCTGCTACAAGAGGAAAAGCGCTATTTTCTGGGAAAGCACAGTGTGCAACTTGCCACTCGGGACCTTTATTTACTGATGTTATAGATGGAGGTAAATTACATCCTCAAACTGCATCAGTGGCGCCAGATAAGGATTATGTTAAAAGGTCTGCTACCAAACAATGGAGAGTTACCCCACTGAAAGGTATATGGCAACACCCCCCATATTTTCATGATGGTTCTGCAGCGACCTTGGCTGATGTTGTGGCTAGGTATAATGAAGTGAATAATCTTGCATTAACTGGAGCTGAAAGAGATGATCTTACTGAATATTTGAAATCTCTATAGGATTAATAGTCAAAAGGGTAAAATACACCTAGACTATTCAGATTTACTGTTTTTATAAGCATCTCTTTAGAGGAATCAATCCCCAATGAAACTAATTCCTAAAGAGATGCTTTTTTATACATTTAAGCTTAAGCTTGATAAAATGTGTGCTATTTATAAGAAATCTTAAAAAATTTGAACTTTGTATAAATGGTTGCAAACGAAATGAAACGTTTAAAAAAAATCCTATTCTCCACCCGTACCATGACGGTTCTTTTGCTGCTATATGGCATTTCCATGGCTGTGGCAACTTTTGTGGAAAATGACTACGATACTGCTACTGCAAAAACACTAGTTTACAATTCCACCTGGTTTGAAATCCTGATGCTTTGGCTGATTCTCCTGTTTGTTGCAAATATTAAAACATACAACCTTACAAGAAGGGAAAAATGGCCAGTACTGGTTTTTCACTTAGCCTTTATTTTTATGTTTATAGGTGGAGCCATCACTCGCTACACCAGTTTTGAGGGGCAAATGCCTATTAAAGAAAAGCAGACTACCAATGAAATTATAAGCGATCTCACTTACTTCAAACTGGCCATTAGTGATGGTAAAAAAACACTCAGATATGATAAGAACCCTTATATGATGTCATATTTTAACACCAAAGACACTAAATGGCCATTCAAAAGAACCTTTAAACAAGATTATCATTTTGACAATAAAGTAATTTCTTTAAAAACCCTTGACTATATTCCCTTAGCTAAAGACTCTCTCCAAATAACCGAATCGGGAAAGAATATGCTCAATATTGTATCTATAGGTGATGAAGGTAGAGTGAATAATTATATTGCCGAAGGTGACATCAAAAACATTGATGGAACCATGTTTAGTTTCAATAATCCTGTCCAAGGTGCGGTTCAACTATTGGAAAAGGGTGGAACTAATATGATTGTTCTTCCAACTGATGGACGATATATGTCTATGCAAGGACAGCAAAAGGGGGTTGTGACCGATTCTACATTATTAGCCCAAAGTTCGGGTGTTATCAAGGCAAATGCGCCTGACACTCTGGATCACAGGACACTTTACACCATTAACAATACAAATTTTATCATCCCGGAAAATGCTTTCAAAGGAAAGATTGTCTATTACACAGGGGATAAAAATAACCCGATGGACAAAAATCTTTTGGAAGTTATTCAGTTAGAATTGAGTTCGGGAAATGAAAGAGATACGCTGCTGATAAAAGGTGGTAAAGGCGTTACCGATCTGAACAAAACATTAAAAATTAATGGACTGAATGTCTCTTTGGGATTTGGTTCCAAAATACTTAAAACAGACTTTTATTTAAGGTGTGATGATTTTCTGCTTGACCGCTACCCAGGGTCAAACAATCCATCATCATATGAAAGTAAGATAACTGTCATTGATAAAGGAAGGCAGAAACAGCATCATATTTATATGAATAATGTGATGGATTATCGCGGTTACCGGTTTTTTCAGGCAAGTTATTTCCCGGATGAAAGTGGAACTATCCTTTCTGTTAATGCAGATAGGTGGGGTACAATTATCACCTATTTTGGATATTTCCTATTGTTTTCCGGCATGTTTTTTACACTGTTCTGGAAAGGAACCCATTTCTGGAATTTGAACAATTCATTAAAGAAAATGCATGGGAAAAATCTTATAGTTCTTCCTTTTTTATTGCTTTTTGGGATGGGTATTGGAGCAAATCCCTGTTTCGCTCGGAACAGTACAGTCCAAACCAAAGATACCCTTATCTTCTCGCAACAGGAACCTGGACCGGACGCCCAGTTTGCGAGACCTGAAGCTCTTGGTATTAATAGGATAATTGATCCAGTTCATGCTGCGAAATTTGGACATCTTCTCGTTCAGGATTTTCAAGGCAGGATAAAACCAATGGATACGCACACTTTAGAGTTGCTCAGGAAGATTTACAAAAAAGATAAATATCAAAAAGGAACTGTTACCATTTCTCCTGAGCAATGGTTTATTTCAATGCAGGTTGATCCTGGTTATTGGGCCAACGAACCGCTTATTAAAGTAAGCCTCAAAGGAGGTGACAAACTTTTAAAGGAAACCGGTGCCAATGCAGAAGGTTATACTTCTTATTCCAACCTTGTAGACCCGAATACTGGAATTTTTAAGTTGGAGGAACAGGATAACAAATCTTTCAGCAAGCGTAAAGCCGACCAGTCTAATTATGATAAAGCAGTTATTGAGGTCACGGAACGATTCAATATTTTCAGCAGTATCGCTTTCGGGTATTACACCAATATCATTCCGGTAAAAAATGATCCGGCTCAAACTTGGAGAAGCTGGATTTATAGTTCTGAAGAGAATCCTGTGGAGATTGACCAAACAGCATATGCGCTTCTAACTCCATATTTTAATGGAGTAAAAGAAGGGTTAAAGACTGGAAACTGGATAGAAGCGGATAGAAGTATTGAAGCCATAAGTGAATTTCAACAGCTTTGGGGTAAAAAGGTGGTGCCATCTGCTTCTAAAGTCACTCTGGAAATTCTCTATAACCATCTCAATGTTTTCTTTTGGTTGATGATAGCGTACAGCTTGCTGGGTATGTTTATGATCATTCTTGGTTTTGCAGAAGTGTTTTCGTCAGAGTCTAAGTATAATTACCTAATTCGTCTCTTGACCAAAATACTGTTGGGAATAATGGTAATAGCTTTGGCCATTCAAGCGATAGCTTTAGGCATTCGCTGGTATCTTTCAGGGCACGCTCCTTGGAGCAACGGGTATGAAGCTATCGTATTTATTTCTGGAATTGGTGTTCTCTCAGGACTGCTTCTTTACAGAAATCGAAATGCCTTTATTCCTGCAGCCGGAGCTTTGGTTGCAATGATTATGATGGGATTTGCTCACGGAGGATCCATGCTCGATCCGCAGATTACACCTTTAGAGCCCGTTCTAAAATCCTATTGGCTTATGGTTCACGTGGGTATTATTACCTCCAGTTATGGATTCTTCGGCTTGTCTGCAGTCCTGAGTGCTATTTCATTAATACTCTTCAGTACAAAACCCACTAAAAAAATTATGCGTTCCATCAAGGAAATGACCATAGTGAATGAAATGGCTTTGACCGTAGGGATCTTTGCCCTTGCGGTAGGTACTTTTTTGGGAGGAATGTGGGCCAACGAGAGCTGGGGAAGGTATTGGAGCTGGGATCCCAAAGAGACTTGGGCATTTATATCGGTTATATTCTATGCCGTGGTACTCCACTTGCGATTGGTTCCGAAACTTAAGGGGAAACTGACCTTTAATATTGTCAGCCTATGGGCCATATGGTCCATAATATTTACTTATTTCGGGGTGAATTACTATCTGTCCGGATTACATTCCTATGCCGCCGGCGACCCTATGCCGATTCCCGTCTGGATTTATATTACTGCAGCAGGAATGCTCCTTTTATCTTTAGTAGCTTATCTTAGAAACAAAGGAAGCAAGAAGCAAAAAACAGTTTAGGGAAAAGACTGAAAGTTTAGGGGTTATGGGTCTAATCCCTTTACAGTCTGCATTCAGTAGTCTTCGAAAAAATATAGGAATTTTCGGGTTAGTAATTTCTACTTGTTCTATGACTTTTGGAAATGCTC
>DAIMFZ010000020.1:0-18258 GCA_036724225.1 Aequorivita sp.
CGGAGCTTCCCAGTTGCACCCAGTTTGTGCCATCATAGGAGTACATTGTAGCCCTTCCCTGTCCGTAATTGTTTCCATCACCATCGAATTCGCCCTTAACAGCTATAATATTTCCCGAATTGTTCATGCCAACCTCCAAACCATAGTAATCGAGATCTCTTAGACCATCCAGGTTTTGCCCTTTTTGGATCCAAGAGGAGCCATTCCATGAAAAAACCCGAGCACGACCAACATCAACGTTCACGCCATAAGATGATTAGCCCGAAATTATAGTGTTGCCGTCTGCACTTATAGCTACCGAAAGTCCAAAATAACCATATGTTGTTTCGCCGAGAATTTTATCTCCTTTTGCTTCCCAATCGGTTCCGTTATATACATACACACTAACTTTTCCCGAATCCGTACCGGCAGTGTTAGCATATGGCGCACTGGCAATAAATGTATTTCCATCAGCACTAATACGTACGGCTGCCCCAAATTCACCAAAATTTGCATATCCATTAATATCAGACCCCAACTTTACCCACGAACTGCCATTCCAATAAAAACCCTTACTTGTCCTTTTGGGGCTTGTCCTGATTCGGTATAAAAAGGGGAACCAATGACTACCCTATTGCCATCTGCACTTATGCCCACCGAATGGCCGCTTTGTCCGTTTAGCGTTTCCCCGGGGATACTTGCCCCACGTTGAGTCCAGTTACTTCCATCAAAATCGAAAATACGGACGTTTCCAAAATTATCTCCCGCACCATCATTTTGAGGTGCGCCTATTGCCACTGTGTTGCCATCAGCGCTCAGGCCTACCGGACCGCTAAAGTCATTTTCTGCTTCTCCATTTATTTCACTTCCTTTTTGCGTCCAACTTGAACCATCGTAGGAAAATACACGAACTTGTCCGACCCAAGTACCTACGTCACTGTTTTTTGGTGCGCCTACTGCAACTGTATGGCCGTCTGCACTGAGGGAAGCATATTGGGCATTATTATACCCGGCTACTGTGCCATTCATGTCATTGCCTAACTGTATCCAATTTTGCGCTGAAATAGTTAAGCAAAAAATACTCAATACTGAAAATAATAATATTCGTTTCATAATATTTGGTTTTAGCGTTACAACTCTACATCGAAACGATTTTAGAATTGTCATCACTATAACCGAAAAAGAATTTTACTTTTGTGGTCTATCCTCAACGTTATGCCAGAACACAGATTTATTGTTTGTAGCTATTCCCATAATCTATCCTCTGGAACTGTTTCTTGGCAATCGCCCAGCAACATAGCTTTGGTGAAATATTGGGGAAAGTATGGCGAACAGCTGCCAATGAATCCTTCCATCAGTTTTACTTTGAAAAACTGCAACACCAAAACTTCGCTGTTTTTTGAAAAGCGCAGTTTCACTTCAGCTTCGGAGCACGGAGGTTTTGATTTCGAAGTTTTTCTCGATGGAAAAAGAGAAGTTTCCTTTGAGCCTAAAATCCAGAAATTCTTTGAAAGAGTGGAAGTGTATTTGCCGTTTTTGAAAGATTTCAAATTTAAGATTGAAACTTTCAACAATTTTCCGCACAGTAGCGGCATCGCTTCCTCAGCAAGTGGGATGAGTGCTTTAGCAATTTGTTTGATGGATATGGAAAGACAGATGGAACCTTCAATTACGGAGGAATATTTTAATGAAAAAGCTTCTTTTATAGCTCGTTTAGGTTCGGGAAGTGCTTGTAGAAGTGTGGAAGGACCTTTGATTGTTTGGGGCGAAAATAGAGAAATTGATGGCAGTAGCAATCTCTTCGGAATAAAATATCCTTTTAAGGTTCATAAAAATTTTCAACATTTTCAAGACACTATTTTGCTGGTCGATAAAGGTGAAAAACAAGTGAGCAGCACCCTTGGCCATGATTTGATGTTGGACCACCTTTTTGCCGAACAACGCTTTAGACAGGCAAAGGACAATCTCTCAAAGTTGATTCCTGTTTTTAAAAACGGCAATCTTCCTGAATTTATAAAAATCGTGGAAAGTGAAGCTTTATCACTTCACGCAATGATGATGACTTCTATGCCCTATTTCATATTGATGAAACCAAACACCTTGGAAATAATCAACCGCATTTGGAAGTTTAGGGAAGCAAAGAAAAGCAACGTTTGCTTTACGCTAGATGCGGGCGCGAACGTACACGTACTTTATCCGAAAACTGAAAAAGGTCCCGTTTCAAAATTTATAGAAAAAGAACTTTTACAATTCTGTAAGAATGGGGAGTTTATCGTTGATGAGGTTGGTTTGGGAGCCTTTAAAATTTAAGATTCAAGATTCAAGATTCAAAATTCAAGTTTCAAGATTAAGTTGTTTGTTACGTTTGTTTTGCATTATCAAAATAAGAAGTGAAAGTGCAACAACTCCAGCCAAAACATACCACCACCAAGCCACACCGCTGCTTAAATCTATGGGTGCGGTATCGCCAATTAAAACCAATCCCGCCCAATATTGTGGTGCGGTCATTCTACCTTCGGCTGTGGCAATGTAACTTAGTTTAGCCTTTCGCAAGGCTTCGTCTTTTGGCATGCCATCGGAAAGGTTGTTATAAAAAAGCTCAACGATCTTGGCGCTGGATTCCTCATCAATTTCCCAAAGACTGGTCAAGATGCTTTCACTGCCCGCATAATTAAAGGCGTGTGCCAAAGAGATCATCCCTTCTCCGGCCTGATAAGTAGGTTTGCCCGTTTCGCAAGCGGTTAGAATGGCGAGGTTGGAGGAAAGGTCTATGTTGTAAATTTCGTAGGAATACAGAGAATTTTCGTCATAGTTCTCATTCCCATCGGTCTTTTTGGCAAAAATAAGTCGGCTCAGTTCGGGGCTTATGTTGTTGCTTTCGGCGTGGGTGCCAATATGGATAATCTTATGTTCCTTCGCACGATTGATGAACAGCTCTTTGCTGGCGTTTTCATTTACAAAATAATCACCATTAAAAACCTTGGCATATTGCTTTACCAAATCTTCACTAAAGGGTTGGGGAAGCAAGGTTAAATAGGTTTTGTCCAGTTTCACGGAATCTTTGATAGCTACCTTGTATTCGTCTTTCATCTTCTTATTGAAACCAGGCGCAAAGGCAATAAATTCTGAAGAGTAATCTGCAACCTTTCCTTTGTCTTTATAAAGCAACAAACTGAAATTATAGGAAATATCATATTTAGCTAATAAACTATTGGTAGCCATTTCCTGAAAATCACGAATGGGTTTTGGGGTAAGTGTCTCAAAACTAAGGTTGAATAAATCTCGATCGGGAATGATTATCACTTTTTGCGTGTGTACATATTTTTCCAACGGAAACCATAGCGCACGGTATAGTTCATAGAACAACGGACTCATTTTCTCTACTGAAAATTCATCGTTTTGTAGTTTCGAGATGTGGTTTTTTACGGTTGAATAATTTAGTTTGACCATTTGTTTGAGCGAAGCCGAAACTACAAAAGCATAGAGTTCATTTTCAATAAAAACATAACGGACCACTGTGGTGTTTTGCGGAATTTTTTGCTGTAGGTCGTTGATGGGTTCCTCTAAAGTTGCATAGCGCATTTTGTAGTATTTCGGAAAATTCTGTTTCAGCGAATCCAGAAAAGCATCCCAATTTTTCGAGGCCTCGAAAAATGGGGAAATACTGCCGTTTTCAGAATCGTTCAAGGATGAAATCATCTTTTCCTTCAATGTGCTTTCTCTTAAAACAACTTCCTTTGGAATATGCTGAAATGCCACATGTGCCCGAAGGTTCAAGCGGGATCGGATGCGGTTGTAGATACTGGATTCGTGAAGTGCAATGAGTTTGTTTAGATATATTTCATCTTTGGTAATTTGGAAAAGTTCGAGACGGAGTTTTTCAGCAAAATTTAAAAGTTCTTCATTCTCGGTTATTAGCAGCGTAACGTCTTCGCTATTGCTGACCACTTTTTTGCGTTGGTCCAAAATGCTGATGCCTTCTTCCACTTGATGCAATAGTCCTTTCAAAAAAGTTGGATTTTTGTTTTCCGTGGAATAGTATTTTGATTTTGCATTGATAAGCAATGCTTGCGGTTTTCGGTATTGGCTAAGTATGGAATCGGTGGCGTTTATTTTTTCACCTTCTTTCAAAACATTGAAGCGAAGTGCTTCTTCACTGTATTTTTCTGCTTCTTTATAATCTTTCAAAAGGTAATGTACCTGCGCCAGATTGATGGTGTGATAGAATTCTTGAAGGGTGTTCTTGAAATCGCCCGTGTGTGTGAAATCATAGGTTTCTTTGGCGAGATAAATCGCTTTATCTCTTTTTTGGTTTTTTGCGGCGAAAAGGGAATATTCCAAAATATTGTCTAAGAAATCTTTGGTGTATGTATTACCCATAGATTTGCGGTACATGGTTTCGGCCATTTCATAATATTTTACCGCATTTTCAATATCGTCCATGGAGTCATAGATTGTAGCTCGGGTGGAAAGGGCCGCGGCTTCCCAATATAGATTGGCTCCAGGACTGGATTTTAGCAGTTCCAAGGCTTCGTCCACATTTGTTGCCGCGCCCTCGAAATCGCGACTTGCCGTTTTTGCCTCTGCAAGGATTATGTTTGAAATAATAATATTGATATCGTTCTTTTCAAAAAGTTTTTTTTTCTGTTCAAAAGAATATTCAATCAGCTCCTGCGAACGTGAATATTCGCCCAGAGTATTGTAAAAAGTAGCCATATTGTCGATGGTCATACATTGAGAATTTTTTGCTTTATACGTTCGCGCTTCATCTGTGGACCGATTGATGTATTCCTGAAATCCCGCAATTGCCTCTTCGGAAATTTTAATTGCCTCTTGGTTTTTTCCCAAGGCATTCCATAAAACGGCAAGGTTCATTTTCACCAACGCTGGACGAAAATATCGGTTCATAATATCGCTTTCATCAGTTTTTTCCAACACCTTTACAGCTTCTTGAAAATAGTACTTGGTACTGTCCAATTTTGCTTCCTGCCACATTATTCCACCCAAAGCATTGTAAACCTGGTTGTAAAAAACATAATCTGGTTTCCCAGTTTTTTTTAGGAGTCGCAGCGCTTTTCCATAGTGTTTTTTTGCCAATTGAAAATCGCCCATTTTGGAAGCGTAATAGCCTTGTCGATATTCCACATTTGCTATGTCCATATTATTTGGTTCATTGTTGCGAAGTGCGAAGGGAATGGCTGTTTTTAGAAGATTATACGCTTTTTGATGTTGACCGGCATCGTCATAAACCCAGCCTAATTCAGTAAATGCTTCAACAATAAAATGTGGGCTTGCATTTTTTTGAATTTCCGCGGTGAGTGCTTCAGCTTTTGTGATGGCTCGTTTTTTGTCGCCATTGTTCAGTTTGAAACTTCCTTCAAACTGAATGTAATTGTAGAGACTATCGTATATTTTTTCGGTGCGATAAAAAACGAGATTTTTTGATACTTCCAAACGAGCTTTTGCAAGTGAATCCTGTTCAATCAAGGTTTGGATTTCCTTTACTGTTGAAATTTTTTGTTGCGAAAAAACCGAACCAAAGTAAAGAGTAAAAAGTAGCTGAAATACTAAAACGGATCTCCGGTTTTTAAATGACATAATTTTGAAAAGCTTCAATAAATAATTTGTTTCCGGGGATAATGTTAAGAAAGATACAAATTATTTTTGATTGGTGCATTTTCGTATGCAAATACCAGGTCAGCGAACGAAATTAATTTTGTTCCTCGTATTCCGTCCAAGTTTGATTGTTGATATTATCGTCTTGATTGGGATTATAGTTGGAGTTATCACTTTTTATGTATTCGCCATTGTCGTTCATCCAGTATTGATCCGCACCCGCATCCACTTTATATACCTCCCCAGTGTTGGGATCCACAACGTTGGTTGTTTCATTTACGTAATCTAAAAATTGCTCTTGGTTTCTATCGCCCGAGGCTTGGTTAGCCCGCCAGCTTTCCATGTTTTGGTCCATAGCGGCCATGCGATCATTATATCTTGCCGTATTGTTAGCGCCAAAAGCGCTTATATCATTCATTCTACCTTGATGTGCGGCATTGCTGGCAATAGCTTTTTGTTGGTCTTGTTGGTTTAAGGCCTGAACCCATTGTGGATTGGTTTGTTGGTTCAATAGACCGTTTATAAATTGTCTTTTTGTGGTTTCAAAAATTTCTCCTGGAGTTTCAAGAACGGAATAGCTGATGCCCCAATATCCGCCCGATTGGTCTTGGGATACGATGTGGTGTAATATGGTAAGGAACATTTTTCCGTCAGGATCACGCCATTCTAGGCCATATACAGTAAAAGTTTTTTGGGAGGGCATGCTTTTGTAAAGTTTGTCGTCAAACTGTTTGTCCCTTGTAGCAAGCTGTGGCAACGGATATTTTTTCACCAATTTTCGATTTATTTTATTGGCATATTCCATAAAACCTTCATTTATAACTTGGTCTATGGATTTTGGAAACTGAACTTGCATGCCGCTTTGCTGGTATATTTGGTTCATTTGCGGGTCGTTGGAAAACATAAAATTGCTTCCGCGCTCATTGTGAATTTTTATACCGTTTGGCCCAGTAAACATATAATCTCCACCAGTCTCTTTTTTCCAATCCGAAGGAAAAGGAATACGGCTCATCACCATTCCGTTTCGGGAATCTACAATGTTAAAATATTTAATGGAAGCGTTCTTTGCCGTTTCCTTATTTTCGTTTTGATAATTTACGTCTTCACTGTAACTGTCATCAAAATTACTATCCTTACCTACGTTTTTTTGTTCTCTATTTCTGTTAAGGCAGGAAGTGAAAATGGCACAGATTAAAAGAAGGGGGAAAAGTGATGTTGAAGATTTCATGGTGCAAAGTTTTTGTTTTATAATTAAACATCGAAGGAATTATATAATGTCATCAACAATTCTTGGGATGCTTCAATTCAGTTATTTGACTATACCCGAGTTTCGCTTATTAAAAAAATTTTCTGAAACTATATTTGTTAAAATCTGTATCTTTGCGCAGAAGTAACATTTTTAAAATCAAAATGCCTTACTTTTATAATTACAATTAAACAGCTTATGCGCGGCCCCCTCTTTTACTCAAAAATTCTTCTTTTCGGTGAATATGGAATTATCAAGGATTCCAAAGGGCTTTCCATTCCCTATAATTTTTATAAAGGTGCATTGAAAATTGACAAACACCACACCATTTCCACCCACAAATCAAACGCAGGACTAAAAAGGTTTATGGAGTATTTGGAAACTCTTCAAATAGAAAATCCGAAACTGGTTTCCTTTGATATGGAATCATTGAAAGCTGATGTGGAAAACGGGCTGTTTTTTGACAGCAGTATTCCACAAGGTTATGGCGTAGGGAGCAGCGGGGCTTTAGTGGCGGCCATTTACGACAAATATGCAAAGAATAAAATTACCGTCCTTGAAAATCTAACACGTGAAAAATTACTTACGTTAAAAGCTATTTTTGCTGAAATGGAATCTTTTTTCCACGGAAAATCCTCAGGGCTTGACCCGTTGAACAGTTATTTGAGTCTTCCCATTTTAATCAATTCCAAAGACAATATTGAACCTGCAGGTATTCCTTCGCAAACTGAAAATGGCAAAGGTGCCGTGTTTTTATTAGATAGCGGAAGCACTGGTGAAACCGCGCCAATGGTACAGATTTTTATGGAAAATATGAAGCAGGAAGGTTTCCGTAATATGCTGAAGGACCAATTTGTAAAACATACAGATGCCTGTGTTGAAGACTTTTTGCAGGGCGATGTAAAATCTCTTTTTGGAAACATCAAGCAGCTTTCAAAAGTAGTTTTGGACAATTTCAAACCGATGATTCCCGTTCATTTCCACAAACTTTGGAAGAAGGGAATTGACAGTAATGCCTATTACCTAAAACTTTGTGGCTCCGGCGGTGGCGGCTACATGCTTGGCTTTACTGAAGACATTGAAAAAGCACGCAAAGCCTTGAAAGATTATAAACTGGAAGTGGTTTATAGTTTTTAGTAAGAGCTTTTTCTGAAATTTCATTCAGATTTATCCAACATTAAAATTCATGCTGACCCGCAAACAAAAACTCCTCCTCCTAAAGTTTTTCAGCTTGTTTTCTGTTGTCCGTGGCTATAACATCCTAATTATTGTAATTGCACAATACCTAACGAGTATTTACATTTTGGCGCCAGACTTGCCCCTTCGGAGGGTTTTGTTTGATGTAAATTTGCTCATGCTCGTGCTGGCATCATCTTCAGCCATTGCAGGAGGGTACATTATAAACAGTTTTTACGACAGCGAAAAGGATTTAATAAACCGTCCGCACAAAACAATGTTGGATAAGCTCGTTAGCCAACGCACCAAACTTTCGGCCTATTTTATCCTAAACTTTTTGTCGGTGGTTTTTGCGAGTTATGTTTCCTTTCGGGCAGTGCTTTTTTTCTCGATTTATATTTTCTTCCTTTGGTTCTATTCACATAAACTCAAAAAATATCCTTTCATTGGTAATATAACCGCGGCAATTCTTGCGGTGGTTCCTTTCTTTGCCATTTTTGTACATTACAAAAATTTCGACGTCGTGATTTTTGTTCATGCCACCTTCCTGTTTTTACTCATTTCCATGCGTGAATTGGTAAAAGATCTAGAAAACATTAAAGGCGATTTAACCCATGGCTACAACACAATCCCCGTGGTTTATGGCGAAAAGACTTCAAAAAGAATGCTTACTGTTTTAAGTGTATTGACGTTGGCGCCAATCATTTTGCTCATCACAAAATTTAAGGATGAGATAGGTTATATGGATTACTATTTTTATGCGAGCATTGCCGGATTGGCGGTGTTTCTGGCGGTTTTATGGTATTCGAGAAATAAAATCCATTATATAATTTTACACAATATTTTGAAGTTTGCCATCGTCATCGGTGTTTTCAGTATTGTGCTAATTCACGTGGATTTATTGCTTCACCGCTTTTTTTGAAACTTACTTTTTTCTACCTTCTGCCCACTAAAGACTATCAACTTTTCCAAGCTTCACAAACAAATCCCAGACCACAACGCCCACGCTTACTGAAATATTTAACGAATGTTTGGTGCCAAATTGTGGAATTTCAAGCACCGCATCGCTGGCGGTAACCACTTTTTGCTGCACACCTTTTACTTCATTGCCGAAAACTACCGCATACGTCATTTCTTTTTGAACAGAGAAGTCATTTAGGTTAACAGCAAGCTCTGCCTGCTCGATAGAAGCTACAAACACACCTTCGCTTTGCAATTTGGAAACTACATCCATAACATTTTCGGCATATTCCCAATCCACACTATCCGTGGCGCCCAAAGCGGTTTTTTGAATGTCTTTGTGGGGTGGCTTCGCTGTAATACCGCAGAGGTAAATTTTCTTCACCAAAAAAGCATCCGCCGTGCGAAACACAGAACCGATGTTGTTCAAACTTCGAATGTTGTCGAGAATAATTATCAATTGCGTTTTATCCGAAGCTTTGTATTCTTCAGGACTGATGCGGTATAATTCACTATTTTTGAGTTTTCGGTATTTCATAAGGCGCAAAGTTAAAAGTTAAATGTTAATAGTTATTGAGTTATTAGGTTATTTCTCTGTGCAATCCTGTGTAATAGTTTCGACATAATTGTTGATAAAACCCAATAATTCACAACTACTTCATTTTAAAGAAAACAGCTTTTTGGTTACATTTATCGATTAAAGAATTTTTGAGATATGGCGACGAAGGAAACCCCGTTGATGAAGCAATACAACACAATAAAAGCGAAGTATCCAGATGCTTTGCTGCTCTTCCGTGTGGGCGATTTCTACGAAACTTTTGGCGAAGATGCCGTGCGCGCTGCGGGAATTTTAAATATTACACTCACCGCCCGAAATAACGGTGGCGATAATGTTGAGCTGGCCGGTTTTCCACACCACTCAATAAATACCTATTTGCCAAAATTGGTAATGGCTGGTTGCCGCGTTGCCATCTGCGATCAGTTGGAAGATCCAAAAATGACCAAAACCATCGTTAAGCGTGGCGTTACCGAATTAGTCACTCCGGGAGTGGCTTTTAATGACGATATCTTAAAATCGAAGTCGAACAACTTTTTGGCGGCGATTCACTTCGGTTCCAAAAACCTTGGCGTTTCATTTTTGGATGTTTCTACGGGTGAGTTTTTGGTTTCTGAGGGTTCTGCGGAATATGTAGATAAACTGCTCCAAAATTTCAATCCTTCGGAAGTGCTTTTTTCAAAAGAGAAACGGAAGCTTTTTTCCTAAACTTTCGGAAATGAATACCACGTTTTCTATCTCGAGGATTGGATTTTCCAAAGCGATTACGCCTTTGAAACGCTTACGAAACATTTCGACACTAAAAATCTGAAAGGTTTTGGCGTCGAACATTTGGAAGAAGGCATTATTGCTGCCGGCGCCGCACTTCACTATTTAAGTGAAACGCGACACACAAAATTGCAACACATTTCACGTTTGTCAAGGATTGCCGAGGACGAATACGTTTGGATGGACCGTTTCACCATTCGAAATTTGGAATTGTACCATTCCAATCAGCCCAATGCCGTTACGCTTTTGGATGTTATTGACAAAACCATTTCGCCAATGGGCGGACGGCTTTTGAAACGGTGGATGGCACTCCCTCTCAAAAATGCTGAGAAAATAAACCGCCGGCACGAGGTTGTGAGTTTTCTACTGGACAATCCCGTGGTTTTGGAAAAAACCAGGCAATACACCAAGCGCATCGGCGATTTGGAGCGACTTATTTCAAAAGTTGCAACGGGCAAAGTGAACCCGCGGGAGGTCATTCAACTTAAAAATTCGTTGGAAGCTGTGGTTCCTATAAAATTGTTGGCTTTAAATTCAAAAAATGAATCGCTGAGAATTATTGGTGAACAATTGCACGATTGCGAATTGCTTCGAAATAAAATAAAAGAAACACTTTTAGAGGAAGCTCCGGTAAATATTCTGAAAGGGAATTCCATAGCTGAAGGATTTTCTGAAACACTGGACGAACTTCGGAACATTTCAGCAAACGGAAAGGGATATCTGGACGAGATGCTGGCGCGCGAAACCAAACTCACCGGAATTTCTTCGCTTAAAATAGCTTCAAACAATGTTTTTGGTTATTACATAGAAGTCCGAAATGCCCATAAAGACAAGGTTCCGCCGGAATGGATACGCAAGCAAACACTTGTGAGTGCGGAACGTTATATTACCGAAGAACTGAAAGAATACGAAACCAAAATCCTCGGTGCTGAGGAAAAAATCCTCGCTTTGGAGCAGGAAATTTTTGGAAAGTTGGTGGAATGGATGCTTCAGTATATTGCTTCGGTTCAGCAAAATGCGGCATTAATTGCACAGTTGGATTGTTTGTGTTCTTTCGCAACGCAGGCCAAAGAAGCAAATTATACGCGACCATTGCTCGATGATACTTTTGATTTGGATATAAAAGAGGGCCGCCATCCGGTGATTGAAAAACAACTTCCGCCCGACGCGCCCTACATTGCAAACGATGTTTTTTTGGACCGCGATAACCAACAAATCATTATGATTACTGGGCCGAACATGAGCGGTAAATCGGCTATTCTTCGGCAAACGGCGCTGATTGTTTTGTTGGCTCAGATGGGCAGTTTTGTTCCGGCTTCGGCGGTACGAATGGGTTGTGTTGATAAAATATTTACGAGAGTAGGCGCGAGCGACAATATCTCGATGGGTGAATCAACTTTTATGGTCGAGATGAACGAAACGGCCAGTATTCTGAACAACCTCTCGGAAAGAAGTTTGATTCTTTTGGATGAAATTGGGCGCGGAACGAGCACTTATGACGGAATTTCAATTGCTTGGGCAATTAGCGAATATTTGCACGAACACCCTTCCCGCGGAAAAACGCTTTTCGCGACCCACTATCACGAGTTGAACGAAATGACCGAAACTTTTGCACGCATCAAAAATTATAATGTTTCGGTGAAGGAATTAAAGGATAATGTTCTTTTTCTTCGGAAATTGGTTCCGGGCGGAAGCCACCACAGTTTCGGGATTCACGTGGCAAAAATGGCAGGAATGCCACAAGCGGTACTTAAACGAGCAAATAAAATATTAAAAAGGCTTGAAAAGAGCCACGCTTCCGAAGAATTGACTGAGGAAATGAAAGCGGTTTCAAAAGAAGAGATACAATTAAGTTTCTTTAAATTGGACGATCCATTGCTGGAAGAACTTCGCGAAGAAATCTTGGGCATTGATATTGACACGCTTACGCCAGTGGAAGCATTGATGAAGCTCAACGAGATTCGGCGCATGTTGCAACGGAATGCCTCGGTGAAATTGAAAAAGTAAGATTCAGCAATAATTTATCATAAAAGACTTTGCTTTTGAAGTAAAATTTTTAAATTTGCTCCCGCTTTGAATGTGAAGCGACGTTCATTAATTATTCTGCGAAAATAGCTCAGTTGGTAGAGCGCCACCTTGCCAAGGTGGAGGTCGCGGGTTCGAATCCCGTTTTTCGCTCAACTTTAAATGCCGATGCAATTCGGCATTTTTTGTTAAGTCCCGGTTGCAAATTGGCAGCCGAATTAAGCTGATGTGGTGGAATTGGTAGACACGCCGGACTTAAAATCCTGTGACCATTTGGTCGTGCGGGTTCAAGTCCCGCCATCAGTACTAAAAGCTTCTTCTTAAATGGAGGAGCTTTTTTTGTATTGATATTTTGATTTTTCCAATAAAAAAAGCCCTTTCAAATTTGAAAGAGCTTTTTATTTTTTAGCAAAAGAATTGCTTATTGACCGTCAGTAGCGTCTTTTACAGCTTCTTTAGTGTCGTCAGCAGCTTTTTCAACAGCGTCGCCAGCATCTTCTAAAGCGTCTTCAGTTGCATCGGCAGCGTTATCAACAGCCTCAGCAGCATTGTCCATAGAGTTTTCAGCGTCAGTTTGAACTGATTCAGCAGTTTCTTCAGCATTTTCTTTTGTAGTCTCTCTGCAAGAGTAAACTGAAGCAACCAATGCAAGAGCGGCAAGTGATAAAAATAATTTTTTCATGTGGAATAGATTAGTGATTAATAGTGCGCAAAAGTAATTAAAATTTTGATTGCGTAACTTTTATACGATAAATATTTTTAAATTTTGTTAATTCTTTTAAAGGAATTTATCCAATATTTATTTGGAATATTTCCAAAGTTTAGTACTTTTAGTGCATGGAAAAAAAGATTTCAATTGAATCGACTCGCTTTAAGACCATTCGTGAAGAACTTAGACATACGCAACAATCGTTTGCTGCACTGCTCGATATTGGTGCGACAACAGCAGATATTGAAAGAGGGAAAACCAAAATCACTGGCAAAATTGTAATGGAACTCATGGCCCAGTTTAACATAAATCCGTTATGGCTCTATGGCAAAAGTTTTGAAAAGTATATTGATACCTCTCGCGGCGATGTGAGCCCAAAGGTAATAACCTTGGATACTTTGGGCAATGACAGTATTCTGCTGGTAAACCAAAAAGCAGCAGCCGGATACCCTAATAATATTCACGATTTGGGTTGGTACCAAACGTTACCGGCTTTCAATATTCCTTTACCGGAATTTAGAAATGCCTCTTATCGTGGTTTTCAGGTGGAAGGCGACAGTATGTTACCAAACATAAAACCTAACGAGTGGGTTTTAGGCCGTGCAGTGCCTAGTATTAACGAGGCAACTGACAGCAAAATTTATATAGTGGTTTTAAGGGATTCAGTTTTAGTGAAAAAACTTCAAAAAATACCGAACAACCCACAAAGCATCAGACTCATTTCCCTAAATGACGAATATTTGCCCATAGATGTAAAAGCGAAGGATATTCAAGAGTTGTGGCTGGTAAATAGTAAGTTGAGTTTTGGTGTGGACGAGCCTTCAGAAAGCAATTTGTTGAGACAACTGCAGCAATCTATGGATGAACTGAAAGGACAGATAAGCAGTTTGAAATAAAAAGAGGGAAAATCCTTTCGGACCATCCCTCTTTGTTTATAAAAGACTAAGAGTTTAGTCTTTGTCTTTTACTTTTATTTTAACATTGCCATCATCATCGGTTTTGATTTTAGCCTTTTGGTCATCGGTTTCCATTTTTATTTTATCGCCGTCGTCTTTTACTTTAATATCGGCACCTTTGTCCTGCATATCATCAATAACCTCTGCCTTAATATCCGTTTTCTCTTCGGTTTTTTGATCTCTACAGGAAGTAAGGGAGAGGGTTAAAAATCCTGCAAATAACGCGATCATTGTTAGCTTTTTCATTGTTTTTAGATTTTGAGTTAGTGATTGTAAATTATTTATCGTTCCCGATTTCGTCAATTTTTTTATCGATTTCTTGGTTGACCTCTTTGTCCACTTCTTTTGCGGTACGTTCCAAAATGCCTTCTTTATTATCGGCTTTGGGGGTTTCAACCTTCACTTCTCGAATTATTTCTTTAGTTTCCGTTTTTTCGCGGCACGATCCAAAAGCTAAAGTGGCTATTGTAATTAAAATAAACAGATTTTTCATAATTAGATTGCTTTAATGGGTTAAGCAAATCTACCTTTTAAAAGATGAAGTATTAATAATTATATCCTAAAAAATGTGAAAAAAATATTAATTTAATGTAATTTCTTTAAAAAAGCTTCGATTTTTATAAAAAGCAGAAAGAGTTATTTTAAAATAGTCGTGATATAATTGGCTATTTTTTGTGTGGCTCCGGTATTTTTGTTTACGTAATGGCCGCAGATCATTCCAGTTTTGTTTCTGAAACTGGCATCGTTTACCATTTTATTTAGAATCTCAGTGCATTCAACAGAATTTTTTATCGAGTATAAGCCTGCTAAATCTTGTAAGCGGATTGCTTCGTGGAATTCGCCATAATTTTTTCCAATAACGATCGGTACTCCAAAAGTGGCCGCTTCCAATATGTTGTGAAGTCCTGTTTTGCCCATTGCACCGCCGATGTATGCAATATCGGCATAACTGTAAAGTTTGCTCAACAACCCGATACAATCAATAATCAAAATGGAATATTCAGAGATGTTCACTTCTTCTTTAGCGGAATGAAGTACTGTTTTTTTAATAATATTTTTTCGAAAATCTTCAATTTTATCTGTTTCAATTTTATGCGGGGCAATTATAAATTTCACATTTTCGGGCGAAGAATTTATATAATCTAAAAGCACCGCTTCATCTTCGGGCCAAGTACTTCCGCAGACAATGCAGAGCGAATTTCCCTTGAATTCTTCGGCAAATTTCAAAGTATTGTCTATTTCAATTTGGTGTGAAACCCGGTCAAAACGCGTATCGCCGCTTACTGTAATTGTATTGAAACCAATACTTTTTAAAAGTGCTTCGGAATTTTCGTCCTGAACAAAAAAATGCTCAAAAGTAGCAAGAGCTTTTCGCATAAACCCTCCGTAACTTTTGAAGAAGATTTGGTTATCCCGAAAAACACCCGAAACCAATAGCGTTGGAATGTTTTTTTTCTGAAGTTCAAAAAGATAGTTCGGCCAAAATTCATATTTCACAAAAAACGCAAGCGATGGATGAATTGCAGCTATAAATTTCCTTGCATTAGAGAGAGTGTCCATCGGCAAATAAACTACTACATCTGCTAAAGGAGTGTTTTTCTTAATTTCAAACCCCGATGGCGAAAAAAAACTGACCACAATTTTATGGTCAGGTTTTAGTTTTTTCATTGCTTCCATAATTGGAACGCCCTGTTCAAATTCGCCCAAGGATGCACAATGGAACCATATTGTTTTGTCTGAAAGTGAAATTTTTTGCTGAAGAATTCCAAAAACATCTTTTCTGCCATTTACGAAAAGCTTCATTTTGTTGTTGAACGGCGCCACAATCCTTAAGCCGAAGGAGGCGAAATGAATTAATAAATTATAGATTGTGTGCATCGAGTGTAAAAATACCAAATTTCAAGTACCAAATTCCAATTGTGAGCCCAATAACTTAATAACCCAATAACTCATTAACTTCAACACAAACAAATATCATTTTCGTAATTTCGCCGAATTCAATATTATTTTCATCAGATGAGAAAAATACAAATGGTTGACCTAAAAGGTCAGTATAAAAATATAAAAGAGCGCGTGGACAGTTCCATCATGAACGTGATTGAAACCACCGCTTTTGTCAACGGACCGGAAGTCCACGAATTTCAAAAGGAACTTGAGGAATATTTGGACGTAAAACACGTAATTCCCTGCGCCAACGGAACCGATGCACTTCAAATAGCAATGATGGCTCTCAATCTAAAACCAGGCGATGAGGTTATTACGGCCGATTTTACCTTTGCTGCAACCGTTGAAGTAATTGCGCTTTTACAGCTCACTCCCGTTTTGGTAGATGTTGACCCAATAAATTTCAATATTGATATTGAAGCTATTAAAAAAGCAATTACGCCAAAAACCAAGGCAATAGTTCCCATTCATCTTTTTGGGCTTGCTGCAAATATGGACGAAATTATGGCCATTGCCAAAGAACACAATCTTTACGTAATTGAAGATAACGCCCAAGGAATAGGTGCAGATTATACTTCAAAAGATGGTTCAAAGAAAAAGACAGGAACCATTGGTCATGTGGCTTCCACTTCTTTTTTCCCTTCAAAAAACCTGGGATGTTACGGCGACGGTGGAGCTATTTTCACGAATGATGATGATTTGGCACACACCATCCGCGGCATAGTTAACCACGGAATGTACGTTCGTTATCATCACGATGTGGTGGGCGTAAATAGTAGGTTGGATTCTATTCAGGCTGCGGTGCTTCGCGCTAAATTGCCACATTTGGACAATTACAATAAAGCCAGAATCGAGGCGGCAAATAAATATACTGCCGCGTTTAAAGGGATTGATAATATTGTAACTCCTGGCGGATTTGACTCTGAAAGAAATATTTCAGAAAGAAGCCACGTTTTTCACCAATATACATTGAAAATACTAAATGGGAAACGCGATGCGTTGGTAAACCATTTGAACGAAAAAGGGATACCCAGCGGCGTTTATTACCCAATTCCGTTGCATCTTCAAAAGGCGTATAAAGATGAACGTTATAAAGAAGAAGATTTTGCGGTAACCAATCAGTTGATAAATGAAGTGATTTCGTTGCCAATGCACACTGAACTTGACGATGAGCAGATAAAATACATTACCGAAACTATTATAAATTTCGTCACGAAATAATGAAAAAAATTCTAGTTACAGGCGGTCTGGGCTACATTGGAAGTCATACCGTTGTTGAACTTCAAAATTCCGGTTATCAGGTTATCATTATTGATAATCTTTCCAATTCCTCTCTCGATGTTTTGGAAGGCATAACCAATATTTCCAAAACACCTCCATTTTTTGAAAGGTTGGATCTTCGCATAAAAGCAGATGTTATAGATTTTTTCAAAAGAAATCAAGATATCGAAGGTATAATTCATTTCGCTGCCAGCAAAGCTGTGGGCGAAAGTGTTGAAAATCCGTTGCTTTATTATGAAAACAATCTGAACACGCTCATTTATCTGCTTCAAGAATGTAACTCCTACGGTATTGAGAATTTTATTTTCAGTTCTTCGTGTACGGTTTATGGCGAACCGGATTCGCTTCCTATATCAGAGGATGCTCCTGTAAAACCAGCCACTTCACCTTACGGAAATACGAAACAGATAAGTGAAGAAATCTTAAAAGATACTTGCTCAATTTCGCCTTTAAAAGTGATTGCCTTGCGTTATTTCAACCCAGTTGGAGCCCATGAATCTGCTGAAATTGGTGAACTTCCCGCTGGCGTTCCACAAAATCTTGTGCCATTTATTACGCAGACCGCTGCTGGAATTCGGGAGCAACTTTCAGTTTTTGGAGACGATTATCCTACCGAAGACGGTAGCTGCATCCGCGATTATATTCACGTGGTAGATTTGGCAAAGGCGCACGTTATTGCATTGCAGCGATTACTTTCAGAAATGAATCAATCAAATTATGAAGTTTTCAATTTGGGAACGGGCAGAGGTAGTTCTGTTCTTGAAGTTGTTAATTCATTCGAAAAAGCAACTGGCAAAAAATTGAATTATAAAATTGTAGATCGTCGCCCTGGCGACGTAATTTCTGTTTACGCAGATACCAAAAAAGCAAACATAGTTTTAGGTTGGAAAGCTGAAAAAACAATGGAAGATGCTTTGGAATCGGCTTGGAAGTGGGAGAAGAAAGTTCGCGGAATTCAATAAGTAAGTACGCGGGAATTCTGTATTTTCATAACTCATAACTCATAACTCAATAAAGGTTTAACCCAGGTTTAACGCTAATT
>DAIMFZ010000020.1:18358-20072 GCA_036724225.1 Aequorivita sp.
TCATAACTCATAACTCATAACTCAATAAAGGTTTAACCCAGGTTTAACGCTAATTTCTTGGAATTGGCCATTGAGACCTGTTTCTTTGCCATCGAACAGTACTCTGGACTTTTGCTTTGAAAGACATTATTTTACGAGCAAAAGGGAGTCAAAAAAACAAGGATGAAGTTAGTTTCAGTGAAACGACAAACGAAAACAGAGAAACGATTTACAGAAAAAATGGGAATGTTCACCACAAGCGTGATCTACATTAAAAAAACATTTTTAAGCATTCCTTTTAAAACCCTTCACAAATACCGCGAAACCTACTATGGCGAAGTGAAAGATTGTGAAGATTGCAGAATCAGCGCTTGATTTATTCAATATTCAATATTGAAAAAGACTCTTAATAGTTACCAAAACACCGAATGAAAATTTTCAATCGGTGTTTTTTATTTGAATAATTTCTAAATTTAATTTGTGGAAGTTACCCAGAACCGGTCTTTCCAATCATCATCAATAAACTTTAATTGTTTATGTCTCTTCTCAATTTCTTCCATTTGTTGCGGACTGGCAATAGTTCGGATTTCATTATATAAAACGCGTTCTTCAAATCCGATATAACTGCTTAATTCTTCCTCTATTTTGTTCAGCACTGTATTTAGCTCAGAAGTTTCTTCGAACAAACGGTTCAGTCGTCTGTGGTTTGCCAAAGCCCTTTTTACGCGTACATTACTAATTCCAAGAATGGGGAAAATATATTTCTTCTCTATTTCAAAGTGGGGATCTAAATAATTTGACTTAAACCAATCAATGTATTTTTTGATCCGTTTGGTTTCAGTTTTGTTTTGCAGTCCTTCTCTAATCCGTTCGCATAGAAGAATAACCTCATTGTGCTCCTCAATTAGTGGCATTAGAACGATAGATTGTTTCTTAATTTGTTTCTTCATATTATTTCAAAACAGTTTTCAATGAAATTCAATGAATCTTAATAAGGGAAGTTACAAATTTCAACAAATTGATTATCACTTGCTATGAGCTAAATCATAATCCAAAAACTTTATGTAAAGGTTGGTAGCCTATGATATAAATATTGATTAATTTTGAACCATTCTAAATAAGAAATTTTAAAACGAAAATAAATATGAAAGTAGCATCATTGATCAACGATCTTCAATATCACGAAACCAGGCCAACCATCCAAGTTTTAATGGAAACCGAAACTGGAAAGGAAATCAGGATTGCCTTTAAAAAAGGTCAAGTAATGAAAGAACACAAAACACCATTTTCAATTGTTGTGGAAATATTTGAAGGTGCAATTGACTTTGGAGTAAATGGTACAATACACAATTTGAAGAAAGGTGATATGGTCGCTCTTGAAGGTGGCATTCCCCATGATCTAAACGCTTTGGAAACAAGTACAGTAAGATTAAGTCTTAACAAGGCAGATTCCGTAAAACGGGTGGAAGATGTTGCTAAAAATTCATGATGGGTAAGAATTCTTAATCATTATATTATGATCAAATTAATGAGTTTTAATTTGACCAAAAACAGAAAAAGAAAATTAATTTAAAAACAAAGAAATGAAACGCACAGCAAATGCCGTATGGAACGGCTCCATTAAAGAAGGAAACGGAAAAATAACCACTCAAAGCAAGGTGCTGGACAAGAGCCCATACTCTTTCAAAACCCGATTTGAGGATGCGAAAGGTACCAACCCCGACGAATTGCTCGC
>DAIMFZ010000021.1:0-19528 GCA_036724225.1 Aequorivita sp.
TTTAGACCATTTTGAAACATAAAAAAATGGTCGGAATTTCTTCCGACCATGACTAGCAAAAACAGCTCCCTTTTTTTACATTCTATAAATCCAATCTGCCGGATTTATTTTGGTCTTGTTTTGATAAATATAGAACTTCAAAACAGTTCTTCCTTCGGTTGGGCTTTTTGCAACGGTTCCTATTTTTTGTTTGGTTGAAACCTTATCGCCTTTTTTAACTGACACATTAGCCAAATTACTATAGACAGATAAATAATCCCCGTGTTGAATAATAACCACTTTGTTGGCACCTTTTATAAATTGAATAGACAACACCTGTCCTTCAAAAATGGAGCGCACATCTGCGTTATCTTCTGTGGCTATCTCCACGCCACTGCTGTTGGTGGTAACGTTGGGAAATTGCGGATGCTGATGGGTTCCAAAGCTTTTTACAACCATTCCTTTTTCAACAGGCCAAGGTAGTTTCCCTTTGTTGTTCATAAAACTGGCAGCCAGTGCTCTATCCTCTGCAGTTAATGCAAACTCCTCTGTCTTTGTTGGTTCGGTAATTACGTTCTTTGTGGTCGTTGTTACTTTTGTGCCATTTGCCTTTGCTGCCGCTGCCTCAGCTGCTGCTTTTGCTCTCGCTATTCTGTTAGCTTCTTCAATAGCGGCCTTAATCAATGCGTCTATCTGTCGGTCTATTTCGTCTGCCTGTTGTTGTTTGGTCCTTATTTGTGAGGTAAATTTACCTTCGTCCTTTTTCAATGTTGCCACCAACGCTTGTTGGTCTTTACGCTCTTCGGTGAGTTTACTTTTTGCCACTTCATTTTCGGCAATCAGTTTTTGTTTGGTTTTCTTTTGTCCAATGAGGTCAGCATTTAATTTTTGAAGTTCTTCCGTTTTCGCTTTGATTCCCTCGCCCTGTTTTTTTCTGAACTTGGCGTACTGCTTCATATATTGAATACGTTTGTAAGCCTGCAAAAAGTCTTCCGAAGAAAGCAAAAACATAATCCGGCTCTGCTGGTTTTTGCTTTTATAGGATTTTTGGATCATTGCGGCATAATCCGCTTTCATCACTTTCAGCTCATCGCGAAGGGTACTTATTTTGTTGATATTTTCATTGATATTCCGTGTGAGCAAATTGGCTTGCTGATTGGTAACACGAATTAAATTTTCAGAAGCTGAAATGCGCTGGTTTATGTCTTCAACTTGCGAAAGCACAGATTTTTCCTCTTTTTTTGTTTTGAAAAGAAGTGAATTTATCTGTTTTATCTCCTCCAAAATAGCCTGGCGTTTTTCTTCCAGTTCTTTCTGTTTGTCCACTTGGGCGAAAACATTTGAGGCTGTAAGCAAACAGACGAATAAAAAAAGATATGTGCGGAAATGCTTCATTTAATTAAGTTGGATTTCTTCATAACCTTCGGGAACATCAAACGGAAAACTCACATCAACGTTCAAGTCTATTTTTTTGTAATTGATTTCGATCTTTGTTGCCGACCCTTTTTCCGAAGTATTTATCATTATGGTTGAAGGGTAAAACTGTCCGTCAAGTTTTTGATAAACGCCGTAGCGGATGCTCAACAAACGGTCGTCATTAGGTTGTGATAACGTTTCAGAAGCAATTTTAAAATTGTCCGGATTTATAAACAGCGAATGTATAAAATTTTGAGGTTGTTGCTTGGGCTGTATTTTGAATTTATTCTGGAAAACTTCCGCCGAATATTCCGAAGGATTTAGCGTGAAAATGGACTGTCCCAAAAGCATGTTTTGCGCTTGTTGAAAATTAATTGATGTGCCAATCCATTCTCCTAAAAGAGCGAAATCACCTTGAAAATAGGTTCTTCCGATAGTTTCGTAATAACTCACACTCGTGGGTGTAATTAAAACTTTTGCAATGGTAATGCCCAAAACCGAAGCTTTTATCCATATATTTTTATCTTTTTCCATCCGAAGGCTTACGGTTATGCTCTGCAGTTTTTCATCGGTTTCGTAAACCAATTGCACTCGACTTGCTAAGGTTTTAAAATCGGGTTTAGCCGCTTTGTGTGCCGAAATTACTTCTTTTGCAGAAGCATGATCAAGGTCCGTAATATTTTTGACGCCACCGCAGGAAGCCAAAAACAAAAGCATTAAAATATAAATAGGCTTTAACTTCATAAAATCTTAGTTGGGCGTTTTGGTTGCGGCAGCTTTATCGGAATATATTTTGGCCTTTTTGGTATCGCCTTTTGTGGTGTAAGCAAGGCTGAGTTGTTTGTAAAAATCTTGTTCCATTTGTGGGTCTTCCATTATAAAATCGAGTCCGGTTTCCAAACTTTCAATTGCTGAGTCGCTTTTTTGAATCCCGTTGTTGGCAACGCCGTTTAGTAAATATAAAAGTGCCTGTGCTGGAAAAATTTCCAATCCCTCAGAGCTCAATATTGCGGCGGCTTCATATTTTTGGAATTCAATCTGGAACAAAAGTGTGTTCTTTAAAAGGTTGTAATTGTCTGGGTCACCCTCTATTCCCTTTTCGTATGCATTCAAAGCATCTTCCTTTCTCCCCTTTGCTGCGTAATAGTCACCGAGTTTTTCATAAACTCGCCCATTTTCAACAGAAAACTGATTGACAATTTCTGCCAGTTCGTTTTCATATTTTGGGTTTTCATTCACAAACTGAATAAAATCACCGAGAACTTTATATTTGGATTCCTTGTCAATTTCTTCAGAAGAAAATACAATTTTCATGGATTTTATCGCTTCGGTGGCGTTGCCTTCATCCAAATAAAATTTATAGAGCGCCAAATGCACTAACTTAGATTTTGGATTGTTTTTCAGCAGATTTTTTGCGGCTTCAAAGGCTTTTTCTTTATTTCCCTGTTCGCTGTAAAGAAATATCAAATTTAGATTTTCATTCTCGTTTTTTGGGTTGTTGTCAATCTTCTGTTCCAGGTTTTCAATGGCAGCTTTGGTGTTTCCTGTCACCCGATAAATTTGTGCCCGCAATGCATTTCGCGTATCGCTTTCGCCCCAGATTCCATCTAATTCATCCAGTAGTTCCAGAGCTTTGTCATACTGTTGTGTAAGCGTATAAAGATTGGCCAAGTCTTCTTTGTAATCCTCATCAAAGGGAATCAGTTTTTGCACAAGGGGAATAGACTTTTCGTAATTTTTTTGTTGATAGAAAACTTCGTAAAGCTGTTCCAAAACATCGGGCCTGTCGCCTTCGCTTTTTAAAACCTTGTTGAAATTCTCTTCGGCTTGGGCATAGTTTTTCAAGTAAGAATAATTCTTACCCATTTCAAAATAAACCACCGCTTTATTTTCGGGACTTTTAGCGGTTTTTTCGGCTTTGTCCAGCGCTGTGAGCGCCAATTCATAATTTTCAATTGCTTTTTGTTTCAGGGCTTCAAAAAAGTTTTCCTGAAAGGCATCGGTAACATCACCCAATTGGTCCATTGGGTTATGGATGGAATCGTTTTTAATTTCTTGGGCACAGAGTTGCATCGGAACAAGAATTCCTAAAAAAAGTAAGAAAGTATGTAAAAATTTTGTTTTCAATTTAAATGTCTGGTCGCACCTTTCTGAAGGCTCAAGATTAACTATAGTCGAAACTTTTGTTGTTATTTCAATTCAGAATAATCCCCTATGCTCACATTGGTGAAATTGCCATCAAAAGTAGCATAATTGCCAATCATTGCGTTGTCCAAAGTTGCGTTTTTGATTTTTGAATATGTTTGGATGATACTGTTTTTTACAGTGCTGTTCTCAATTACCGTGCCCTCACCTACAGAAGCATAAGGGCCAATGGTGCTGTTTTTTAAAATTACATTTTTACCAATAAAACACGGATCAATAATTTTGGAATTTTCGTTGCTGATATTTTCAGAAATCAGAGGTCTATTTGCTTTGGAAAGAAACCCCAACATTTTTTTATTGGTTTCAACGGTAACTTCTTTGTTGCCGCAGTCCATCCATTCATCGACCATTCCGGATTTGAAAATTTTTCCGGCGGCCATCATCCTTTTGATACCATCGTTTATTTGGTATTCGCCACCGTTGATAATATTGTTGTCAAGCACGTATTGCAACTCATTTTTCAATTGCGAAACATCTTTAAAATAATAAATACCTATAACGGCTTGGTCGCTCACATATTCTTTTGGTTTTTCAACAAGCTCGATTATTTCGTTTTTTTCGTTGAGATTAACCACGCCATAAGCTTCCGGATTTTTCACTTTTTTGGTCCAGATTACAGCGTCTGCTTCTTTGTCCAAATTGAAATCCGCACGAATCAAAGTATCTGCATAAGCAATTACAGCCGGTCCTGAAAGTGAATCTTTGGCGCACATAATGGCGTGGCCGGTTCCTTTAGGGTTCAATTGGCGGTATATTGTAGGTTTTGCACCTAAATTTGTTGCGAGTGTTTTTAAACTTTCAACAACCTCTTCACCAAAAAAAGCAGGATCGCCCAGAATAAAAGCAATTTCATCAATTTCTTCATTCAAAACACTAACGATGTCTTCCACCAAACGGTGCACGATGGGTTTTCCCGCCACGGGGATTAATGGTTTTGGAATGTTTAGTGTATGTGGGCGAAGGCGGCTGCCGCGGCCTGCCATTGGGACTATTATTTTCATTTAGTCTTGGTTATTTTCATTTTTTTATTTCAAGCCAGTACTCCCAAAACCTCCAGCTCCGCGCGAAGTGTCAGTTAGCACATCCACTTCTTCCCAAAGGGCACGTTCGTGTTTTGCGATTACTAATTGGGCAATGCGTTCGCCGTGCTCGATGGTGAAATCTTCGTTAGAAAGGTTTACTAAAATCACGCCAATCTCACCGCGGTAATCGGCATCGATAGTTCCAGGAGAATTCAGCACGGTAATTCCTTTTTTTGCAGCTAAACCGCTTCGTGGACGAACTTGGGCTTCGTAGCCAATAGGCAATTCAATAAAAAGCCCAGTTTTAACAATGGCTCGTTGCAACGGTTTTAATGTTGAAGGTCCGTCAACGTTGGAACGCAAATCCATTCCGGCGGAGGCGATGGTTTCGTAGGAAGGTAATGGGTGATTGGATTTGTTGATTATTTTTATGCTTGTGAAAGCATGTATCTTATCGCTTAAATTCATAGTTTAATTGTATAATCCGTCTTCGGAGGCGCTTCGACTCCTGTTAATCCTGAGCGGAGTCGAAGGGCTCAGCGTGACATTCAAATTATTTTTTGATGATTTTTAAAAACTCCTTTTTTTCAGAATAGAACATAATTGCAGCAAACACTAATAACAACGCAGTTCCTACCCAAATATTTCCATTGAAAACATAATAGGAAATTGCTGAAAAGCCGATAGCCATAACTAAATAACCGCTTATTTTTTTCACTTCGTAAGGCACGTCGTAATACTTGCGGCCGTAAAGATACGAAAGCACCATCATACTGCCGTAAGCCGCGAGCGTGGCAATGGCAGAACCCATATAACCCATATGCGGAATCAGTACATAGTTGAGCACGAGCGTAACAATAGCTGCAAAAACAGATATATAGGCACCGTATTTTGTTCGGTCCGTAACCTTATACCAAACAGAAAGGTTGTGGTAAATTCCTAAAAACAAATTTGCCAATAGTATGAGTGGAACTATTTTCAACGCTTCCCAATACTGACTGTTTGGGATTAAAATACGTTTGAAAATGTCAATATAAACAACCACTACCAAAAGAATCAAACAGCCGAACAGCGTAAAATATTTGGTAATTGTAGCGTAAGTATTTTTTGCATTTGTGTGTGCGGAATGATTGAAAAAAAACGGTTCAATCCCCAAGCGGAAAGCCATAACGAAAAGCGTCATAAACATTCCCAATTTGTAGCAAGCGGAATAAAGCCCCACTTGAATTTCGGCAATGTTTTCGGGCAACAAATATTTCAGAAGAATCTTGTCAAAAGCTTCATTTATACTAAAAGCGATTCCTGCAACCAGTACAGGTATGGCATATTTCATCATCTGTTTCCAAATAGTTTTGCTGAAACCGAAACCAATTTTCAGATAAAGTGGAAGCAACACCAAAAGCGTTACGGCGCTCGCTATTAAATTTGCAATAAAAACATAGACTAATTTGTTTTCGGGAAACCAAAAGGAATTCCAGTAAGTACTGTTTTCGGCAAGTTTCGGAAGCAGTAAAAGAAAAAATAGGTTAAAAGCAAGATTTATAACAACATTGAAGATTTTAATGGTAGCATAACGAACTGGTTTTTCGTTGGCACGAAACCACACGAAAGGCAGTACCACCAACGCATCCAAAGCTAAAATTAAAAGTCCGTAGGTTACGTATTCAGGTTTAAATTCGGAGATTTCGGCAATGAAATTTTTGAAAAGTAAAGTAATTCCCAAAAAAATAAGTGTTGAAACCGTGAGCGAGGTAAGCGTGGTTGATTGAACGATTTTCTGCTGTGATGCATCTTTGGTGATGAAACGAAAAAACGAGGTTTCCATCCCGTAGCTAAGCAAAACATTGCCCAAAATAAGGAAAGCCATTACGGTGGAATAAATTCCGTATTCCCCTGGCATCAAAACTTTCACATAAAGCGGCACGAGGATAACTGTTAATATCCGCGGTAACACGGTGGCAAGCCCGTAAATAAAAGTTTGTTTAAACAGTTTTTTGAAAACGCTCAATGCGGTGTAGTTTTATAGCGTAAAAGTATTGAAAATAATAGTTTTGAAGGTTACTTGAATGCCTTCATGTTTAAATGAAAAGATTGGATATTTCATTTGTAATTTTTGTGGGTCGGAATGTTTTGCCGTCCAAAAAGCACCAAAGAGTTTTGGCCTCTACAATGGTTTTGCCATCTGAAGGACGAACTATTCTGTATTTACGTTCACTTTTCACGCCTTCGTAACTTTCAATCCACGTTTGGGTTTCAAGTTCTTCCTCTAAAAAAGAAGGGTTTTTATAGTAAATAGAATGATTTAAGACCACCCAAACATATTGTTCGCGCTGTTCTTCGGTAGTTTTTGAAATCCAATGTGCTTCCGCCGCATCGAGACACCATTGAAGATAGGTAACGCTATTTACGTGGTTCAGCCCATCAATAGCCGAAGCTGGGACTATGAAACGTTGTTTGAAAATTTCAGATTTCAAAAGCCGAGTATCATTTTTGCAATTAGAAAATAGGTAAGTATCCCGAATATATCATTGCTGGTAGTGATAAATGGCCCTGTTGCTACTGCTGGATCAATGCCCTTTTTGTTCAAAAGAATAGGTATAAAGGTGCCGATCAATGCAGCCAAAATAATAACAGTGATAATGGCTATACCTATACTGATGGATTCCAAATAGGAGGTAAAAAAGACAAAATGGCTTATAACTAGAACTACCAAAGCAATAGCGATGCCATTGACCAATGCAAGGGAGGACTCCTTGAGTAAACGTATAAAAAGCGAGCCTTTTAACGAATCGTTTGCGAGCCCTTGTACCACAATGGCACTGCTCTGGACTCCTACATTTCCAGCAGTTGCTTGAATGAGCGGCACAAAAATTATGATTTTTGGAAAGGTTGACATCATGCCTTGGAACCCTGTAATAATACTTGCAGCTCCCAGTCCGCCAAGCATTCCAATCAAGAGCCAGGGTAAACGCGCACGGGTTTGTTTGAAAATTCCATCATCGGCTTCAACGTCTTGCGATATACCAGCCGCCATTTGGTAATCTTTTTCAGCTTCTTCCTTAATGAAATCTACTATGTCGTCAATAGTAATCCTTCCCACTAAAATCCCATTGTCATCAACCACGGGAATGGCTTCCAGATCGTATTTCTGCATTATTCGAGCCACTTCTTCGGCTTCTGTGTGTACGTTTACGTAATCTACTTTTGGGATGTAAACATCGCTTATGTGAGCTTTTTCAGGAGCGGTTAGCAAATCTTTCAGTGAAAGTCGCCCTTTAAGTTTCCCCTGTTTATCGGTTACATAAATGGAATGGACCCGAGTCACGTTTTCGGCCTGACGGCGCATTTCACGAACGCAACCGGCAACAGTCCAGGTTTCCTTTACACGCACCAATTCCTTCGCCATCAAACCACCTGCAGTGTCTTCATCATAGCGCAACAGGTCCACAATATCGGCGGCGTGTTCTTCATCTTCAATGTGGCTGATTACCTGTTTTTGAACGTGGTCATCCAGTTCCGCGATGATATCTGCGGCATCATCGGTGTCCATTTCGTCAAGCTCGTCGGCAATTTCGGAAGGGGTAAGCTGGTCCAAAATGCGCTCACGGAAATCGTCATCCAGCTCTATCAATATTTCGCTGGTAATTTCACTGTCCAGCAATTTTACGATATAGGTAGCCTCATCTGTGTCGAGCTCGTGAAGAATTTCAGCTACGTCGGCAAAGTGTAAATCGTGAAGGAGTGCTTTTAAGCCATCGCCATCATTTTTGGCAATAAGCACTTCAACCTGCTCGATAAATTCATTTGTCAGTTGAAATTGCATCGTTTTCCAGTTTTTGGGTAAGGGCTATAAATTGTGAAACCGAAAGTTGTTCCGGGCGCAGGCCAAAGATAGCATCTTCTTTTATTTTATCGGAAATATTGAAGGATTTTAAACTGTTGCGAAGGGTTTTTCTTCGTTGTTGAAAAGCGGTTTTCACTACTTTATAAAGCATTTTTTCATCACATGGAATCGAAAAATCCTCTTTTCTGCGCAATCTGAGTACGCCGCTGTCTACTTTAGGTGGCGGATTGAAAACAGAAGGTGGCACGGTGAAAAGATATTCGGCATCATAAAATGCCTGCGCCAAAACCGAGAGGATTCCGTAAGTTTTGCTACCTTCTTTTTCACAAATGCGCTGCGCCACTTCTTTTTGGAACATTCCCGTAAATTCTGGAATTTGGGTTTTCCATTCCAGCATTTTAAAAACAATTTGGGTGGAAATGTTATACGGAAAATTGCCCGTTATGCCGAATTGTTCTTCCCCGAAAAGTTGCGAAAGATCGTATTTCAAAAAATCTGCTTCCAGAATTTTCAAGTTTTTGTCAGGATAATTTTCCTTTAAAAACGCAATAGATTCTGGGTCGAGGTCCATCGCGATGACGTCACTATTTTTTTGGATTAAATATTTGGTGAGCACACCCATTCCGGGGCCTATTTCCAAAACGTTTTTATAGCCTTCCAAGGTTAGTGTGTTGCCAATTTTTTCAGCAATGGTTTCGTCTTTCAGAAAATGCTGGCCCAGGTGTTTTTTGGCACGAACCTCTCCGTGATGGGGTTTAGAAAAAGTTTTGTTAGTATTTTGCTTTTTTTGTACCATTTTCTTTTGTTTCTCTGTGTCCTCTGTGTCTTTGTGGTAATAAAAACCACAGAGCCACAGAGGACACAGAGGTTTTTACTGTTTTTGGAAAAGTTCGTTATGGGCTTCTCCAATTATTTCAAGTTCGGTGCGGAATGCTACAAATTTTCCTTCAAAAGGTTTGCTCTGGGTGCGGAGATCGGCAGCGTTTTCTGAATAGTATTTTTGAAGGGTTTCTTTACTGTCAGTTGTGTATTGTACGGAATATGTAATGCCGCCCATTTCTTCCTCAACAATTACACGTGTCAGTAATGCTTTTCTGAATTTTCCAGTTGCGAGCATTGCGGGAATGTGTTCAGTCTTCATCCAATGCAGCCAGCGGTCGTGAATGGACTCTTCTATGTTTATGGTTACGTTGTAGATGTACATAATTTTAAAATTCCAAAATTTTAAGCACCAAATTCCAAAGACATTTTAAGAATATTCCATCTGCGGTTTTAGAATTTGGAATTTGAATTTTGGTGCTTAATTTATGGCATCTCCGCGCAGAGCCCTAAATTTTTTACGTGCTTCCACAAAATAAATGCTGTCCGCAAAGTGAAAGATAATCTCTTCGTACTGTTTCTTTGCTTTTTCGGGTTGGCCCAGTTTTTCTTCGTAAAGTTTTGCAAGGCGAAAATGGGCGTCATCGGCCAAAATATCATCGTTGTAAAACTCGATTATTTTGAGGTAATTGGCTTCGGCTTTAGTGTATTGTCCTGTTTTTTCATAAAGTTCGCCTTGTTTCAGAAGAGCTTCGTCTTCAATTTTTTCGCCTTTGTTATTGGTTAAAATATCTTCTAAAACGGAAATGGCATCAGCATCTTTGTCCTGAAATTCCAACAGGTCGGCGCGGGCATATTTTTTAAGTGCCGTTTGTGTGGAATCTTCCAAGGAATTGTCGCGGATCAACAAACTGAGTTGCATGGCATCATTCGCCATTAATTGTGAAGTGGATTTTTTAAGCACATCCAGTTGCACTTGCGCCCATTCAAAATCGCCTTTAAAGTAGCTGGTTCTCGCCACTTTAAAACGGGCTTCCTGTGCCAGCACATCGCTCTGCACTTTTTTCTGGATTTGGGAATAATAGATTAATGCTTCGTTGAATTTTTCGTCAAAAACCAAAATATCTGCGAGTTCCATTTTTACCCTCGCTTCTTGATAGGAAGTTAGTTTCTCTTTTGTCAAGGTCTTCAAATTTTCAATGGCGAGTTCTTTTTTGTTGTCTAAAAAGGCTAAAAAATGGTTGTAATCTATTTGCAATTGGTAAGTTCCAGGGTTTCGGCCAAATTCATCCAACAAACTTTGAAACTTTTTTTCTACTTCTGGATATTGTTTTGGGGCAGCGGTTTTTACCTCCATTTTCATCAAAATTTGATTGCCTTGAAGTCTGTCTTGCGGTGTGAAGGAATTGTCAATTAAGTAATTTACTATTTCCCTTCCGCTTTCATAATCATCATCGGCAATAGCAATATAAGCCAAATCGGTAATGCCGCTAAGGTCTTCGCCCACGCGTTTATAGATTGCTTTTTCCTGAGTGAATGCTTTTTTGTATTCTTTTTGCTGAATGAACAACCAGCTGAGCAATTCGTTATAAAGTATGTTTGGGTTTTGCTGAGACCGTTGGAGAAGTATTTTTTTAAGAACTAAATTCGCTTCATTAGTTGGGTCTTCGGTTGTGTAAAGACTGAAATAACGCTGCGCAACTCCCTTGAAACTCAAATTTTTCTCGATGAGGTTGAGGTAGCTGTCAAACATTTTTTCAAACTTTCCCTGTTCGCCATAAATCTGTGCCAGTTGCATATTGAAATCCATTTTATCGCTCAGCAACATCGCTTTTTCGTATGTGGAAATGGCTTCATCCAGCAAGCTGTATTTTTCAAAGGTGGCGCCAATGTTATAGGCAAAGTTTGGATTTAGATTTATAGATTCAATAGCCTTATTGAAGTTTTCAGTAGCCAATTCCGTTTTGCTTTGAAGTGAATAATTATAACCAAGTTCCACATATAGTTGCGGAAAACTTCTGCCGTCGCCCAATTTTTCTTTTAACAATTGTTCTGCTTTCGAAAAATTTTCGAGCTGTTGGTTGGCTTCAACCATGCTCATAAAATAATCGAGGCGATAGGGATTTTGTTTGCTCAGTTTTTCATAAATACTCAAAGCCTTTTCAAATTGGCCTTGTTCAAAATAATTATTGGCCAAAGCGTCACTTTGCGAAAAGCCCGCCGCGATTGTAAAAAAGAAGAAAATGAAACAAAGTTTGCGCATGCTGTAAATATAATGAAATGCCCCGATAGCCATCGGGTTCTGAAAATATTTATCAAAAACAAAGCCGCGACCTATTTTTTTATAGGAAACTATTTAAATAAAAAAAGGAGCCGCGATTAAGCAAGCTCCTTCTTTTCAACACCAAACAATTTCCTCTTATTGTTTAATAATTTTATAAGTGCCATATTTCCCATCAATCATCACTTTCATAATATAAACACCAGGATTTAGTGACGCAATGTTGATTGAACTTATGGTTTGGTTTATGGAAGTTTCCATAACTTTTTGCCCAAGCATTGAAAATATTGAAACGCTTTCAATGGTATTTTTTGCGGAAAGGTTTAAAACATCTTGGGTGGGATTTGGATAGAATTTGAATCCTTCAAAAGTATTTTCATCAATTCCTGTAACTCCGTTTTGTGCGTCAAAATAGAGGCCATAACCATATAAACCACTGCTGCTAGTGCCAGCAAAAGCCATACAGGGAAGTCCATCATGGGTTTCGGCTATTACCGAGGCGAACCCATCGAACACATCGCGCCCTGTGTCTCCAACTCCTTCAAATACCGAGAAACTAGTGCCATCATATGGAAAGGAACGGTTCGTGTCATTTTCAGAATTATCAATATCATCGCGAACGTATGCAGTTTCTATAACTTCAACTGGCCCATTAGTGCTCATCCAGGTATCTATGTGTGCAACGTTTGCGTCACTTCCTGTGCTTATGTAATCAATGGGAGCATATGCGGCGCCACTTGCTCTACGATACCCTTGCCCAATATAAGAATCTGAGCTTCCTGCCGCGCGTGATGAGGCTATTATTAAAACCTCATCAGATGCAAAATATTTGCGCGTTGCCCGAATGGTTGGGTTTAGTGACTCTATAGATGCACCGTCAACAACGGTTTCATTAGCTCCCCAAGATGCAGGATCGTTATAATTATCATTGGCATTGGCGCGTAAATTTCTAGAAATAAAACCTATAAAAGCTGTGTAGCAACTGCCTTCAAGTCCATAAGCGAATTCCACCTGCTCCCCAACAATACCGAGAGATGTTTCATCAACCCAGTCAAAACCATAACTACCAGCAGTGCTGCGCGCAGAGTAAGTGCTGTTAGTCGATTTGTTATAGGTAGCAAAAACTCTTTGGTTGCTTGTGTTACCGGTAAAGATAGAGTCAACTCCAAAATCTATAACATCATTAGCCACAGTTTGAAAATCCATAGCTCCAGTAGCCATATTCCATCTAAGGGCGCTAAAAACCTCGCTTTGGAACAATGAATAAACAAGCAAATAATCATCACCGTTTCCGTATATGGTGACAATTTGAATTTTTACGAAAGTAGAGCTAATTATCGGATAATCTTGCCATAATTCAAAGGAGTTGCCCCCATCGGTAGAGCGGTATATAAATAACTCTGAGCCTGAACCACCTCCAGGATTGTTTTCGAAGGCAGCAATATAGATAGCTCCATCATAAGTAACATCCATGTCCAATCCGTCAATATAGCCGTTTCTCAACATTTTATCTGTGCTCCAATCGTCAGGAGATTTTGTTTGTACTGGGCGCTCTGGTATGGTAGTGGGACGATAGGTACCGTCTCCTCCAACTTGGGGATAATTGATTGTTTTGATGGGCTTGTAAAGTGCCGCAACTTTAGGGTCAATTTCCTGCCAAGCATTTTTTATGGCAAGTCTGTTGGCGTTGATCTCGGCCGCCGTGCCGTTCTGCTCAAGGTCTCTTCCTTGTTGGTACAGTGCCTCAAGCGCTGGGGTTCTTTTGGGGATAACCAATTGGTCTCCGCTTAAATCTGATTGTGCAATTCCTGTAAGGATACAAAATGTGCACATTAAAATGGTAATTACGTTTTTCATGATTACTTGTGTTTTAGTTAATGACTAATTTTTGCACTTTATAACTGGGGAGTATTTAATGAGCGTTTTATAATCTTGGGCCAGACCTTCGACTTCCTTTTTATTGTTTAATAATTTTATAGGTAGCAGATCTCCCATCAATCATCACTTTCAGAAGATAAACTCCGGGATATAGCGATGCAATGTCAATTGCACTTGTGGTTTGGTTTACGGAAGTTTCCATAACTTTTTGTCCAAGCATTGAAACTATGGAAACGCTTTCAATGGTATTGTTTGCGGAAAGATTTAAAACTTCTTGAACTGGGTTTGGATAGAATTTGAAATTTTCGAAACTGTTTTCTTCAATACCTAGGGTGCTTCTGCGGTCAAAATACAAATCGAGACCGTACTCTCCTGTTATGTTGGTGCCTGCAAAGGCCATACAGGGTAAGCCATCTTGGGTTTCCGAAACAACAGAGGCAAAGCCGTTAAACACATTCAATCCTGAATCTCCCACAAATTGTGCATCGTAAAAACCATCCCCGTCATAGGTCAAGGCCATGTTCCAGTCATCAGACGAGCGCACCATAACATTAGCGGTTTGAATAAGTTCATTATCATTACCTCTTTGCATCCATGAGTCAATATGGACGGTACTGCCATCGCTTCCTGGATTAGTATAAAACATAGAATCATATAAGGCTCCGTTTTCCCTTCTGTATCCTTGTCCTTTGAAGGTATCTGAACTTCCAGCCGGCCGGGAAGAAGCTAATATTAAAACTTCATCCGTGCCAAAAGGTTTTCTAGTTGCTCTTATGGTTGGATTAAGAGTTTCTATTGTGCTTCCAGTAGCTAAGATTTCATTGGTTTCCCATGAGGCAGGGTCATTGGAATTACTGTTTGCATTGGCATATAGGCTTCTAGAGCCAAATCCTATGAATGTGGTATAACACCCTCCATCTCTACCATAGGCAAATTCTACTTGATCCCCGAATATTCCGAGTGGTGCTTCATCCGCCCAATCAAAACCATAACTGCCAGCGGTGCTGCGAGCTGAATACGTTTTATGATCTGATTTTTGATAGGCTGCGAAAACTCGTTGAGAGTTTGTTTCGGTAGGATAATTACGGTCTACGCTAAAATCTATAACATCGCTTGCAATCACTTGTGCATCAAATGCTCCTGTTGCCATATTCCATCGCCAAACTTGGAAGTTTTTTTTTTTTTTTATTAAATAGGCCAATAGATACTGACTGCCAGTACCATCCATGGAGATGATCTGTAATTTTCGCATGGGTGAGGTTACCCCTACTTTTTTCCATTCATTAAAACTATGGCCATTGTTGGTGGATCGATAAATATAAATAGAATCATAAGATGCGCCGGAGCCCATAAGGTCTTCGTATGCCGCAACATAAATACTGCCATTTTTTGTAGCGTCTATATCTATTCCATCAATATATCCATTGCGCAAGAGAAGGTCTGCGTCCCAATCGTCAGGAGATACTGGCGTTTCTGGACGTTCTTTTATAGTTGTTGAGCGATAGTGGCCGTTAATGCCGACGTTTTCAACAGTTTCAGGAAATCTGTTTGCTACTATTGGCTTATAGAGTGCTGCCACGTTTGGATCAATTGCTTGCCAGGCATTTTTTATGGCAAGTCGGTTGGCGTTAATCTCGGCTGCCGTGCCGTTTTCTTCAAGGTCTCTTCCTTGTTGGTACAGCGTCTCAAGCGCTGGGGTTCTTTCGGGAATAACCAATTGGTCTCCGCTTAAATCTGATTGTGCAATTCCTGTAAGGATACAAAGTGTGCACATTAAAATGGTAATTACGTTTTTCATGATTACTTGTGTTTTAGTTAGTGATTAATTTTTGCACTTTATAACTGGGGAGTATATAATGGGTGGTTTAATCAATTTGCATATTTTTTTTACTGAATATATTTCATCCTAAAATATTATCCCGACTTGTTTTATTTTGAAGCTTTTAAATCAATGAATTCCAATATTCGACAGTTAGGAATTTATTTATGATGTAAAAGTAATGGGCAGGTGAAAGCCGGTCAATCCCATAAACAGGGTAGATGGTTTTTAGATGGAGTGCTTTGGGATTTTAAATTATCCGGAAAAATTGAAAAGAATTTATAGTTCAAGAATGATGTTGAACTATTGCTAAAAAGAAAAGATGAATTGTAAAAAGAAGCTTAAATAATCCCCTCCTTCAGTGTTTTGCTAACGGCTTCGGCTTGGGAATGTACGCCCAGTTTTTCATAAATATTTTTAATGTGGCTGCAAACAGTTCCTTGGGCAATACCGAGGTTGGCGGCTATCATTTTATAACTATTGCCATCCGTAAGGGATTGTAGGATATCCTTTTCTCTAATGGTAAGAGCATAATGGTTCTTCTTGTCTTTTTGGCTGCTGAGGTGTTTTAGCACTAAGCGAGCAACGGCCGGCGACATAGGTGCGCCGCCTTCCAGAGCCTCGTGAATGGCGCTTCCCAAGCGGGTGGTAAGATGTTGTTTGAGGATATAGCCTGTGGCGCCGCCCATAATGGCTTCCAAAATATGTCCGCCATCGTCAAATACGGTGAGCATAATAATGGGGATTTCTGAATTTACAGAGCGTATGAGGGTAAGTCCTTCTATGCCATTCACAATTGGCATATCAATATCCATCAATACGATATTTGGCTCATAGGTAGCAATATGCGAAAGTACGCCCACGCAATTTTCATGAGCAGCAACCAGTTCCAGCTCTTCCGAAAATGCAATCAGGGATGAAAGGCTGGCTCTCAACTCTGGATTGTCTTCATATAACAAAACCTTTATAGCCATAAAGTGAAGAATAAATTATTTTATACATACAAATATCTGAATATTCTTAAGTAGTGTAAATACCCAAATTAGGGGAGGGGAATTTTCAGCGATAGAAAAGTTCCCTTTCCAAGTTGGCTATTTAACTCAAGTTGGGCGCTGATTTCCGCCGCTCTTCTTTCTATATTGCTGAGCCCGTTGCCCATCTTTATTTTTTCCTTATCGAAGCCACAGCCATAATCCTTAATTTTAATCGTGAGCATTTGATTGTTTTGTTTAATACTGATGTCCATTCGTTCTGTTCCACTGTATTTTCTAGAGTTGTTGAGAGTCTCCTTACATATCATTAACAGGTTTTTTCGTTGTTGTGGAGACAGTTCTTTTTCCGGATCTTTTATTTTTTCTTTAAAATGAAAGGAAATATTGTTGGCTCCCAACACATCGGCAGCCATTTTGCGCAACTGTTCGGTAAAGGACGACAGCCTATCATAAGCAGGGTTTACTGACCAAACGATTTCCCTGATGCCGTCAGAAACTTTATCAGATAACTCAGAAATGCGGCTTACCGAATCTTTTAATTGAATGTTATCCTTGCATTGGTTCATGGCAAGACTGCCAATAATTTGTATGCTGGAAAGGGTAGAGCCTATGTCGTCGTGCAAATCGCGAGCAATGTTATTCCGCATGGTTTCTAGCGCTAGCTTCCTTTTTCTTTCCTGTATTCTTTTTGCTCTATTGATTATAATGATGGCAATAGCTGCTACAAGTAATAAAGCAACTAATAGCAAATACATTCTGTTTTTATAGGAAGCGGTCGCAATTTCCTGTTTTGAAATATTTAATTGATATTGAAGTGAGTCTTCACGGGCTTTTTTGTTGAACTCATAGCGAATAGCAATTTTCTGGTTTTCGAGATTCCGTGATTTTTTATAAATTGAATCCTGGGAATCTCGTGACAATTCAAGATATTTTACAGATTGGGCATAGCTTCCTATCTGTTTGTAATAATTTGCTTTTAGAGAATACAAATCTTTCAGGAATAGTAAATCAGTTACCTGCTCTTCACACAAAATACATTTGTCAAGATAAAAGGAGGTTTTTTTTAAATTGTCTTTTTTCAACCATGCATTAGCCTCGCTGACAACTGTTCGGCACCATTCGCCTAACATTTGATCCTTTTGCGGGTCTTGATATTCCAATGCCTTGTTGAAGTATTGGATGGCAAGATCTGGTTGGTTTAAATCTATTAAGACATTTCCAAGATTTACAGCGTTGGTGGCCACGCTATATTCTTCACCAACTTCTATAAATAACTTATCTGCTAATTCGAAATTTCGAAGTGCTTCCTCATTCTTATTTTGATAATAAAGAAGATTGGCGATATTGCCATAGCAGTATGCCATTCCTTTCTTATCATTCGTTTTTCTTTTATATTCAAGAGATAGCTGAGCATAGTTAAGTGCATTTTCCCAATCTTCCAAAGATTCGTAAACTAAACCTATATTATTATTAATGCGAGAAACTACGTCAATATTGTTTTCGCTCTCTGCTAATTCCACAGCTTTAAAAAAAGCTTGTAGTGCCTCTTGGTGTTTGTTAAGATTCATCCAGGCCAAACCAATGCGGTTGTAACATTTGGCTTCATCAATTGTTAGATTTTGGTTTGCGAAAATTACAGCAGCTTCAGTGCAATTTTTTATTACACCTTGATAGTTCATTAAATAATGATAATAATAACTTTCAGCATATAAAGCGCGAGCGGTCCAAAGTGGCAGATTTGAATGCTCACTTGTGTTTTTTGCTTCTTTAAAAATACGGAATGCAGCGTCAGTATTGGTATCTGCAACACTTTCGGCTTTTTCAATTAGTAGTTTTATTGCAGTGGAGTCTTGTTTAGGTTTCTGTGCCCAAAGCCCATGACAGATAGATAGATAAAAAATAAAAGTAATCGAAATTCGGTTCATTAATGGGCGGTATTACAATATTTAATAGAAAATAAATTAATATGTATTCTATTTCTTTTATTTTAAATAAGGTTAGTTATCCCAATTTTTCCATGTCTATCTCATCAATTGCATCCCAAGTTTCGTCTATATCCATGTTGGTGCCTTTTGCCTCCAGATAAAAACGGTTGTCTTCCAAAAGCTGAATTGAGCTATAGTTGCTTCCCGAGCGATATTCCTCAATAGCCTTTGTGCCATTTTTTGTAACGGTTTTTCGGGAGCCGTTTTCACTCTCTTCCTCAAAATCCTGGCTCATCACCATCCGGATGCCGGTGGTAGCTGCCGCGCCCATTTGGCCTGCGCCGTCAATTATGGTTATGGAAAATTGCTTTGATTTGTCTTCGGTGGCATATGTAGCTTCTATTGATGCAATCCCCATCATTCCTGCTTGGCCTGCTTTAAAGCTGATGCGCTTCATTCCGTTCACTTCATCGGGAAGCCATTTTTTCAATTCTTCGTTGGTAAGCGGAGTGGTTTCTTGCAGCTCTTTTAAATCGTCCTGCATTTTTGTCATTTCCTCCACTGCATTGGTGGTGTTTGAAACCGCATCTTTTGTTTCCCTAATTTTTTTGCTCACTGGATTGTCTTTGCAACTGATCAAAGCTGAAAAAACAAAAAGAGCCAATACATATTTTTTCATAATCAAAGATTTTAGTTAGTGAATAATTCAGTTGAATTTAGAACACTAATATAATCATTATGAAAATAAGATAAATGAATCCTGTGATAAATGTTGTGAATAATTACATTTCTGAAGCTACCTTTTCAAGCTCAGCATACCAGTTTTCACCGAATTTACGGATTAGGGCAGTTTTTACAAATTTATAAACCGGCACTTGCAGTTCTTTTCCCAAAGTGCAGGCAGGGTCACAAATGGACCATCGGTGATAGTTTACCGCTGAAAATTCACTGTATTCCTGAATACGGACTGGATAGAGATGACACGAAATGGGTTTTTGGAAATCAATTGCGCCTGCGTTATAAGCATCCTCAATACCACAACTTGCAATGCCTTTGTCCGTAAAAGTTACGTAGGCGCATTCCTTGCCTTCCACCAATGGAGTTTCAAGTTCGTCAAAATCGGTTTTAATGAAAGTTCCTTGTTTTTCAATGGCAGCTATGCCTTCAGGGCGAAGAAAGGGTTTTATTGTTGGGTAGATTTTTTTAAGGATTTCAACTTCTTCTTCGGTTATTGGCGCTCCTGCTTCACCTTCTATACAGCAAGCACCTTTACAGGCGTTGAGGTTGCACACGAAATCTTTTTCAATTAAATCTTCTGAAACTATTGTTTTGCCAAGTTGGAACATGG
>DAIMFZ010000022.1:0-5632 GCA_036724225.1 Aequorivita sp.
TCTTGGGCTGATTCTGTATTGTGGTTGGTTTTATTATTATCGAAAAAAAGACTTGGTTTCAAAGCTATATTTGAAAGCAATGCTTGCCGTTTCCGTGGGCGCAGTTTCTGCTTTTTTGTTGTATTTGCCAATATTGGAAGATGTGATTTTCAATAAATATTCAAACCGTGGTCCGTTCGGTCTGCTTTATTCCTTTCATGTTTTAAGGATTGCGGCTTTTGATTTTTTCTCAAACAGATTCTTTCTTTTAGTGCTATTATTGCCCGGAGCTTATGTTTTTTACAAAAAAAGCACCCTAAAAGAACAGTATTATTTTTTGTTTTTGGCGGCTTTGTTTTTTGTGCCATTTGTACTTTCATTTATACATCAAAAAGCCCCTTTTCCACGGGTGTTTGTGCCGCTTGCGCCCGTGTTCTGTATGTTAATAACCATACTTATAGTGAAGTTTATAGACACCAATTTGCAGTTGTGGCAAACCCGTAGTTTACAAATTTTGGTATCGGTCTCTTGTGTTTTTGTTTTTGTGAACGAAGTTTATAAAAACGATGCGGTTATTTCAAAAAATATGGTCGATAAAAATATAGTTTCTCAGGATTTGTATAGAAATTATTACTTGGGAAGCTTTTTTAAGCAAGACAGCACTATGAACCATCTTGGAAAGATTTATAACGATTTCCCCGTTCTAAAACTTCATCAACTTGACCAGCCTTCCACAGATTTATACCTTCGAAAATATAAAATACCTTTCAGGGAAATAGACACGATAACTGATATTTCGAAAAATCTCAAAGAATTCGGAAAGGTCTATATTTTGACTTCCTTTAAAAACAACACCTTGGCCGCATTGAAAGAAATTGATAGTATTGAAACTGAAGTTTTAACGCCGAAATACGCCTTCACGAATATTATTTCTGTAGAAACAACAAAGAAATAATATAGAAATGGAGAACTATTTTTTCAACCCCAAAATACTAAAAAACAGACTGAACAATATTATCTGAATTCCTAAAAGCATCAGTGTAACTGCGGGGATTACGATTCGGAAAACCGCCGTATTTTTAATGTCCCCAAAACTTGTTTCCTGCCAATCCCAATAGGCCGAAATACTCAAAACAATTCCAATAATAACAAGGATTAACCCCAAAATCAAGCCTTTTTCCAAATTTATAAATTTAAAAAGACGATCGTATTTTTTCGACTTTGGAAGCAGTTCGTTTTCTACCGTAAAAACCTTTGTAAGCCCGTAAAAAAGTATGAATTGGAACCCAATTAGCACAAAGCCAGAAGTGAAGAGAAGCGTATGTACGTCAAAATTTACAGTGCCAATGGAAACAGGGCCAATAATTAAAAAAGCGGAAGTGAAAACTCCAAAAACCATCAACAGCAGTCCAGGAATCAAAAAAAGCCAGTTGGGACTGTAGAGCACCAAAAATCGTAAATGCCGCCATCCGTCGCGCCAGGTGTTTAAGTGTGGCGGGCGGGTGCGACCATCGGGTGAAAGTACAGTGGGAACTTCAGCTATTTTTAGGTTTTTAAGGCTTGCTTTTACAATCATTTCACTGGCAAATTCCATGCCCGTGGTTTTTAGTTCCATTTTGTAATAGGCTTCTTTGCTGAAACCGCGCAGCCCGCAGTGAAAATCACCAATTTTGCTTTTAAAGAACAATCTTCCAATAAATGAAAGCACGGGATTGCCCAGATATTTGTGCAGAAAAGGCATCGCGCCTTTTTTTATTCCCCCTTTAAAGCGATTCCCCATCACCAAATCATTTCCTTCGCGAAGTTTTGAAACGTAGGGCATCAAATTGTTGAAATCATAACTATCATCGGCATCGCCCATAATTACATATTTGCCATTGGCTGCCTCAATGCCGCCGCGCAATGCGCTTCCGTAGCCTTTTTGTGGAACGTTTACAACGGTGGCGTTCAAATTTTTCGCAATTTGTTGAGATCCGTCCGTGCTACCGTTATCAGCAATGATTACTTCGCCTTTAATATTTTCGCGCTCAAAAAAATGGTGCGCTTTTTCAATACAAACAGCAAGCGTTTCGGCTTCGTTAAGGCAGGGCATGACAACCGATAGTTCTACATTCATGGTTTTGAAGTTATTTTTCTGAATAAAATAATACCGATTAAAATGGCGAAAAAGTAATTATAAAACAAATAGCGCATAATGGAATGTGAAGCAAAAGCCACAATAAATGCGTTGGAAACGATGAGCGTAGTTGCGAGGAGCAACATTCCGTTGTAAAGCGACCATTTTTTTAGCACGAGGATTGCACTGTAAAGAAAAAGCAGCATCACAAAAACAAAAATTAAAACTCCTTTAAAACCGTGAAATACTCCTTCAAAAAAGATTGAAATGTAATTGCTGAAATTATTTTTCACCAAAACGGGAAGCATATCCTTTGCAGCTTTTTCCGTTAACACAACGTTTTCGCCCACTTTATCAGTTTTGCTTTCAAAATAATGCATTGCGGGAACATGGAAGGTTCGGTTGCATATCACGGGGAAATTATCGTGAAAAATCCTGTATTCTGCTGCAGCGCCACCACTTATTTTTGAACTTAAAAGCCCCAAACTGTCAAGTGTTTTGTAGGTTTTAAGAAAGACTATTTTTTCATCTTCCGTTTTTAATTTCACCGCATCTTCTTTTTCTGAAACGAAAAGTGGCAAAGTAAGGGCATTTATATAGCTAAAGGGCGTTGACACAAAAAAACCGTGAACTATTTTGTGATAGGTTTTGTCCAAAGTTTGTGTGGCAAGCGGTAACAGAAGTAGAATTAATAAGAAAAAAATCGTCGGTTTTTTTATACTGTTTTTCCGCTCTTTCAGCAAATACAGCACTGCGAGTATGGGCGCCACGATGATAAACTGCCCTCGTGTAAGGCATAAAAGTATAAAGGCTACGGAAAGGTGGATTATTTTTTTTGGCTGTTCTTTGAAGAAAAAATCAAAGGAAAATGAAAGCAACAATAGATAAAGTGGATAGGAAAGCCCCTCCGAACAAATATTGTTACCGATATAAAGCGGTGGAAAATACGGAAATATAAGCACTGCCAATACTGCAAAATATTCCCAATAGCGTAATTTTAATACCTGTTTGCAGTTGTTGGCAAGCAGGTGAATTGAAATGAAACCAAACAATAATTGAAAACCGACTACGGCGATGTTGTAAAAGTTTCCGAAAAACAAATCGAACACACGCAAGAAAATTCCATAGACAGGAAATCTGTAAAAATGCAACCTAAAATAAGTATTGGTGTCTGGCGAATAAATGGCGGGTTGAAAAATTAAAAACCCAAAAAGGGTCAAATAAATTACAAGAAGTAAAATATCAACACTCGAAAGCTTTAGGTTTTTTGCGGAATATTTGAACAATTTGAGCGTTTTAATTAATTATCTGCGGGACTGTAAAACTAAAAATAAATTTTAGCTTTACATGTTTATATTAAAAGCCTTTTTTTGAAAAAAAGTAACCTTAGTACCGACCCTTTTTCAGTAAAAATATATACCGCGGAAGATAAACCTTCGTGGGACAATTTTATACGCACCGCTAAAAATAGTACATTTTTGTTCCAAAGGGATTTTATGGACTATCATTCTGATAGATTTAAGGACCATTCGCTGCTTATCTATAAAAATGAACTATTAATTGCCGTACTTCCCGCGAATATTTTAGATGGGGAACTTCATTCGCACCAAGGCTTAACGTACGGCGGACTGGTTTTGGGCAGAAAAATTACTTTTGAAGAAACCTTTCAGATTTTTAAAAATGTGCTTTCTTTTTTGAAAAATGAAGGAATTGCCGTTTTAAACCTAAAATTACTTCCAAAAATTTATCACCAACTACCGAGTGACGAAATAGATTATCTGCTATTTCTCGTGAAAGCTGCTTTAATACGAAGGGATATCACAAGTTGCGTCGAGAACGAAAACCGCTTGAAAATTGCATCTTCAAATAGGCTGCGCGGAATTAAAAAAGGCTTAAAAAATGAATTGGAAGTGAGGGAAGAAGCACACTTCAAACCTTTTTGGGAAGAAGTTTTAGGGCCGAATTTAAAACTTGTCCACAATCAAAAACCAGTGCATTCTTTGGAAGAAATTGCGCTGTTGCAATCGCGTTTTCCTGAAAATATAAAACAGTTCAATATATATAAAAACACCGAAATAGTGGCTGGGGCAACCATTTTTGAAACTGATAAAGTTGCTCACGCCCAATACATTTCGGCAAACGAAACAGGAAAACAAAATGGAGCGTTGGATTTTCTTTTCAATCATTTATTGGAACATTTTTCGCGTAAAAAATACTTTGATTTTGGAATAGTAAATGAAAAGCAAGGAACAAAAATCAACCAAGGCTTGCTCAATTGGAAGGAAACCTTTGGCGGTAGAAGTATTGTGCACGATTTTTACCAGATCAAAACCGAGAACCACCAACTTTTAAACAATATTTTTATATGATTCCCTTTTTGGATTTAAAAGCAATAAACAAACGTTTTGAAACCGAATTCCAAAACAGTTTTCGGCAGTTTTTGGATTCCGGATATTACATTTTGGGAAGCCAAGTGAAATTGTTCGAGGCCAACTTCGCTAGGTTTTGTGGGGCAAAACATTGTATTGGCGTGGGAAACGGACTGGACGCACTGCGTTTAATTTTGGAAGGGTACAAAATACTTGGGAAACTAAAGGAAAATGATGAAGTTTTAGTTGCCTCAAACACTTATATCGCCACGATTTTGGCAATAAAACAAGCAGGCTTAAACCCCGTTTTGGTGGAAGCGGATTTGGATACCTATAATTTTGATTTGGAATCACTTCAAAAATCAATTTCCGAAAAAACAAAAGCCGTAATGCCCGTTCATCTTTACGGACAGCTTTCGCCCATGGATGAAATTTTGAAGATTTCAAAAGCACACAATTTATTGGTTATTGAAGACGCCGCCCAAGCCCACGGCGCAAAAAACAAAGAAGGCAAACGCGCAGGAAATATTGGCGATGCTGCGGGTTTCAGTTTTTATCCCACCAAAAATCTCGGTGCACTGGGCGATGCGGGAGCGGTAACCACAAATGACGATGCTTTGGCAGAAGTGATAAATAAATTGAGAAATTACGGGGCTTCCACAAAATATGTGAATGAACTTTTGGGTTTCAATTCCAGATTGGACGAGCTGCAAGCCGCGTTTTTGAACTGTAAATTACCGACCTTGGATTCCGACAACGAACGTCGACGTACAATTGCAAAAAAGTATATTTCCGAAATAAAAAACGATAAGATTTCACTTCCAAAATACGACGGTAGTGAAAACCACATCTTCCATCTTTTTGTGGTTCGAGTGAAAAATAGGTACCCTTTTATTGACTATTTGGACCGAAAAGGGATTGGCCATTTAATCCATTATCCCCTTCCGCCGCACAAGCAACAAGCACTTTTGGAGTTTTCACATTTATCTTTTCCAATCACGGAACAAATTCATAATGAAATTATCAGTCTTCCGATTAGTCCAGTGCTTAGTAACGAAGAAGTGGAAACGGTAATATCGATTCTAAATAGTTATTAGTGTGTAGTGGGTAGATGGTAGAGGGTAGTTGGTAGAGAGGAGTTTTTTGACGGTAGTGAGTTGGATTTTTA
>DAIMFZ010000022.1:5732-19049 GCA_036724225.1 Aequorivita sp.
GGTAGAGGGTAGTTGGTAGAGAGGAGTTTTTTGACGGTAGTGAGTTGGATTTTTAACCTAATATATATTTATATGAAGACAACTAAATTTAATTTCGAGGATTTACAAGTATATCAGAAATCGCTTGATTTTGTAGATATGGTTTATGACACAACCGATGAATTTCCGAAGGAAGAAATTTATAGGCTCTCATCACAATATATTCGAGCTGCTATTTCAATTCCATTGAATATAGCTGAAGGTTCTGGTGATACTGATGCACAGTTTAACCGCTATTTGCAAATTTCAGGAAATTCCGTTAAAGAGTCTGTGGTATGTTCTACTATTGCTCGAAGAAGGAAATATATCACAGAAGCAAAAGATGAAGCCACCCGTGAAAAACTGGCCGAGCTTTCAAAAATGTCAAATGGATTGCAAAAATATCTTAAAAACAAAAAATAAAACTTTTAGCAATCAACAGCCTACTACCCTCTACCCACTAAAAACTACCATCTAAAGACTACCAACTAACTTGAAAATTCCACAATCCATACGCGGCAATTTGCTTTTAAAGATGACCTCTTTAAATGCGGTGGTTATAACTATTCGGCTCGTTATTTCTGCAGTGGTGCAGCGTTTATTGACTGAATATGTCGGACCAGTAGGCCAGTATAAAATTGGGCAATTACGGAGTTTGTCGCAACTTTTAACATCTGTCGCGTCTTTGGGTACGTTTAATGGCATTATAAAATATATTGCGGAGTGCAAAAAAGATGAAATACAGTTACAAAAACTATTTTCCACCGTATTTGTATTTTCAATAATTGGGGTTTCCGTTTCAACTTCGGTACTTCTGTTTTTTTCTTCAGAAATTAGCACGTATTTATTTTCGACTACAGACTATTCATATTTAATAAAATTAACGGCTGTCATCGTGCCTTTTATAGCTGTTCAAAGAGTTTTTAACGGCGTTATAAACGGTCTTTCAGAATATAAAAAATACGCAAAAATAGACTTGATTAGCTATTTTATAAGCATAACCTTAACCATTGTTTTTCTGTTTCAGTATAACCTGACTGGAGTTTTGGTAGCCATTGCCATTACGCCAATTATTCAGGTTTCGGTGATGCTTTTCTTTTTTTATAAAGTGCTACGAGAGTACATTCAATTTAAAGGCCTGAAACTGGAAACCCCAATGGCAAAAGCCCTTTTGGCATTTACGTTAATGTCTTTTGTCTCCTCTATTTTATTGCCCATTGTGGAAATAGACATCCGCAGTATGCTCGATGATAAACTATCGGGAAGGGATGCGGGAATTTGGACAAATATGACTTTTATTTCACAGAATTATATGGTGTTTTCAAGTTCACTGTTTACGTTGTACGTTATTCCAAAATTTGCTGGAATATATGATTTCACAGGCTTCAAGAAAGAAGTAATATCAATTTATAAAACACTATTGCCACTTTTTGCAGCAGGAATGATTTTGGTCTTTTTATTGAGAAATGTTATTATTGAACTTATATATCCCGGGCAAGTGGAAATGGCTCCCCTCTTTAAATGGCAACTAATGGGCGACTTTGTCCGTTTAGCATCATTAATTTTGGCACATCAGTTTTTAGCTAAAAAACTGGTTCTTAATTTTATAATCACAGAAATTTTATCGCTTTCAATATTTTACGGCTTAGCATACTTTTTAGTTGGAAAATTTCAAGTGGAAGGCGTGGTAATAGCACATTTTATTAGGTGCTTAATTACATTCTGTGTAATATTATATTTTGTAATTCGCTATTTTAAGAAACAAGAAAATAAATTAGAAACCAATTAAATAATAAAGTGAAGATTTTTTTCATAAAAGTATATCGCTCTTTAAGAAGGTTTAAATACGCTTTCCTCTCAAATAATAGAAATATTGAAGAAAGTTATAAAGCCCATCAACCCGTTGTTTGCAATGGTCTGGGAAAAATTTCTTTTGGGGCTAATGTGAATTTTGGGGTGATAAATTCGCCGTTTTTTTACAATTCCTACTCCTATATTGAAGCGAGGAACAAAGACGCAAGCATCTCTTTCGGAAATAATGTGAATATAAATAACAGTTTTTCTGTAATTTCTGAAAAGCGAATCACGATAGGCAATGATGTTTTGATTGGTTATAATTGCCAAATAGCAGATAGTGATTTTCATGATTTAAGAAAAGACAAAAGGCAACAAACCGACCCATCTCCCGAAGAAGTGATTATAAAAAATAACGTCTTTATAGGTAACAACGTAACAATCTTGAAGGGTGTTGTGCTCGGGGAAAATGTGGTGGTTGCCAGCGGTTCGGTGGTGACCAAAAGTTTTCCTGAAAATATAATTATCGGCGGCGTGCCCGCAAAAATCCTAAAGGAACTTTAGTTTTCCGAATCTTCAAATATTTTTTTGCAACTTTTATAAAATGAAATGGTTGCTCCTGCCTTATTTCTGAAAAAATCCCGTTCTTAATTGGGCAAAGTGAACAAACGTTTATAGCTATATTTGCAAAAAAAAATCCAAAGCTTAATTTTTATGACGCAAACGCTTTTCAATCCCTTTAAGGAATTAATTTTTGACGAACATTTCTGCTTCCTTTCCGGAGTTTTGACCACTGAAACTATGACCGTTTTCCCGCAGTGGTTGATGGATCATTTTAAATTTGGCGATGAACGGATTGAGATGATGGACAAAACCAAATCCTATACGTATGCCGACCTTAAATTGCCCTGTTCCCCAGAAGTGAAAAATGCTTTTGACGAACTGGATATAAAAATTCAAGCAGCGTATAAAAATGGTTTTGAAGGAATGAAAGCACTAAATCAGGAGCTCCTTTTTCAATGGACAGGAAGAATGGTCTATGGACTTTTATACTATGAAATGCTTTATGAAAGAGACAGATTGTTACGGCAAGGTGAGGAATTTGAGCTTTCCACCGCACTCAGGGAACGCTTTGGTCGCTTCCATTTGATGCTGCAATCTTTGATAGAACCAATTTCTTTTGAAGGAAAAAAACCTTGGAGTATTGTTCTTTTTCCGCTTAAATATTCTGCCGACATCTTTAGCTATCGCGATGATGCAATCAATTTAATGTTCTCTTTCGGGGTCAATGGTTTTGGATTTATAGCGTGTTTGCAGGACAATGGCGTAATCGGGGAGAAGGAAAGAGAATTACTCGATAAAATGAAAGGCTGCGTTTTGCACCCCATCCAATTTGAGGAATTGTACGCGCGGTTCCATTATTTAGATTATATATTGCAGTACAAACCCGAATACAAAATAGAAAATGAAGACGACGAGATTACCATAGAAGCTCTTCCAATTGAGGCTGTCGGTAACAAACCAATTTTCGGGTTTTGGGATGAGGATATATTTGCCCAATTGCTCGCCAATTATTGGCAGGTTTACGGCATTGAAAGAGAGGATATTCTGCAATTTCAAAAACCACCGCTCAGTTTTCTTGAAAACCCATATACCAAGGATTTTATTAAGCCAGAATGCATTGATTTGCCGTTCTAACTATTTTTCCCAAACTTCCAGATATTTTTTGGCGATGGAAATATAGTTGTGTTCCCGTTCAATAAATGATCTGGCGTTTTTGCCTATTTCCAAAATGTTTTCGGGGTTTTCAATCAACCAACCTAATTTTGAAACCAAACTTTCAACATCTGGAAGGGCATTGATGCAAACTTCATCATCCTTCAAATTGTACCGCTCCAAAAAATCTTTTTCGGCTCCAGTAAAAACCACTTTTCCTTTTGCCATCGCTTCCAAAGCGTTGTAACCTTGGTCATAAGCAAACACTTGGTCCAAAAGAATATGTGCTGAATTATATTTCTGAATATATTCTGAATAGGGAACGTTTTCAACAGTAATCACTTCGACTTTTTCTGCATATTTCAACTGAATTTTTTTAAGTGCAGCTTCAAAATAATCGTTTCCCTTTTTGAAATAATTTGCTCGATTGATACCGTGAAAAATTATTGTTTTACCTACTAAAGAAGTTGGTTCAAACTTTAATTTTTCAGTATTCACGGGGTTCGGAATCAATCCGAAATATTTTTGAGTTCCCTGAAGCGGAATGTCATAATCCAAATCGGAAGCAATTATGCCGTCCACTTTTTCAAATACAAAATCGTGCAAATCCTTGTATTCGGGTTTTAAATATTTCAAGGCTGGAAAAAATTCTTTTTCTGAAACCTTCCCTTCAAAAAGCGGATTGAAAATGGAGTAACGGAACTTTTTTTCAAAAGCGTATTTCACGCTTGTGTGATCCGTTCCGCACGATAGCAGGAATAGTTTTTTATTGTTTTGTTTTAAATATGAAATGATTTCTTTTTCGTATTTCGGCAAGATCCCGAACGGACTTTCGTTTATTAATTGAACAATCTCAAAGCCTTTAAATTTTTCTTTCTGCCGAAAAAATTGATTTTTTAGGGAAAGTGAAGTGATATCCAACCCAAAAAGCTTGAACAGCCCGACTTTCACTTTTTTTAAAATGCCAGTTTCGTATTTACGTTTTAGAAGTATATCCGAAGGGAAATTTTTAAAAGCATCGCCCGTGGAAACCAGTGTTACTTCATGGCCAAGCATCAGCAATCCTTCTTTTAAGGAATTGTGTAACCTGCTGTATTCGCCTACTAAAAGTATCTTCATAAAACCTATATTTGCCTTGTGCAACCAAAAATACACAATAAATAGCGATGGCCGTCCAAAAGAAATTCAAAGTGTGTTTGGTTTCCATTTCGCTTGCAAAGGGCGGGCTGGAGCGGTCTTGCGCCATGCTTTCGCAAATGTTGGAAGGGCAGGGCCACGAAGTACATTTGGTAATTTTGAATAACGAAATAGACTATCCGTACAGCGGTAAACTGCTGAATTTGGGAAAACTGAAAGCCGAAAAGGATACAATGGCTAAACGGTTACTGCGCTTCCGAAAATTTCGAAATTATTTAAAAAAGGAGCATTTCGATGTCGTGATTGATCACCGACCTAAAAACAATTTTGAACGCGAACTGTTTTATTCAAAATTTATCTATCGTGAACTGAACAAAATTTACGTGATCCACAGTTCCAAAAAAACAGAATATCTCACCGAAAAACCAGCTGCATTTTCGAAAATATGCCGAAAAAATCTTTTGAATGTCGCCGTTTCAAAATACATTGAAACCGAAATTTTGAAAAAAGAAGGTATAGAAAATTCAATAACAATCCACAATGCTTTTGACCCCGCTTGGGAAAAAGAAAACGGCGATTTCCCCGAAATACTTCAAAAGAAAAAATACATCCTTTCCTACGGCAGATTGGACGATTCCATAAAAGATTTTTCGTTTTTGATGGAAGCTTTTTCACAATCTAAAGTCTGGGAAAAAGACGTTCACCTCATTATTTTGGGTGATGGAAAAGACAAAGAAATGCTTCAAAAGTTATCAGTTTCAAAAGAATGTGGGGAGCAGATTTTGTTTTTACCTTTCACCAAAAATCCTTTTGAAATCATTAAAAATGCCCATTGCGTAACGCTTACCAGCAAATATGAAGGTTTCCCGATGGTGCTCGTAGAATCACTCTCTTTGGGAACACCCGTGATTTCATTGGATATTGTTTCGGGCCCTTCGGAAATTGTGCAACACAAAAAAAATGGTTTGCTGATTGCCGAAAGAAGTTTACCTTTATTTGCCGAAGCGTTGCGAAATTTATGTTATGATGAAGAGCTATACGAAACGCTGAAAAAGCACGCAAAACCCTCCGTTGAAAAATTTTCAATGCAGGCAATTTCCGAAGAATGGAACCAAACCTTACAACATGCCATCCAATAAAATAGAGAATATTAATTTACTGGACATTCCAAAAATTACAGATCCTCGCGGCAATTTGTCCGTGGTGGAAGAAGGGTTTTTGCCTTACGAGGTGAAACGGGTTTATTACTTGTACGATGTGCCCAGTGGCGCCTATCGCGGAGGTCATGCACATAAGGAGCAACAGGAATTTTTAATAGCGCTGAGCGGCAGTTTTGAAGTAGTTTTGGACGACGGAAAAAATAAAAAGGCGGTGCTCTTGAATAAACCGAATAGTGGTTTGCTGATCCCCACCGGGATTTGGCGCGAACTTGAAAATTTTTCTTCGGGCTCGGTTTGTTTGGTGCTTTCTTCTGGCAGATTTTCGGAAAGTGATTACATCCGCGAATACGACGAATTCCAGTTATTTAAAGGTGCCTAACCGCATTCCAAGCTTTTCCAAATTGTCTTTCGTTTTTGAAAGATACTTCAAAATACTTTTGTTTTGCCGAAGCAAAAACTGCTGTTTTTTGCTTAAGTTTTCCTGTTTTATTTTTTGAAAGTTTTTCTGAAAAGCTTCATTGTCACCTTCCATCTTTGCTAAAATACAAAGGGAATATCGGTTTAAATCCAGAAATTTTTTAAGGGCTGGATTGTTTTTTTCGAACACTTCATAGGCTTCAAAATTTGCTTTTTCCTCCAGGGTTTTTACACTTTGAAATAAGCTGTTTTTTCGAACAACATAGGTTGCGCAGACTTTTGGGCTAAACACCACTTTGTATTTTAAACCAATCCGCACATACAAATCGGTGTCCTCGCCGCTTTTTATTTTCGGATCGTACCAACCCACATTTTCGAAAACATCTTTTTTTAAAACCGTTGAAATGCTCAACAAAACGGAATCCAGTTGGCTCGCTTCAAAATAATCTACCAGTATGGAATCGTTTCCAAAGGTTTTAATGGAATAGCTATTGGTGAAGGTTTTTCCGTTTCGCTTAATTTCTGCTGCAGTCGCGAAAACTGATTCTTTGGGAAAATCATTCAACAATCTGTTCTGCTCTTCCAAATAGAACGGATACCAGTAATCATCTGCGTCCATCAAGGCAATAAATTCAGACTTTGCCTGCTGGATTGTAAAATTTCGGGCGGCAGATGCGCCGCTGTTTTCTTTTGAAAAATAACGGATCCGTGAATCGTTGAATTTAAGTATTTCAGTTTCACTATTGTCCGTGGAACCGTCGTTGAGTATAATCACTTCAAAATCGGAATAAGTCTGTGCCAACACACTTTTCAGCGTATCTGCAATGTATTTCTCTTTGTTGAAGACCGATATGACGACTGAAAATTAAGGCATCTTTTGATTTTAGTGAACTAAGATACCCCAAGCGGTACAAATCAAAAAGGAAAAGCGACGGTTTGGGGGAATTGAGTTTTTTGAGAATTGATTTATCAGAAATTTTGAAAAATTGGCGCATAGCAAAAAGAAGATTAAGTCTTTTAAGTATTAAATATGTCTTCAGGATTTTTACGGTTTCCCCATCAATTTCTTCTGCGTGATAAAAATTCATCAAATTTTGAAGTGCCATCTCTGATTTTTTTATGAAATCTTCATTTGCTTCCAAATTCAAATGAATTACGGGATTGTCAATATGTAGCATGACGATGCTATTTTTTTGAAGCTCGGATGAAAAAACAGAATCTTCGTAACCGTAACCTGCCAGTTTTTCGTTGAATTTTATTTTCTTAAAAATTTCTTTATTAATGGCGAAGCCCATTGTTATAAAACTTTTATACGGATTTTTGATTCGCTCGGCGAGTGGCAGACTTTCACGCACTGTGCCGTATTTGTGCCTTAAACTGAAATTTTCTGAAGTTTTTTTTGGGTACTCAATTCCACCGAAAATAACAGAAGCCTCTTTTGAAAAAGCAGCTAAATACTTTGTGATAAATTCAGGATTGGAAGGAAAAGTATCAGCATCCAAAAATAATAACCATTCAAATTTTGCTTTTTCCGCCAATAGATTGCGGATTTTACTTCTGCCGATATTTTCACTTAAAATTTGAAAACTGCAATTTTGAAATGAATTTATTTTTGAGTTTTCTTCCAAAGTTTTTTCGTCAGTGGAAGCATCGTCCAAAACCAGAATTTCATAATCAATATTCGCCTTTTCGCACTGTTCGCGCAAGTTTTCTGCCAATGAAAAAATGTTGTAATTATATGTCGGGATAAGGATGGAAATCATTTTTTGGCGAATAATACGGTTTCTTCCATAAACCCGTAACGCTCATTTGCTGAAAAAGTTTTGATTTCAACATTTTGGAATCCATTTTCTTTCAACCTTTTATGCAATCCTTCTACTGAATAGATACGCACATGATCTTCCTGTCCAAAAGCTTCCAGCCGTGCAGTCGGAGTTTTTTTTGAAAAATCTTCGTAAATGTCACCTTCCTTAAATGGAGTTTGGATTACGCAAATTCCGTTGGGTTTTAAAACACGTTGCAATTCTTCAATCGCTTTTTTATCGTCTTCAATATGTTCCAAAATATGATAGCAGATTATCAGGTCGAAAAAATTGTTTTCCAAAGGAATTTGAGTGATGTCATATTTGTATTCGGCAATAAATTCATCTTCATAATCGGTGCTGAAATAAGTTGTGTTCGGGTTTTTCTTCAACAATCGGTAAATACTTCGCGAAGGTGAAAAATGAAGGATTTTCCCGTTGATTAAATTGTTTTCTATTAAAATGGAATACAGTCTTCGAGTGCGCGAACGGCTTCCGCAAAAAGGGCAGAGTAGGTCGCCATCGGGAATCTCCATAAACATTTTATTTCCGCGGCCACAAATCGTACATTCATGATTTTTTCCAGCTAAGTGGAATAAAAAAATGGAGCGAAAAAAAATCTCATTTTCAAAGAGCATTTTTTTCGGGAACACAGATAGTGCAACTTTTTTAAGCGTTTGGTACATGCCGCTAAAATACGGCAATCTTTTTTGGATGCGGAAAAATTATGGATCCAAATGGACTTTTAAATTTCGATGTTTCTTCAATTTTGAAAAAATAAGTACCTTGTGGAAAATGTATTGTACGTGCGTATCCTATTTCTATTTTCGCTGATTTTTCTTATTACATTTTCGGCGAACGCCCAGCAAGATGCGTGGTTTTACCTTAGGGCGCGCGACACTTCTTTTGTGCCGACATTTGAAAAGAAAGGAAATTACTTGACTTACACTGGGAATGACGCCAGATTGAAAGCGGCTTTGAAAAATTATAAAATCAAAATCTTCAAAAAAACTTGGAGAAACGCTAAAAAAGAGAACCTCAAAAAAACTTTTTTTGTCGTTGCCGATAATCCCGCCTTGATGACCAATTTATTGCAGAACGTTTCCAATCTTTTTGAGTTCGGGGAACTGATAGCTGAGGAGGACAAAAAAATATTTGAGCCCAATGATTATGGTCTTACCAGTACCATAGGCGAAAATTTGGGCGTACAATTGCGTTTTGATTATCTCGATTTTTTGGATGTGCCCAAGGCTTGGTATTACACGACTGGATCTAGGGATGTTATAATTGGAATTTCAGATGGATCCTTGGATCCAAACGATATTGAGTTTGCTGGTAAAACCAAAGTTGTACGAGAATCCTTTAAGGCTGGCGGCCATGGAATTTCGGTAGCAGAAATTGCGGCAGGGCGAGGTGACAATGGTTTTGGTGCGCCCGGAATTTGTTATGATTGCAGTATTTATACCACCACATACGACCATTATGATACTTTGGAACAATTGGTTGAACTTTCAAAAATGGGAGTGAAAGTGATTAATTGCAGTTGGGGACTGACACATTACTATGAAACTGCGCAACAAGCTATTTATGAAATGATGGAGAATGGCACAGTGGTGGTAGCCATTGGTCACAACGCACCATTTTCCTCGGCCCAAGGAAAAAAATTCTATTATCCAGCATCTTATGACAAAGTGATTTCGGTTTCTTCGGCTTCCCACAGGTATGAAAACTTTACTGAAAATATTCAGTATTTAAAGGATAAAGACATCTATTACATAAAAGACATTCGGTATTATGTGGGGCAGACAGGTGGTTTTAAAAATAATGATACAACCCAGATTCCTGAGCTTTACCCTATCAGTATCAGCAATTTAAACACAAAAATAGATATAGTGGCTCCAGGAACTGGACTTTTTCTTTACGGCAAGCTTAAACTAGAAAACAGCCTTAAAACAACCGAGTATAACCAAACATCCATTGTTGCACCAGTAGTTAGTGGCACAATCGGACTTATGTTTTCGCTTTATCCATGCCTTCCTGCGGAAGAGGTGGAGAGCATCCTTAAGCTTACTTCCACAAATATTGACGATGCGGTGCCCAACAAACCCTATGTAGGAATGTATGGCGCCGGGATGCTCAACACAGGCCGCGCCGTAAAAATGGTTTTTGATATGTTTGCCGAAAAAGAACCCGTTAAAATTGAAAACCAACGTTTCAGTCGGTGGGATTTCAAACTCACTTCTATTTCTGAAGTACTGCTGAAAAACCAGCAATTCACCGAAAATGCAACATTGGATTTAACTTCGAAGAAAAGAATCGTCATTTCCCAAAACACTGTTTTAAGACCCAATGATAAAGGAAGAATCCATCTAAAGATTGATCCTTCACTTCAAAAAGAATGTGAATTGCATCTCAGGGATCCAAGTATTTTGAAGGATTGAAGAAAAATTTGACGTTTTGAACCACGATGTTTGGAATCACGACAGTTTGGGACAAAGATCAACTACTTCTGCACATTGCTACTGAACACTGCTACTGAACACTGCAACTGAAAACTGCGACTGCGACTCAAAACAGCGACTGAACACGGATCACTTATTTTCAAACCGTTTTCTGCACAACTTCAAAAATCTGGTTTTCGTCACATTTCAGGGTTTTGGAAGGATATTTTAAAAGCAGGGCATAATCGTGTGTTGCCATTAAAATAGTGTTGCCGTTTTTGTTTATTTCGCGCAAAACCTCCATTACTTCCACGCTGGTCTGTGGGTCCAGGTTTCCCGTTGGCTCATCGGCCAAAATAAGTTCTGGGTCGTTCAAAAGTGCCCGGGCAATGGCAACACGCTGTTGTTCGCCACCAGAAAGTTGATAAGGATATTTGAACGCTTTTGTTTTCATATCAACTTTTGAAAGCACTTCATTTATCCTAGTTTCTATTGCCGCTTTGTCCTTCCAGCCAGTTGCTGTTAGCACAAAATGTAGGTTGTCACTCACCGTCCGGTCATTCAGCAATTTAAAATCCTGAAAAACCACGCCCAGTTTTCTGCGTAAAAAAGGAATGTCCTTTTCTTTAAGCGTAGCCAAATCATAGCCCACAATATTTCCTTCGCCTTTCGTTAGGGGCAAGTCGCCGTAAAGCGTTTTCATAAAGCTACTTTTTCCGGTTCCAGTTTTGCCGATGAGGTAAACAAATTCACCTTTTTCCACTGAAACTGAAACATCGGACAAAACCAGATTTTCACCTTGAAAAATGGATGCGTCTTTTAAAAATAATACAGTATTGGACATTTGGATTTTAGATTTACGATTAACGATTTCGTTTTCAAAAGTAATCTGAATAACTGCCAACTGCAACTGCCAACTACTACTAATTTACTTTTTCAGGATTTTTTCTTTCAGCGCATCAATTTCCTTTTGCTGCTGAAGGGTATAAAGTGTTAGCTCTTCAATTTTTTGAAGCAGAATCAAATTCATTTCTTTCAGCGAAATTCCTTCATTTTGCATCGTTTCGGCCGAAGGCACATTTGGCAAGTGCTTGTTTTCCTTTAAAAAGGCTTCCAGCTCTTCTAAGGAAATCAATTTATATTCAGGCATCATTTCTGAAAAACCATTGAAATACTTTTCAAAAACATAATCGGGTGCCACGGCTCCGTCCAAATCTACCCGAACTTCTTGGGTGTGGATTTTTCCTTTTACTGTTAAAAGCTCGTCGGGAGCGTTGGTGCCGATGCCTATTTTACCGTTTTTCTCAGTAAGATTTGAAAAGGGATTGCGCTGCGCAGAGACGGAAAGTGAGAATAAGAGGATGGTGAAAATCAATAATCTTTTCATAACAATGCTTTTAGAATTTGTAAAGTTTTAAAATTACGGTATTTTTAAGGAATTGAAGTATCAAACCTCAAAGGTCTCTGAGAGCTTTCGGGTTTTACATATTCACAATATACTTATTTCACTTTTACACCGTTATATTCCCAAGAAAATCCAACAAAAAATCATTCGTTAATTAAACCTTAAAAGTTTACAGTATCGCCGAAAGCTACATTTAAAGTTAAATATCTTTACGCCATAAAAACTGTAAATAATGATAAAGAAATTTCTTGTCTTTTCGCTTTTTCTATTCCTCTCATTTTCATCATTTTCGCAGCAAACAGCGGTCTTCACAAACGACCTTGCCAACTTCAACCAAGCGTTGGAACTCTACAATAACGGGCAATATTTAGCTGCGCAAAGTCTTTTCGACAAAATAAAAAACAGCAGCAATAACGAAACCGTACAAAGCGATTGCGCCTATTACATTGCCAATGCGGCAGTTAGGCTGAATCAGCAAAATGCGGATCAACTGATGGAGGAATTTGTGGAGAAATATCCCACGAGTTTGAAGCGGAATTCGGCATATATTCATGTGGCGAATTTTTATTTTGAAAACGGAAAATATTCCCACGCCCAAAAATGGTACGAAAAAGTTGATGAAGGAAGTTTGAGCCGAAGCGAGCAGGACCGTTTCAATTTCAACAATGGGTATGCCTATTTTAAGGCGAAGCGATATGACGATGCGAAAACCTATTTCAACAAGGTTTCAACCTCTGAAAAATACGGGTCGCAGGCCAAATACTATTTAGGTTTTATTGCTTACGAAGGCGATGATTATGAGGAAGCCAACAAGAATTTTGAGGAAGTAAAAGGCGAGGAGCGCTATTCCGAAGATCTTAGTTATTATCAAGCAGATATGAATTTCAAGCTCGGCAACTTCCAAAAAGCCATCGATATGGGAAAGGAGCAATTTAATAAATCCAGTCCAGCGGAAAAGAGCCAGCTTTCAAAAATTATTGGCGAAAGCTATTTCAACCTCGGTAAATACGCCGAAGCCGTGCCGTATTTAAAGGAATATAAAGGCACGCGCGGTAAGTGGAGCAATACGGATTATTACCAATTGGGATACGCTTATTACAAAGAAGGCGATTTCGAAAGTGCCATTGGTGAGTTCAATAAAATTGTGGACGGAAAAAATGCCGTTGCCCAAAATGCCTATTACCACTTGGCGGAAAGTTATTTGAAACTCGATAAAAAACAGGAAGCGCTGAACGCTTTTAAGAATGCTTCGGAAATGGATTTCAGCCCCGAAATTCAGGAAGATGCTTATTTGAATTATGCGAAATTGAGTTATGAAATTGGCAACAGCTATAAAAGCACGCCACAAGTTTTGCTTTCGTTTATTGAAAAATATCCGAACAATGCAAATAACGACGAGCTGAAAAAATTGTTGATAGACAGTTACA
>DAIMFZ010000023.1:0-18993 GCA_036724225.1 Aequorivita sp.
CGAGAGCCAGTTTAGTTATTTTTACCACGTTCAAAGTTTCATCTTGTTGGGCGGGCATTTTTGCATAGGTAGAAAAGGCAGATGAAATAGAGCTCAACGTATCAATTTGCTGAAGTAATGTATTGGTGTATTCCGTCATTTTTTTATCAATATCCGGATCATTGCAATCAAATTTTCTTTGGAAATTTTGCACGGTAAGCCGCATAGGTGTCAATGGGTTTTTAATTTCGTGTGCAACTTGTTTCGCCATTTCGCGCCACGCGGTCTCGCGTTCACTGGCGGCAAGTTGGGCGGCGCTGTTTTCCAGTTCGTCAATCATGCCGTTGTAGGCGGTAACAATGGTTGAAATTTCAGTTGGCGTATCGCTGAGGTGGATTTTTTTGTTGCGTGTATCGAAACGGGTTTCAGTAAGTTTTTCACTTATTTCCATCAATGAACGTGTAATGTATTTTGAAAGAAAATAGGAAATTGCAATCGCAGCAATCAACATTAAAAAGTACGCTATGCCCAGTCTGTAAAGATATTCGGTAAGCTCATTTGTTATAAACCCATCGTCTTCAATATAGGGCAAATTTAGGATTGCCAACGGTTTAAAGTAACTATCGGTAATGTAGGTATAGGAAGACTGGTATTTTTGCCCGCCTTCCTCAAATTCCTTAATATAGCTTTTTGTAGATGAATTTTGAAGCGCTTCCAAAGCGTATTTCGGAATTTTTGGGGAAACGGTATCTTTAAAAAAAGAAGGTTTTGATGATTTTAAAAAGTTTCCGTCCAGATCGTACAGAAAAATCTCCAGGCTGTGGATATCTTTTATTTCGTATATTTTATCTTTAAAAATGAGCGGAATCTGGTCAGTCTCAACAGGATAAGTAGTGGTTTTTAGAACGTAATTTATGTTCTCGCGTATGGCAGCTTCCTTTCTTAACAAACGGTCACGGTGATAATCCTGTGCCTCTTCTTTATATTGAAAAACGGTAACGATTGCAATGAGCACCGAAGCCCCCAAAACCAAAAGGAACATAGAAAGAAAAATACGGGTGCGGAGCGATTTTTTGTAAAAGTACATTTACATTTTTTTGAAGAAAGAAAGATAGCAATAATTAAACCATAGTGGAAAGCCCCAAAGTTTTAAAATTCCAAAAAAATGTCATCCCGAGCGCAGTCGAGGGGTCAAATCCCAAAAATCGAAAAAAATCAATTTTTATTCTCTCGAATTCTTTTGTAAATTTTATAGCCCATCATCAACAAAATGGCAAAGATTATAATGCCAACGGTTCCATAAATCCAATTGGTGCCATCCTTTAAAATAACTAAAAAGACTACGGCAAACAGGATGATTGTGGGTACTTCATTGAAAAGGCGCATATAGTTTGAAGAATATTTCACCACTCCCTTTTGAAGCTGTTTGAATATTTGGTGACATTTGAATTGGTAGATTATTAAAAGGACTACGAAAACCAGTTTTACTTGCATCCAAGCGTCGCCCAAAAAAAACATGCGCATGTAGATGAGCCAAATCCCAAAGAAAATTGCCAAAATCATTGAGGGCCAAGTGATGATATTCCAAAGTCGGGCAGCCATTATTTTCAATTGTTCTCCCAAAATTTCCTTTTCAGGGGAAGGTTTTTGGGAAGCTTCAATTTGATAGACAAACAAACGGACAATATAGAAAAGCCCCGCAAACCAAGTGATGACAAAGATGAGGTGAAGAGATTTTATGTAGGGGTAGTATTGTTCCATTAATTCGTTTAAAATCTTTTATAAATTTATAGTTTTAAAATCTATTCCTTTAATGTTTTCCGAATTTCCCGATTCAAAAAATAGCCTGTAACAATGGTTGAAAGCACATCGGCCGCCGGAAAGGAAATCCAAACGCCCAGCTCGCCAAAAAAATGTGGCAGAATAAAAATCAAAGGGATAAAGAAGAATCCTTGTCGCGTAAGTGTGAGCAACAACGCAGGGACGGCTTTCCCAATAGCCTGAAAATAGGCAGAGCCAATCAATTGAATTGCAATAATTGGCGTGGCCGCAAAAACCCAGCGCATATAATGTGGGGTTTCGGAAAGAATAGCAGCATCATTTGTAAAAACCGAAACAATAGCTTCGGGAAAAAGCATTATTACTGCAAAAATAGTGAGCCCTAAACTCCCGGCATACAAAATTGCTTTGTTGATACTTTCACGGACCCGTGGAAATTTATGTGCACCATAATTATAGCCCGCAATGGGCAAAAATCCTTGGGTTACGCCCAAAACAGGGAAAAGCGCAAACATTAGCATGCGACCAATAATACCATAAGCAGCAACGGAAGCTGCGCCCCCCAGATTAAACAGGATGTTGTTCATTAATAGATAAGTCACGCTAACTGCAGCCTGTCTCGATAGTGTGACAAAACCCAGAGCGGACATTTCTTTGATAATAGAGCCATCAAGCCCAAAATGTGGCAGACTTATTTTCAGCTCCGATTTATCGCTCATAAAGAAATAGAGCACATACAGGAAACACAAACCATACGAAATGGTGGTGGCCCAAGCCGCTCCCGCCATTCCCATATCCAAAAGGTTGATAAGAATATAGTCTAAAACAAGGTTCCCCACGGAAGGTATAATCATTGCGATCATAGCGAATTTTGGTTTTCCCTCGGCACGGATCACATTGTTGCCCATCATACAAAGCGCCAAAAGCGGAACACCATAAAGCACAATGCGGTAATATATTTTTGCGGGCTCAAAAATATCTCCTTTTCCACCGAAAATGGGAATCAATTCGTTTATAAAAACTAATCCGAAAATTACCATTGCGGAAGATAAAAGCAATGTTAAAGTGATTTGATTGCCAAAAGTTTTTAACGCGCGCTCTTTATTATTTGCCCCCAAAGCGCGTGAAATTATGGAAGATCCCCCAATACCTATTGCCATTCCAAGCGCAGCGATAAAAAACGAAACGGGCAAAACCACATTTATTGCAGCAATGGCAATTGAACCAATCCAGTTTCCCACAAAAATGGTGTCCACCAATATATTCAGCGACATCACCAAAATACCAATTGAGGCAGGCACGGCTTGTTTAATCAATAGACTTCCTATGGAATCTGTTCCCAGTGCGGCAGATTTATTGTTCATTCGTTGTTATTATTTTTTATTCAAAATTTTAAGCAAAAACTAATACACCTTGATTCAATGCTGATACCAAAAAATAACAAAAGAAAATAAAGAATACTTAGGCAATCGCAGTTTTTACATCCACAATTCGCCAATGATCTATCCATCCAGTTAGCACCTCGGCCCAATCGTCGCGGTCATTTAAACAGGGGATTACGGTAAATTCCTTTCCGCCCGCTTCGTGGAAAATTTCTTGGCCTTCCATTGCTATTTCTTCCAACGTTTCCAAACAATCGCTTACGAATGCTGGGGTAACGATCGCCATTTTTTTAGTTCCCTCAAGTCCCAAACGCTCTATAGTTCTATCGGTTGGCGGCTTCAGCCAAGGATCAAAACCCAAACGTGATTGGAACGAGGTTGAAAAAGTGCCTGCTTGTAAATTGAGTTTTTCGGCAACCAAAGCGGTAGTTTTCAAACATTGATGACGATAGCAAAATTCATGTGCTGGGGAAGCCGAAATGCAGCATGTTCCATCAATTTTACAGTGGCTTTTAGTGATGTCGCTTTTGTGGATATGTCTTTCGGGAACGCCGTGGTAGCTGAACAAAAGATGTTCATAATCCAAATTTTCCAGTTTTTCTGAAATGCTCTTTGAAAGCACTTCAATATATTCTGGTTTGTTGTAAAATGCCGCAAGCGAAGTAATTTGCAGCTGCTGAAAAAATTCGTTTTTAAGTTCTTCAACTTTTACGTCAATAGTTTCGGTGGTTGCCATTGCAAACTGTGGATAGAGCGGAATGGTCAACACTTCATCAACGCCCTGATTCACTAATTCCTGTAGCCCTTTTTTCAAAGTCATACTTCCGTAGCGCATCGCCAAAGCTACTGGAACGGTTGTTTTTTTCTGAATTTTTTTCTGAAGACGTTCTGAAATGACAATTAAAGGCGACCCTTCGTCCCACCAGATTTTTTGATAAGCTTCCGCAGATTTTTTTGGGCGGGTATTCAAAATAATACCCCGAACCAAAAACGAACGGAACCAAAAAGGCACGTCGATTACACGCGGATCCATCAAAAATTCATCTAAATATTTTTTTACGTCTTTTGGGTTGGTACTGTCCGGCGAACCGAGGTTTACGAGGAGGACTCCTTTTGGCATGATTTAATTTTTATGAATTGCAAAGATAACAAGTGAAGCACGAAAGGGTTTCAAAAGAATGGTAAAAATTCTTGACGGAAAGTACTTCTGAGTTTTAATTGGATTTTGTGGCAAAATTCGGTTGTTTCAGTATTATTATCCGTTTCCAAACGACTACAAACAACTATAAACGAAAGTAAATAAGTAACAACCAACTAAAATTTGGAAGCCAATGTAAGTTTGTCCTGTCGAATAAAATGAAGTTCGATAGTATCAATTGTTTAACATTAAATATTAGAAATCATGAACGCACTTAGAAACAAAGTACAGTTGATTGGAAGATTGGGTCAAGACCCAGAAATTGTAACATTTGCCGATGGCAATAAAATGGCCAAGTTCTCAATGGCCACAGATGACAGTTACAAAGACAAAGAAGGTAAAAAAGTGGAACACACTTACTGGCACAATGTTGTTGTGAAAAGACCAGGCCTTGTAAATGTAGTTGAAACCTATATTTCCAAAGGGCAAGAAATTGTTATTGAAGGAAAGCTAACCAATCGTTCTTGGGACGATAAGGAAGGCAACAAACATTATATAACCGAAGTATTTTGCAACGAGCTAGTCATGCTGGGGAGTAAATAAATGACTGGCCATTCAAGCCCCCGCTTTTTGTGGGGGCTTATTTTTTTAAAGTTTGAATCGCTATTTTTACAACAATGGAAACAAATACCCAGCTAAGCATATTCGATCAGCTCAAAACGCATTTCGGTTACGACAAATTTCTTCCGAATCAGGAAGAAATCATAAATAATGTTTTAAATCAAAAAGATACCATTGCCATCATGCCCACGGGTGGCGGTAAATCGCTGTGTTTTCAATTGCCGGCTTTGGCTTTGGAAGGAACAGCGATTGTGATTTCTCCATTAATCGCTTTAATGAAGGATCAAGTGGATGCCTTGAAAGCGAACGGGATTTCCGCAACTTTTTTCAACAGCTCACAACCCTATGACGAACAACAGCAAGTTTTAAAAGATTTACAAAACGGAGATTTAAAGTTGTTATATGTAGCTCCGGAAAGTCTTCCACTCTTGAATTTTATTCTGAATACAATAAAAATCAGTCTTTTCGCCGTTGATGAGGCGCACTGTATTTCTACTTGGGGCCACGATTTTCGGCCTGCTTATACGCAACTGGGAAGTTTGAAAGAGCGATTTCCCAACGTTCCTTTGATTGCTTTAACTGCTACGGCAGATCGCGCCACGCGTGAAGATATTGCCACACAACTTTCAGTTCTCGAAGCCAAAACTTTTATTGCTTCTTTTGATCGTCCAAATTTATATTTAGACGTTCGGCCCGGCCAAAACCGCAACAAACAAATTCTCGATTTTCTGAAAAGACATACAGATGAAAGTGGCATTATTTATTGCCTCAGCCGGAAAAGTACAGAGAAACTCGCTGCAGCACTCGCCTCAAAAGGTTATAAAGCTGAAGCATACCACGCAGGATTGACTTCCGAAGAAAGAACTCAAATTCAAGAAAATTTTATCAACGATATTTCACCTATAATTGTTGCCACTATCGCTTTCGGAATGGGAATTGACAAAAGCAACGTTCGCTGGGTGATCCATTATAACATGCCAAAAAATATTGATGGATATTATCAGGAAATTGGCCGGAGTGGACGCGATGGTCTGCCCGCACACACCATTCTTTTTTACAGTTTTGCTGATGTAATTATGCTTCGGAAGTTTGCCGAAGGCACCGAAACGGAAACATATCAATTGGCCAAACTGGAACGAATGCAGCAATATGCCGAAGCATTGAGTTGCCGAAGAAAAGCGTTGCTCGGTTATTTCGGAGAACATATAACTGAAGATTGCGGCAATTGCGATATCTGCAAAACCCCACCCAAATATTTTGACGGTACGCTTATAGCCCAAAAAGTGTGCTCTGCCGTAGCGCGTTTGCAGGAGCAAGAAGCATTGGGAATGGTTTTGGACGTGCTCCGCGGTTCACAAAACGCACAGGTTTTTGACAAAGGTTACCAAAAAATAAAAACCTTTGGAGCAGCGAAAGACATTGCTTGGCGCGACTTGCAACAATATGCCATCCAACTTTTGAACCAAGGTGTTTTGCAAATCTATTTTCACGAAAATGGACGATTGCTATTAACACCTCTTGCCAAAAAGGTTTTGTTTGAGGGCAAAAAAGTACGGTTGGCGAACATCATTCAAGAAGTGGAAATCGTGAAAACCGAAAGAGCTCCCCGAAAACGCGCAGACCTTTTTGATAAACTAAGGGAGTTACGTTTGAAACTCGCACAAGAATTAAATAAGCCTGCTTTCGTAGTTTTCAGCGATGCTAGTTTGGAAGATATGGAATACAAAAGACCACGAACCCGTGAAGAATTTGCAACAATTTCCGGAGTCGGGGAAGCCAAACTTGAAAAATATGCAGATGATTTTCTAAAAGTGATCAATCGTCATTTGGACGGTTTGATTACTGATTTGCCAACCCACGCGCGCAGTTATAAAATGTTTTTTAATGACAATCTTTCTGTTTCAGAAATTGCCGCACAACGCGGAATTTCTGAAGACTCGGTGTATGGTCATTTTATGAAAATGCACGACGCCGGAACAGAAATAGATCTTTTTCAATTTATTTCTTCCGAAGAAATTCAGCAGATAAAAGAAGCGAAAGCAAAACTCGAAAATCCCGAAGCATTAAAACCGTATTTTGAATATTTTAAAGAGAAAATGCCGTATTGGAAGATAAAACTTGGCCTGTACTTGGGAAGTTGAAAACTTGTTTTAAAATTTGTGATTAATAAAATTGGCAGTCAAATACGATTCAAAATCTGCAAAACGGATGCGGTATTTCAACCGAACCTAACAAATATCATATTTCAAAAGAAAAACAAGTCCGAATTTTGTAGTCATTTTTAAAATTTTTCAGCAAATGACTTCTTCCGGAAAAATAGAATTGATGGCTCCGGCCGGTAATTTTGAATCGTTGCAAGCAGCTTTGGACAACGGCGCGGACTCCGTCTATTTTGGCGTGGAACAGTTAAATATGCGTGCCCGAGCAAGTATCAACTTTACTACAGGTGATCTTTCGAAAATTGCAAAACGATGCAAAAAGCAAAATGTGAGAACCTACATCACGCTGAACACCATTATTTACGACCACGATCTTTCGGTAATAAAAACGATTCTAAATGCTGCGAAGAAAGCTGAAATTACCGCAGTTATTGCGATGGACCAAGCTGTGATTGCCTACGCACGGCAGATAGGGATGGAAGTACACATTTCAACCCAAATAAATATTACCAATATCGAAACGGTAAAATTCTACGCACTTTTTGCCGATACAATGGTGATGAGCCGAGAGTTAAGCCTGCGACAAGTGAAAAAAATTACTGAACAAATCGAAAAAGAAGAAGTGAAAGGCCCTTCAGGAAATTTGGTTGAAGTTGAGATTTTTGGCCACGGCGCACTGTGTATGGCTGTTTCGGGAAAATGCTATTTGAGTTTACATTCGTATAATTCTTCGGCAAACCGTGGGGCTTGTAAGCAAAATTGCAGAAAAAAATATACGGTAATTGATCAAGAAACGGGTTTTGAGATTGAACTGGACAACGAATATATGATGTCGCCCAAAGATCTTTGCACGGTAGATTTTCTGGATCAAGTGATTGAAACTGGTGTAAAAGTCCTAAAAATTGAAGGCCGCGGTCGCGCCCCGGAATATGTGGCAACGGTAACCAAAACCTATCGCGAAGCCATTGATGCTTATTATGACGGAACCTATTCCGAAGAAAAAGTGGAACATTGGATGACCGAACTGGCAAAGGTTTACAATCGCGGATTTTGGAGTGGATATTATTTAGGCCAAAAACTGGGGGAATGGAGCAATACCGAAGGTTCACAAGCCACACAGAAAAAAGTGTATATTGGCAAAGGCATCCATTATTTTCCAAAAACCAAAATTGCTGAATTTAGGATTGAAGCATACGATTTAAATTTAGGCGATAAAATCCTGATTACAGGCCCAACTACTGGTGCCAAGGAATTTGACCTTTCTGAAATGCTTGTTAATGACGAAGCACTTGCCACCGCAAAAAAAGGGGATTCTTGCACGATTCCAACACCTTTTCGAGTGCGCCCCTCAGATAAGTTGTATAAAATTGTAGCTTCGTAATGGTGGTCGTAACTCTTCAGCGGAACAAATGTATTGGCTGCAATTATTGTGTTGAGTTGGCGCCGGCTTATTTCCGAATGTCAAAAAAAGACGGGAAAACCGTACTGCTACATTCCGAAGAAAAAAGAGGATTTTTTACGCTGAAAATTGCAGATAATTCAGCATTTGAAACCTGCGAACAAGCAGCAAAAGCCTGTCCCGTGAAAATCATTTCAACGAAATTGATCTAATTTTTTAAGCGGGTTCTCCACTGCTATTATTTCTTCCTAAGAAAGGAAATGGTTTATTGTAAAAAGTGATCCGAATACCAAAAAGCAAAATAATTCCACCCAAAATCATTTGAAAACTCACTTCTTCGCCAATAAAAAGCCACGCCAAAATAGTCGTCAAAACAGCTTGCCCCAAAAGGCTGACCGAAACACGTGTCGCCCTCATATGTTTGGTTGCATATCCCAAGAGAAGCCACGCCAGCAATTGGCACACAACACCCTGAACTACCAAAACAAACCACCCCATATTGCTAAAACCCGAAAAAGGTTGGCCAATAAAATAACTTAAAATTGCTAAAAAAACAGCCGATGAAAACGTGCTAACAGTAATAAACGGAAGCACTTCTACGTCGTATAGCACGTGCTTGCTGAGCAACATATAAATAGCATAAAATATTCCCGAAAGTATTGCAAACAAAAAGGCGATGTCAAAATCTAATTCCACAAAAAATCGAAAACCTACCAACGTGATCATCCCAAAAATCGCAATTGCGGTTCCTATCCAAAAGTTAAATGTCGGTTTATTTTTTAAGAAGAAAAACGCGCCAACCCCAACCCAAACGGGTGAAAGATTAGTGAGCAATGTGGCCTGTGTAGCGGTGGATTGTTGGATGGCGATATTCCAAACCGCAACGTCGCCAGCGAAAATGGCACCGCAAAGAACGGTCAGCAACAAAATCTTCAATGATGGAATCTTCATTTTTCCAGTCAAAACAGTGAACGGAACCAACAGCGCCGCGGCAATCGCCATTCTGTAAAAAGCCGAAATAACCCCCGGCGACAAACTGAGTCTTACCAAAATAGGAAAAATGGAAATACAAACTATACCGATGACAAGGGCAATTCTGGGCTTTGTCATAAAACTGAATTTGAGTAGATTAAAATAAACGCGCAAAATTAGTCTTAAATAATCGTTGCGCGATTACTTAAGCCAACATTTAAAAATAATTAACAAGTCGATTTTATTTGTGAAGTTTCAGTTGAATTCGCTTTCGATCCACATCAACCTCCAGCACTTTTACAATAATTTGTTGGTGCAAATGCACGTGCTTGTTAACATCTGTAACGAAAGCGTCGGCAAGATTCGAAACGTGAATCAGCCCACTTTCCTTTATTCCAATATCAACGAAACACCCGAAATTAGTGATGTTGTTTACAATTCCAGGCAGTAATTGCCCTTCCTGCAAATCGGTTATCGTTCTTATATTTTGATTAAAAGTGAACACTTTTGCCTGTTCGCGAATGTCGAGACCGGGTTTCTCCAGTTCGCCTAGAATATCTTTTAGCGTTGGAAGGCCCGTCTTTTCCGAAATATATTTCTCAAGATTTATTTTCTGAAGAAGTGCTTTATTGCCAATCAATTCTGAAACTTTTACTTTTTCATCCTTCGCCATTTTTGAAACTACCGCATAACTTTCGGGATGCACGGATGAATCGTCCAATGGGTTTTTACCATTTTTTATTCGAAGAAATCCAGCAGCTTGTTCGAAAGCTTTTCCGCCCAATCGAGGCACGTTTTTAATTTCTTCGCGAGAAGCAAATGCGCCATTTTCCTCGCGATAATTCACCACATTTTCAGCAAGTTTTGGACCGATTCCTGAAACATAACTCAGCAGCGGAACACTTGCGGTATTAATGTTTACGCCAACCGAATTAACACATAATTCCACTGAAGTATCTAACGAACTTTTCAGCTTTGATTGATCCACATCGTGCTGATATTGCCCAACACCGATTGATTTAGCGTCAATTTTTACCAATTCCGCCAGCGGATCCTGCAAACGGCGACCAATAGAAACAGCGCCGCGAACGGTAACATCGTAATTCGGGAATTCATCGCGCGCAATTTTTGAAGCCGAATAAATTGACGCGCCGGCTTCGCTAACCACAAAAACCTGTATGTCGTTTTTAAAATGGATTCGTTTTATGAATTGTTCCGTTTCCCGCGAAGCCGTTCCGTTTCCGATTGCGATTGCTTCAATTTTATGGGCATCGGCCAGCGAACTTATCTTTTTCATCGCAGTTGAAGTATCACTTTTTGGAGGATGCGGATAGATGGTTTCGTTGTGTTGCAAACCGCCCTGGGCATCGAGGCAAACTATTTTACAACCACTTCTAAAACCAGGATCAATTGCCAAAACCCGTTTTTCGCCCAAAGGCGAACCGAGCAAAAGTTGTTTTAGGTTTTTGACGAAGACGTTGATAGCAGTTTCATCCGCTTTTTCCTTTGCGGAAATTAAAATTTCATTGGAAAGCGCCGGAAACAACAGCCGTTTGTAGCTATCTTCAATCGCAAGCTTAATTTGTTTTGAAGCGGCATCGTTCTGTTTTACAACGCGATTTTCAATATTTGAAATGGCTTTTTCGTCATCAATTTCTATTTTTTGGCGAATAAAACCTTCCGAAGTTGCGCGCAGAATTGCCAATAATCTGTGCGACGGAATTTTATTTAAAGCTTCGTTCCAATCAAAATAATCGCGGAATTTCTGAGCTTTTTCGTCTTCTTCAAACTTCTTGACAACTTTCGTTGAAATAACTGCGAACCGCTCCAATTGATTTCGAAGCATGTTCCGAATATCGGTGCGTTCGTTGATCCATTCAGCAATAATGTGTCGTGCGCCTTCCAAGACTTCTTCCTCATAATTTACTTCTCCTTTTATATATTTTGAAGCAAGTGAAGAAATATCTGAACTCGAAATACTTCGGGTTTGCGCCATTATAATTTTCGCTAACGGCTCCAAACCATTTTCGCGTGCTGTGTCTGCTTTTGTTTTTCGCTTCTTTTTATAGGGCAAATACAAATCTTCCAAAGCGATTAAATCCATCGCTTCCTCAATTTTTTTCTGAAGTTCCAAAGTCAAAACTTCTTGCTCTTCCAACGATTTTAGGATTGCAGTCTTTCGTTTTTCCAGCGCTTCAAATTGCTCTTTAAATTTTACAATATCGCCAATTTGAACCTCATCAAGATTACCTGTCAACTCTTTTCGGTAACGGGAAATAAAGGGAATTGAACAGTCTTCGTTTAAAAGTTTTACTGTGTTTTCAATATTCTTTCGGGGAAGTTGGGTTTGGGAAGTTATAAAATCTAAAATGGTTTTCATTGTTGTAAAAATTAAATCCTCCGAAAGGACAGAAACTGTCTCAAAATCGAAGGATCTGTAATTATTTAAAAGGAAAATTAGTTTATCGTCGCCCCATTCTCAACCCCATCGGCATCGGGATTTAAAAAAACAAGTTTCCCATCCCCATTTTCGGTCATTAAAATCATTCCTTGACTTTCCACACCACGAAGCGCGCGTGGCGCAAGATTTACTAAAACAGTAACTTTTTTACCGATTATTTCTTCCGGAGTAAAACTCTGTGCAATGCCTGAAACGATGGTGCGGACATCAATTCCCGTATCAATTTTTAAGACCAAAAGTTTATCGGCTTTTGGCATTTTTTCGGCTTCAATGATTGTTCCCACGCGCATATCGAGTTTTGCAAAATCGTCGTATTGGATTGTTTCTTTTTGCGCGGCAACAGCCGAGACCAATGCCGAGGCTCCTTCAGCCGAAGGAGTCTCTTGATTGTTTGTTGTATTCTCCATTTTAGTTTTTTTCAATTTATCTAATTGCGCTTCAACCTGTTCGTCTTCTATTTTGCTGAAAAGCAATTCGGCTTTGTTTATTTGATGGCCAGGTTTTAGAAGTTCAGTTTTTGAAGAAACGTCTTTCCACCCTTCGGCTCCGCTCAGGGTACGGTTGCTGAGCGGAGCCGAAGCGAGCATATTTTTTAATTTGTCTGAAGTAAACGGCAAAAAAGGTTCACATAAAATAGCCAAAGCAGCAGCTATTTGCAATGCAACATACATCACGGTTTTGGTGCGTTCTTCATCGGTTTTGATGGTTTTCCACGGTTCTTCGTCTGCAAGATATTTGTTTCCGAGACGGGCAACGTTCATCAATTCTCCCTGCGCTTCGCGGAAACGATAACGCTCCAAAGAACTTGCTATCACTGTAGGATATGCCTTCAATTCGCTTAAAATCTGCTCGTCAACTTCTGAAAAAGTTGAGGGTTGCGGTACAATTCCTTCGTAATATTTATCGGTTAAAACCATTACGCGGTTTATAAAATTTCCAAAGATGGCAACTAATTCATTATTATTTCTCGCTTGAAAATCGGCCCAAGTAAAGTCGTTATCCTTTGTTTCCGGCGCGTTTGCGGTTAAAGTGTATCGCAAAACATCTTGCTGGTTTGGAAAATCCTCCAAATATTCGTGTAGCCAAACCGCCCAATTTTTGCTGGTAGAAATTTTGTTGCCTTCCAGATTTAAAAATTCATTTGCTGGAACGTTGTCCGGAAGAATAAAACTTCCTTCCGCTTTCAGCATCGCGGGAAAAATAATGCAATGGAAAACGATGTTGTCTTTCCCAATAAAATGAAGGAGTTTGGTGTTTTCGTCTTTCCAATAATCTTCCCAATTTTTGCCTTCCCTCTCTGCCCATTCCTTCGTTGAAGAAATATAACCGATAGGAGCATCAAACCAAACATAGAGCACTTTTCCATCAGCATCTTTTAGTGGCACGGGAATTCCCCAATCCAAATCGCGAGTTACTGCGCGTGGGCGTAAACCGTCGTCAATCCAGCTTTTGCACTGGCCATAAACATTGGTTTTCCAATCTTTTTTATGGTCAACTAGAATCCATTGTTTTAGGAAATCTTCATATAGGTTTAAAGGTAAAAACCAGTGTTTTGTTTCTTTCAGAATAGGTTTATTACCAGAAATGGCGCTTCTCGGATTTATCAAATCTGTAGCATTGTGGCTGGTTCCGCAGTTTTCGCATTGATCGCCATAGCTTTCCTCAAATCCACATTTTGGACAAGTGCCCACTACAAAACGATCTGCCAAAAACTGGTTGGCTTCTTCGTCAAATAATTGTTCGGTAACTTCTTCTATAAATTTTCCGTCTTCATATAATTTCTTAAAAAATTCGGAAGCGGTTTTATGATGAATTTCAGCCGAAGTACGCGAATAATTGTCAAATGAAATCCCGAAATCGGCAAAGCTTTTTTTGATGATTGCGTGGTATTTATCCACTACTTGTTGAGGCGTAATTCCTTCCTTTTTCGCTTTTAATGTAATGGCTACGCCGTGTTCATCACTTCCGCAAATAAAGGCAACATCTTTATTCTGAAGTCTTTGATAGCGCGCATAAATATCTGCTGGCACGTAAACGCCCGCCAAATGGCCAATATGAACTGGACCGTTTGTATAGGGCAATGCGGCAGTAATTGTATATCTATTTGGGTTCTGATCCATAATTTTTTTTGAAAGCACAAAAGTACATATAAATGTAGTAATTTGTGGTTTTAAATAGATTCATGATTACTCCAAACAGACTTCAAAAGGGCGACACAGTTGCCATAGTTTCCACTGCTCGGAAAATTTCAAAAGAAGAATTAGAGCCTGCGCTTCAATTAGTCGAAAGTTGGGGTTTGAAAGCCGTTTTGGGCAAAACCATCGGTTCCGAAAAAAACCAATTCGCGGGAAGCGATGAATTGCGCGCGGCAGATTTTCAACAAATGCTTGACGATCCAAAGGTGAAGGCCATTTGGTGCGCTCGCGGCGGTTATGGAACAATTCGAATCATCGATAAACTGGATTTTACTGAATTTAAGAAAAATCCAAAATGGATTATTGGTTATAGCGATGTAACGGTTTTGCATTCGCACATTCACAATTTTGGGATTGAAACATTACACGCACAAATGTGTTTGGAAATAGAAAATAAAACTGAAGAAGCGAGAGAATCTATTCAGAAGGTTTTGTCTGGGGAAGATTATAAAATTGAGTTTCACCAGAAAAATTACCAAATTTCGCACGGAACATATTCTGGTGAATTGATTGGTGGAAATTTATCGGTACTTTATTCACTTGTTGGAAGTGCTTCGGAAATGAATACCGACGGCAAAATTCTTTTCATTGAAGATCTCGACGAAATGTTATATCACATGGATCGAATGATGATGAATTTAAAGCGAAGTGGTTATCTAAAAAACTTGAAAGCGCTTATAATTGGTGGAATGACAGAGATGAAGGACAACAAAGTTTACTTTGGAAAAACGGCTGAGGAAATAATTACAGATTTGGTAAAAGAATACAATTATCCCATAATTTCAAATTTCCCTGCAGGACATATTAAAGACAATAGAGCATTGATTTTCGGAAGGGAAGTGAAAATTAATATTCAATCTTCAATTGTCAATCTTCAATTTTCAACTTCATAAAATCATATTTCAACAATCTAAAATCCTTAATCTAATGGCTTCACACAACGAACTTGGAAAAATAGGTGAAGAAATAGCAGCCCAATATTTGCTTCGGAGCGGGTATAAAATCCTACGACGTAACTTTTTCTTCGACAAAGCGGAGATCGATATTATCGCCCAAAAAGAAGAAGGAACCGTAGTAATTGTGGAAGTAAAAACAAGGAACAGCGATTTTTTTGGGGATCCACAGAGTTTTGTAACCCCAGCAAAAATTAAACTTTTGGTAAAAGCCGCCAATGAATATATTGTTTCAAACGAACTTGATGTTGAAGTTCGCTTTGATATTATTGCTGTTTTGAAAAACCAAAAAATGGAAAAGTTGGAGCATTTTGAGAATGCATTTTATCATTTTTGACTATTCGAGTTTTCAGCACTCTTATTCTTTACAAATTCTTCAATTTTATAGAGCAAAATAATTTGTAAAATTACCGCCGGAATTAAAAAGATGAGTCCCAACCACGCCATAAAAACAATTGAAAACAATATACCACTTACTATTTCAAATCCGCCGGCAACCTCCGGAATTTTCCCCATGGGTTTTTTTAATCGCATCAATGCTAAACCGAAAATAATACCTCCAATTCCACAGAAAATGGATTGTGTAACTATAACATATTCTATATAAAATGGCTCAAAATAAAGCGAAACCATATCGTATCCATAAAACAAAATAGTTGTTCCAATTAAAAAGTAAGTGCCTATTTTCAGTAAATAATTATTGAAGATTTCGCCACTCAAAACAAATCCCCACAAAAAATAGATATACGCTAGCAACACTATAAATTTCATACTTATATAGGCTCCTTTGGAAATTATTAATTCATCCTCATAATATCGGGCATAATCCACAGCGAATTCCACAAAGCCAGAAAGAAAATAAATAAGGCCACAAATCCATGCAAGTTTCAGATAAATTGATGAAAAATTAATCTCCTTTAAATTGAAATTTTCAGAATCGGAAACTTCAGATTCTTGTAGGTTTTCCAAATCTTCGCCCAAAACATTCAAAATGGTTTTCAAAGTAAAACTTCGCGGGGTAACTTCGCCAGCTTCAATTCGCTGAATGGTGCGCACATTAATATTACACTGCTCCACAAGTTCTTCTTGCGTAAAGCCTTTTTGCTTTCGAAGTTCTAATATTTTACGACCGAGTTCTGGTTGTTTCATTTCTAAATATTTATGAAGCAATAGTACGATGGCAGTAAATATAGTGCAATATTTTCAAGGGAATTTCACCCGACATTTGCCCGACATTCTATTAAGACAAGGGTTTATTCTGAAAACGGCTCCAAAGCTCTAAGTGTTTTATCCACCGAAGAAATTCCTTCAAAAGTCAAAATTAACCGCAATCCGTTGCGGGTCTGTTTTTCTTTCATCGTCACTTTTTGCGGATGGGTTTGCACGTATTGCAGCACTTTTGTGAAGGCTGCGCTTTGGTAAAATGCACTTTGCTGGTCCGCCACAAAATAGCCAACCAGTTTTTTCTGTTTCATAATTACGCGTTCCAGACCCATGGAAATTCCTATCCATTTTATGCGCACGCTGTTCAAAAGATCTTCCGCTTGTTTAGGCAATTCGCCAAAACGATCGAGCAATTCATTTTCAAATTTTTGAAGTTCGTCTCCATTTTTAAGCTCGTTCAACTTAGTGTAAAGATTGAGCCTTTCGGTAATGTTGTTGACGTAATCGTCCGGGAAAAGAAGTTCGAAATCGGTATCGATTGTCATTTCTTTCACGAAATTTTTCTTTGGTCCTTCCGTTTCCTCGTAAAGGTTTTTGAACTCCTTATCTTTCAATTCCTCGATGGCCTCGGCAAGAATTTTTTGATAGGTTTCAAAACCAATTTCGTTGATGAATCCACTCTGTTCGCCGCCCAACAAATCGCCAGCGCCGCGAATTTCCAGATCCTTCATTGCAATGTGAATCCCGCTTCCCAACTCTGAAAATTGTTCCAAAGCAGTGATTCGTTTCCGTGCTTCATCGGTCATCGCAGAATATTCCGGAGTTATGAAATAGCAGAACGCTTTTTTATTGCTTCGGCCCACACGACCCCGCATCTGGTGCAAATCTGAAAGGCCGAAATTGTTGGCGTTGTTGATGAAAATAGTATTCGCATTCGGCACGTCCAAACCGCTTTCAATAATGGTGGTTGAAACGAGAACGTCAAATTCATTGTTCATAAACCGAAGCATCAAATCTTCCAGTTTTTTGCCGTCCATTTGCCCGTGACCGATACCGATTTTCGCATCAGGCACCAATCGTTGAATCATTCCGGCGACTTCCTTTATGTTTTCAATCCGGTTGTGGACGAAGAAAACCTGCCCGCCGCGCGAAATTTCATAGCGAACCGCATCGCGAATGTTTTCTTCCCCAAACCGAACAACGTGCGTTTCCACCGGATATCGGTTTGGCGGTGGCGTGGTAATTACCGAAAGATCGCGCGCAGCCATCAAACTGAACTGCAACGTCCGTGGAATGGGCGTTGCGGTGAGCGTTAGCGTGTCCACATTTTCTTTAATTGTTTTCAATTTGTCTTTTACACCAACGCCGAATTTCTGTTCCTCGTCAATAATTAAAAGTCCCAAATCCTTAAATTCAACCGATTTGCTGACCAATTGATGCGTGCCAATAACAATATCAAGCTTTCCGTCTTTCAAGCCATCGAGAACAACTTTTCGTTCCTTCGCCGTTCTAAAACGGTTTAAATAATCAACTTTTACTGGCATTTCGGAAAGACGTTCCGAAAATGTTTTAAAATGTTGGAACGCCAAAATCGTTGTCGGCACCAAAATGGCTACCTGTTTGCCATTGTCAACTGCTTTAAAAGCGGCACGAATGGCGACTTCCGTTTTTCCGAAACCTACATCGCCACAAACCAAACGGTCCATTGGGCGCTCGTTTTCCATATCTTTTTTTACGTCTTCCGTCGCTGTGCTTTGGTCGGGCGTGTCTTCGTAAATGAAGGAAGATTCCAATTCGGCTTGAAGATAGCTGTCCGGATCAAAAGCGAAACCTTTTAACGTGCGGCGTTTCGCGTATAATTCAATTAAATTGAAAGCGATTTCCTTAACGCGGGTTTTTGTTTTTTGCTTCAGTTTTTTCCACGCGTCACTGCCCAATTTATAGATTTTGGGTTCTTTTCCATCCTTTCCGTTGAATTTCGAAATCTTGTGAAGCGAATGGATGCTGAGATACAAAATATCGCGATCACCATAAAAAAGTTTGATGGCTTCCTGCATTTTTCCCTCCACATCAATCTTCTGCAAACCACCGAATTTTCCGATTCCGTGGTCAATATGCGTTACGTAATCGCCCACTTCCAAATTGGTAATTTCCTTTAAAGTGATTGCTTGTTTTTTTGCGTATCCATTTTTCAACAGAAATTTATGATAGCGCTCAAAAATTTGATGGTCGGTGTAACAAACAAGTTTTAAATCGTCATCAATAAACCCTTGAAACAGTGGAAAGACAATAGTTTCAAACTCTTCTACATTTTGCTGCGCATCTTCAAATATGTCGTGAAAACGTTTTGCTTGTTGTTCGCTACTACAGAAAATGTAGTTTTTATATCCTTTTTCAGTATTCTCATTCAAATTTTCAATTAGCAAATTGAATTGCTTGTTGAACGAAGGCTGCGGTTTGGTTGAAAACGAAATTGAATCTGAAATCGAAATCGAACTATTTTTTAAATGAACCGTTGTAAATTCAGAAAGTTGTTCTTTCAACAATTCCGAAGTACAGAATAATTCCGAAGGTTTTGCGCGTTTTATTTCTGAATCAATTACGTTGAAAGCTTCAGTTGCTTTTTTGAAAAGATTGTCGATTGCGCTGCTGAAAAGTTCTTCGTTTTTCAAAAAAACCACGGTTTTTGAATTTATATATTCAAAGAAACTCATTTTCATGTTGAGCGCAGTCGAAGCATCCACATTCGGAATAATAGAAGCTTTTTTTACCTGTTCCAAAGAAAGCTGCG
>DAIMFZ010000024.1:0-15013 GCA_036724225.1 Aequorivita sp.
GAAGGGTGGATGTTTTTGAAGAATCCACTTCCCAAGAAATAGGGTAGTAGCTTCCAACTTTATATTTTTCGAAGGAATTTTTTCGCAATGTTTTGATTTTTTCTGCATCCCCATCGGCAATATTTATAAAATTTTTCATCAGTTCATAAGTGCCTTCTACTCTTTGTTTATAAGGTTTCAGCATTTGTGTTTCCACCATCATTCACAAAGTGTTGAACAAAGTGGTGTATCCTGTTGAATAGCGCGGTGAATCCAAGAACTGCTCAAAACCTTTTTCGGGAACTTCATTGAAAACATTTACGTAAGGCGTGACATCCCAATTTTTTTGATGAAGCGAATCTTCCAATTGGGGCATTAGTGAAGTGTGCAAAAAATTCCCCAATTCTCCGCCCAATTTGTTGTGCTGGGTAAAAAGATGGGTGAGCACATATTGGTAATCCGCGCCGTTGCTAACATGGTTATCTATAAATAAATCTGGATTCAACCAATGAAAGATTTCCGCGAAAGCGCGAGCGTTTTTAGTGTCTGACTTTATAAAATCACGGTTCAAATCATAGTTTCGGGCGTTGCCGCGAAAGCCGTATTCCTCGGGGCCGTTTTGGTTAGTTCGGCTGTTGCTGTTTCTATTTAAAGCGCCGCCAATATTGTAAATTGGGATTGTTGCGATGATTGTATGCTTTGGTACTGGAATTTTATTTTCGGCAAAATCTCGAAAAAGTAGCATCGTGGCATCAATACCATCAGGCTCTCCGGGATGGATTCCATTGTTGATTAGCAATAAATTTCTGTCATCTTTTGAAAATGTTTCTGAGGTTTTCTTTCGACTTTTATTTTCTGGATCAAAAATTATCAAGTGAAGAGGAAAGCCGCTGTCCGTTTGTCCCATTTCATAAACCTTGATAGCAGGAAATATCTTTTCCATAGCCAGATAAAACGCGATGACTTCTTCGTAAGTTCCCGTTTTTAAACCGTTTGAAGATTCAAAGGTTGTATTTAGATTTTGGGAAGAACTGTTCTGTTGTCCGAAACAAAACACCGATATGAGCAGACTTAAAAAAGATATTTTTTTTTTCATCGAAATAGTATAATAAACAAATATAGTAAAGGGACGAAAACATTTTTTGAAAGCTGGGGCAAATTTTAATTCATAAAAAAGCCCCACAATTTCTTGCAGGGCGTATATTGTTTTGATTATAAAAATCTATCCATTCATTGAAATCAAAAACTCTTCGTTGTTTTTGGTTTGTTTGATGCGGTCGTTGATAAATTCCATTGCTTCCACAGGGTTCATATCTGCAAGGTATTTGCGCAGAACCCACATACGTTGAAGGGTTTTTTCATCGAGCAACAAATCGTCGCGACGGGTGCTGGAAGAAGTTAGATCAATAGCAGGGAAAATTCTTCTGTTGGAGATTTTTCTATCCAACTGAAGTTCCATATTACCGGTTCCTTTGAATTCCTCAAAAATAACCTCGTCCATTTTTGAACCAGTTTCTGTAAGAGCAGTTGCAATGATAGTTAAAGAACCGCCGTTTTCTATATTACGGGCGGCACCAAAGAAACGTTTCGGTTTGTGAAGCGCATTTGCATCCACACCACCACTCAATATTTTACCACTTGCTGGCTGAACTGTGTTGTATGCTCTCGCCAAACGCGTAATGGAATCCAAAAGAATCACTACGTCATGGCCACATTCTACCAATCGTTTTGCTTTATCAATAACAATGTTTGCTACACGAACGTGCTCGCTCGCTTCTTTATCAAAGGTTGAAGCAACCACTTCGCCACGAACGTTACGTTGCATATCGGTAACTTCTTCAGGGCGTTCATCGATCAAAAGAACGATTTGGTAAACTTCGGGATGGTTTGCGGCAATTGCATTTGCAATATCCTTTAGCAACATTGTTTTCCCAGTTTTTGGTTGCGAAACAATCATTCCACGTTGTCCTTTCCCAATTGGTGCAAAAAGATCAATTATTCTTGTTGAAATAGTACTCTGCTTATCGGCCAAATTGAATTTTTCCTGTGGAAAAAGCGGAGTTAAATGCTCAAAGGAAACACGGTCGCGAACTACATTTGGGTTCAAACCGTTTATTTTGTTCACTTTTATTAAAGGAAAATATTTTTCACCTTCTTTTGGTGGACGCACTTCACCCAAAACAGTATCGCCGGTTTTTAGACCGAAAAGACGAATCTGTGATTGCGACACGTAAATATCATCGGGTGATGAAAGATAGTTATAATCACTGGAACGCAGAAAGCCATAGCCATCCTGCATAAGGTCCAGCACACCTTCGCTTTCTATTATTCCATCAAATTCATAATCTGGTTCGCGGTAACGATTTCGTGAGTCTTTGTTTCCGTTACTTCTGTTGTCTTGCACGTTGCCGTCTTTTTGTTTGTGGTTTTGGTGTTTTGGACGGTTGTCTGAATTTGGGTTCTCGTTGCGTTGGTTCCGTTGTCGGTTGTCAATGTCGCCGGCGCTTGATTTTTGGTGTTGCGGTTTTTTATCGTCCCTTTTTTCGTTGCCAGAACGCTTGTCTTCATTAGACTTGCTTTCAGAACCTTGTTTATTGTCATCATCTTTTTTAATGTGATGCTGCTTTTGGGGCTGTGGCTTATTGTTTCGGATTTCGTTTTTCTGTGGACGTAGGTTTGGATTTTTGTTTCGATCATCATTAGAGGAAGGAGTTTTTTCTTCAATTGAAGAAGGAGTTATTTCCTCTTTTTTTGTTTCCGAGGATACCTCTTCCGTTTTAATGACCGCCTTCACAGCACTGGGATTTGCCGCTTGGTAGTCAAGAATTTGATACACCAAGTCCAATTTTTTTTGAGTGCGATATTTTGGCACATTGAGTTCTTTCGCTATTTCCTGAAGATCAGGTAGCTTTTTGTTTTTTAAATCTGAAATTTCAAACATGTAGAAAATACTGTAGTTTAAGTTGATACTATTTGTTCCTATTGAGAAGGTAAGTACGTTGAAAAATTTTTCGAAGACTAAGTAACCTTTGTTGAACTGGTTACGAATAGATACTGCAATATTACAATAATAAATTAAAACGTACTGTTATTTTTTTTAAAAAGATAGCGTATTTTTGCTTCGCAATCCAGATTTATAAAATGATACAACGCATACAGACCATTTATTTACTTGTTTCTGCCGTCATTATGGGAACTTTGTTTATGTGGTTTCCAGTTGTTTTAGGAGAAGATGGTTCTGTAATAATGGAACGCAATGAGCCATTGATAGTTGGATTGATTTTTGTTTCAATCGCATTGGCATTTATTTCAATTTTAAGTTTCAAAAAACGGCAGCAACAGTTTGTGCTCAACCGTTTGAATATCATATCAAACTTTGTATTACTGGGAGTTTTCGTTTACAGATTGCTAACTCTATCCGGAGAAACTATTGTTTCAGAGAAGGGTATTGGGGTGCTTTTTCCCATCATGTCTATCGTGTTTTTAGTGCTGGCCAACAAGGCCATAAAAAGGGATGAGGACCTCGTAAAATCTGTTGATCGTTTGCGATAAACCGATCTTGGTATATTAGTGCAGGACCCCCAAAGGAAGCCACCTTTGGGGGTTTTTTGTTTTAAAAATGAAATACAAAAAACTGTGTGTGCTTCCATCATCCAGCATCCAGCATCCGTCACTTCCCAAATTCAATAACCTCCAAATTCTGGATTTTTTCTCCATCAATTTCAAAACGGAGCATAGTGCGTACATTTTGAAAGCCGTGTTTCCCCACTGCTCCGGGATTCATATAAAGTAATCCCGTAGTTTTATCAGGCATCACTTTTAAAATATGTGAATGTCCGCTGATAAAAATTTTCGGGGGATTGGAATAGATTTCTTGTCTAATTGATGGATTATATTTTCCGGGATAGCCGCCTATGTGTGTTATCCAAACATCAACTCCTTCACACATAAAACGGTTGTGCAGTGGAAATTCCATTCGCGCTTCTGTGTTGTCAATATTTCCGTAAACGGCGCGCAGTGGTTTTAGTTTTTTTATAGTGTCAGTGACCGCAAGATCGCCAATATCGCCCGCATGCCACACTTCATCGGCCTGTTTTACATACTTCAGGATTTTTTCGTCTATATAACTATGGGTGTCGCTGAGCAGGAGGATTTTTTTCAAAATATGCGGAATTGATAGATTGCGAAGGTATTTAAGATTTTCAAATTTATAACAGAATTGCTGGCTTGTAAATTGTAATTTTGTCAATTCTTAAAAAAAACAGTTGCGATATTTCATAGAAATAGCCTACAACGGGAAAAACTATTTTGGTTGGCAACGCCAACCCAAGCAGATTAGCGTGCAACAGGTTTTGGAAGAAACACTATCCACATTGCTGCGGAAGGAAATTAAACTAACCGGCGCCGGAAGGACCGATACCGGCGTGCATGCAAAACAACTTTTCGCACATTTTGATTTTGATGAAATTGAAAACAATGAAGAATTGATTTTCAGATTGAATTCCTTTCTTCCGAAGGACATTTCGGTAAAAAATATTTTTGAAGCTAAAGAAGATGCTCACGCCCGTTTTGATGCTGTTGAAAGAGAATATGAATATGTTATTTCACTTGAAAAAGATCCTTTTTCGCAGGATTTTTCGTATCAAATTAACAATGAACCGGATGTGAAATTAATGAACGAAGCCGCAGAATTACTATTGCACCATAACAATTTTCAATGCTTTTCACGCTCCAAAACAGATGTAAAAACGTACAATTGCACAATTGTGAAAGCGTTTTGGGAAGTCAAAAATAATAGGCTTATTTTTACAATCGCTGCAGACCGTTTTCTGCGAAATATGGTACGCGCAATTGTGGGAACTCTATTGGATGTTGGTTTCAAAAAGACAACTTTGAAAGATTTTAATGCAATATTAAACAGCAAAAGCAGGGAAGAAGCTGGAGCTTCAGCGCCCGCCCACGGATTGTATTTGACTAAGGTTGTTTATCCCGAAAGAATTTTTAAAGAGAAAAGAACAGAGAAAAAAGAATAGAGAGAAGAGACTAAAAATCAGTTTTTAACGATCTAACAAATTACCGAATCCCGAATTAACAAATTTACAAAATAATCCGTGTCAGAAAAAACAGGCAACGCATTCGATTTTAAACTTTTCAAACGGTTGTTGGCCTTCACAAAGCCCTATCGTGGGGTATTCTATTTTGTGGCTTTTGCTGCCGTTGTTATGTCCGGTCTCGCTGTGTTGCGTCCTTATTTGTTACGGTTAGCCATAGACAATTCAATGGTTCCAAAAGATGGAACTGGGTTTATGAAGTACGTCATTTTAATGATTGTCGTACTACTGTTGGAAGTTATTTTTCAGTTCGCATTTATTTTTTACACAAACTGGCTCGGGCAAAGCGTTATCCGCGATATGCGTCAAAAACTCTTCCGCTTGATGATGAGTTTCAAAATGCAGTATTTTGACAAAAGCGCCGTGGGAAGGTTGACGACTAGAGCCGTGAACGATGTGGAAACCATTTCCAGTATTTTCAGCGAAGGTCTTTTTATGATTATAAGCGACTTACTGAAAATGCTTGTAATTGCAGGGTTTATGCTAACACAAAGTTGGCGTTTATCCTTGATAGTTTTTATTGTTTTACCTTTCATTTTATACGCCACACGCGTTTTCCAAAAAGCGATGAAAGTTGCTTTTGAAGACGTCCGTAACCAAGTTGCAAACCTCAATACATTTGTGCAGGAACGCATAACTGGGATGAAAATAGTCCAAATCTTTACCCGCGAAAAAACCGAATACGAACGTTTTCAGGAAATCAACAAAGACCATCGAAAAGCGTGGATTAAAACCGTTTGGTACAACTCCATTTTCTTCCCTATTGCGGAAATGACAGGAGCCGTGGCCACAGGTTTGGTGGTTTGGTACGGTGGGTTGAACGTAATTGGCGGAGGCATTGTAACGTTGGGTATTATCACTGCCTTCATACAATATGCCGAAATGCTTTTTAGGCCGTTGCGGCAAATTGCCGATAAATTCAACACTCTCCAAATGGGAATGGTGGCTGCAAACCGTGTTTTCGGAATTCTCGACACCAAATCGCATATTGCCGATACCGGAACGGTTGATTACACTAGCACCAAAGGAGAAATTGAATTCAAAAACGTTCACTTTGGTTATAATGAAGACGAAAAAGTGATTAAAGGGATTTCATTTAACGCGAATCCGGGTGAAACCATTGCCATTGTGGGTGCTACTGGTGCAGGAAAAAGTACGATAATTAATTTATTGAACCGTTTTTACGAAATAAATAGTGGTGAAATTTTGATTGATGGAATCTCGTTAAAAGAATATAAACTCGCTTCCATTAGAAGCCAAATAGCTGTGGTTTTGCAGGATGTTTTCCTCTTTGCAGATTCAATTTTGAACAATATTACGCTGAACAATCCAAATATTTCTGAAGAAGAAGTGATTGCTGCGGCAAAAGAAATTGGGGTTCATAAATTTATAAAATCACTTCCTGGCGGTTATCAATACAATGTGAAAGAACGTGGCAGCATGCTTTCTTCCGGACAGCGACAACTCATTTCATTTCTTCGCGCTTATGTGAGCAAGCCGAGCATTTTGATATTGGACGAGGCAACTTCATCCGTAGACACCTATTCTGAGGAAATGATCCAAACGGCTACCGATAAAATTACGAAAAACCGTACTTCAATAGTCATTGCCCACCGATTGGCAACTATCAAGAAAGCTGATAAAATAATCGTGATGGACCACGGAAAAATCGTAGAAGAAGGCACCCACAAAGAATTGCTGAAACTTGAGAATGGTTTTTATAGAAATCTTTACGAAGTCCAGTTTATGGCGGAGGAAGCGATTTAACTTAAATCCTTTTTTAAGATTTTTAGTAACTCGTCCGTATTTTCAAAAAGCACAAAATCGCCATCCTTTAAATAGGAAATTTGTCCATTTTCTTCGGAAACAACCAAACAAAGAGCATCACTTTTTTCAGTAATTCCCACAGCGGCGCGGTGCCTAAGGCCAAACCGCAAAGGTATTTTTTTATCATTTGAAACAGGAAGAATAACTCGGGTTGCGGTTATTCGGTTTTCCTCAATAATCATTGCGCCGTCGTGCAAAGGACTGTTTTTAAAGAAAACACTTTCAATGATGGGTTGGTTTACTTCCAGGTTCATTTCGTCGCCAGTGTTTTTCACAAAATCGAGGCTGTTGTTGCGCTGCAACACAATCAAAGCACCAGTGTTTGAAGCAGACATTTTTTTGCAGGCTGCAATAATTCCCTCAAGATTTGTATTGGGGCCGGGATCCCTACCCAACATCTTAAATTGCTTAAAAAAACGTCGTCGTGCGTTGAAATTGGTTGAACCAAGCATCAAAAGAAACTTTCTGATTTCGGGCTGGAAAACAACGACTAATGCAAACATTCCCACACCAAGGAAACCGCCGAGAATTTTACTCAAAAGTTCCATTCCCAAAAGTTGGGTAACAACAAAAATAGCGTAAACAATGATGATTCCCACCAATATATTGATGGCTACGGTGCCCTTTACCAAATTATAGAGATAATACAGCAGGAGCGCCACAAGCACTATGTCCACAATATCTATAATTCGAATGTCGAGAAAATCCAAAGGCGTGCGTTTTTTTGTAAAAGTAGTTTAAAATATTTAATGGATTGGGGTCAAGATTTCAGGTTTTCAAACAATTTCACACATTCCACCGCTTCCTTAACATCGTGGACTCTTAAAATTGAAGCACCCTTTAAAAGTGCAATTGTGTTTAGTGAAGTAGTTCCGTTCAAAGCGTTTTCTGCTGAAGTTTCCAAAGTTTTATAAATAAAGGATTTTCGTGAAACGCCTGCTAAAATTGGAACTTCCAAGTTTTTAAAAAGTTCCAGATTGTTCAAAAGCTGGAAACTTTGTTCCCGTGTTTTTGCAAAACCAAATCCTGGATCAGCCACAATATCGTTGATTCCTTCGGCACGGGCGAGTGCAATTTTTTCAGATAAATCCTTTAAAACTTCAATAGTAACGTTTTTGTAGTCTGTTAGCTTCACCATAGTTTTTGGTGTGCCGCGCATGTGCATCAAAATGTATGGTACTTTCAATTTTGCAACGGTTCTGTACATTTCGGCATCCAACGTTCCGCCGGAAACGTCGTTTACCAATGCTGCTCCCGCTTCCACAGCTTTTTTTGCAATTTCACTTCGGAAGGTATCTACGGAAATTAAAGTTTCGGGAAAGTTTTTTAGAATAATTTCAATAGCTTCAACAACCCTTCTGATTTCTTCAACTTCTGAAATGTTTTCCGCACCCGGTCGTGTGCTGTAACCGCCAATGTCTATAAACATTGCACCTTCCGAAAGCATTTCTTCGGCTTGCACCAAAATTTCTTTTTCAGAAAATGTTTTCCCGCCGTCGTAAAATGAATTGGTCGTAACGTTAATGATGCCCATCACTTTTGGGATGGAAAGGTCTATGAGGTTGCCGCGGCAATTAAGGGTCTGCAATTTTTTAAATTGATATATTTAAGCGAAATTTACGCAAAATCTTACACATCACTAATGGCAGACACTTCAAATCAATACAATAACCAAATTGAAAAATGTAGGGAGCTGTTTATCAAGAAAATGCACGATTACGGAAGTGCGTGGCGCATTCTACGGCTTCCTTCGTTAACTGACCAAATTTTTATAAAGGCGCAACGCATCCGCGGTTTACAGAAAAATGCAGAACAAAAAATTGCCGAAGACGAAACCAGCGAGTTTATCGGGATAGTGAATTATTCCGTAATGGCACTGATTCAATTGGAAAAAGGGGTAGTGGAGCAACCAGACCTTTCTTTGGAAGTTGCCACCCAACTTTATGACGAACAGGTGGCCAAAACCAAACAATTGATGATGGACAAAAACCACGATTATGGCGAGGCGTGGCGCGAGATGCGGGTGAGTTCGTTGACAGATTTGATTCTTCAGAAATTGCTTCGCGTAAAACAGATTGAGAATAATAGTGGAAAAACATTGGTTTCAGAGGGGATTTATGCTAACTATCAGGATATGATTAATTATGCGGTTTTTGCATTGATTCATTTGGATGAAAGAAAAGAGAATAAAGAATAAAGAAAAGAGAACAAAGAATAAAGAAAAAAAAATGAAAATATTAGTTGGAATATCTCGAATTGTAGTAGGAATACTTTTCATAATCAGCGGATTGATTAAGCTGAACGACCCCGTTGGGTTTTCATTTAAACTGAAAGACTACTTCGCGCCCGAAGTTTTAGACCTTGGGTTTTTGGTTCCTTATGCGTTATTGATAGCCATATTTTTAGTGATTTTTGAAGTTTTGGTAGGCGTGGCGTTGTTGTTGGGCTATTGGAAAAAACTCACGCTTTGGGCTTTGTTGCTAATGATAGTGTTCTTTACGTTTCTCACGTTCTATTCTGCCTATTTCAACAAAGTGACTGATTGTGGCTGTTTTGGCGATGCACTTCCGCTCACGCCTTGGGAATCTTTCAGCAAAGATATTGTGCTGTTGGTTTTGATTTTAATTATTTTCTTCGGAAGAAAATACATTCAGCCTTTTTTCACAAAAGGAACGCGCAGTATTATCATTTTCGCATCGTTCGTGGTTTGCCTCGGTATAACTTATTATGTATTGCAACATCTTCCAATAATCGATTTCCGTCCGTATAAAATTGGGGCGAATATTAAGGAAGGAATGACTGTTCCCGAAAATGCGCCCGGTCCCGTTTATGAGTATAGGTGGAAATTCAAAGTTAATGGCGAAGAAAAAGTTATTACAACAAATGGCGAATATCCAAAAGTAGATGGCGAATTGATTGATACCGAAACCAAAATGATACAGGAAGGCTACACGCCACCAATCCACGATTTCTCGATGGAAAGGGATGGCGAGGACTATACCGAACATTTTTTGGATGAAGAAAATTTAGTGGTCGTGATTGCGTATAGCTTGGGAAATACAGAAAAAAATGGCTATGCTTCAATTAAAGAAGTAACCGATAAGGCCTTGAAAAACGGATATAACGTGATTGGTCTTTCGGCCTCTTCGCAGGAAATGACCGAAGCTTTGACAGAGGAATACAAGCTGAATTTCAAGTTTTATTTCTGCGATGAAACCACCTTAAAAACCATCGTGCGTAGCAATCCGGGGATTTTGGAGCTGGACAAAGGAACCATTAAGCAAAAACTGCACTGGAACGATGCCCAAAAATTACAACTTCCGGTAGTTGAAAACGCTAAGCCAAAGTTGGATCTTTCGTTGAAACAGCGTTTGGATAGTATTGCGGTACTCGATCAAAAATACAGATTGCTGATGCAGGCCCAGACTTTGGATGAAAGAAAAAAACTGGGTGAAAAAATGGGACTTTCCGAAGCAGAATACAGTGGTGATCTCGCTAAAATGCAAAGTGTTTTGGACAGTGTGAACATGGTTTTTGTTGAAAAATATTTACTTCAAAAAGGATATCCAGGAAAATCTATAGTTGGTGAAGAATCCAGTCTTGTGGCGTGGAATGTGTTGCAACACAATCCGGATAAAATTCCGCTCTATTTACCATTGGTTAAAAAAGCAGCTGCGGAAGGCGAAATACCTAAAACTTCTGCTGCAATGATGGAAGACCGCTATTTGATGATGGAAGGTAAACCCCAAATTTACGGTACGCAGGGAATGAGTTATGACGATGCACGGGGTTCTTTTATTTGGCCAATTGAAAATGCGGAAACCGTTAATCAAAGAAGAAAAGATGCGGGTTTTGAAGAAACTATTGAAGAATACGCTAAAATCCTCTTCGGAAAAGATTTTGAATATCAGCCGCGAACAATTGAACAAATAAAATAAAAAGAAAGTGGCGGTTTACATCCTTCAAAAATTGGGTTATGCGCTGCTGACGTTGTTTGGGGTTGTAACTGTAATTTTTCTTTTGTTTACAATCCTTCCCGGCGATCCTGCGCGAATGATGTTGGGTCAAAATGAAACTGCTGAACAGCTTGCGATCGTCAAAAAAAAATACGGGTTTGACCAACCTGTTTCCGTGCAGTATTTGAGGTATTTGAATGATTTGTCGCCTATTTCCTTTCACAGTAAAAATCCCGAAGATTACACCTTTCTTTCTCTGGGAAAATACAATGCAACCCAATTGTTTTCAATTAAAAACACGACAGTAGTATTGAAAACACCATATTTGCGCGAATCCTTTCAAAAGAATGGAAAGGAGGTAAGCGAAGTGATTGCCGAAACATTGCCGAACACTTTTATATTGGCTGTTTCGGCGATATTCATAGCATTGATAATTGGTGTTTTCTTGGGAATTATTTCCGTGCTTTTCAAGGATGGGTTTATTGATAAAATGATTCAATTGGTAAGTACGCTTGGGATGAGCCTTCCCTCTTTTTTCAGCGCCATTATTTTTGCGTGGATTTTCGGCTTTTTGCTTCACAAATACACAAATTTGAATATGACCGGAAGTCTTTACGAAGTGGACGATTTTGGCAACGGTAAATATATTCAGTGGAAAAATTTAATACTTCCCACCATCGTTTTAGGTATACGTCCTTTGGCCGTTGTTAGCCAATTGATGCGAAATTCCCTGCTTGAAGTTTTGAGCCAAGATTACATTCGAACCGCAAAGGCGAAAGGGCTTTCGTTTTATCAGATCATAAAACGACATGCACTGAAGAATTCATTAAACCCTGTGGTTACAGCAATTTCCGGATGGTTTGCAAGTATGCTTGCGGGTGCGGTTTTTGTGGAATATATTTTCGGGTGGAACGGTTTGGGAAAGGAAATTGTGAACGCTTTGAACACTCTGGATTTACCAGTAATTATGGGAGCCGTGATCGTGATAGCCACATTGTTCATTTTAATCAATATTTTTGTAGATATAATTTACGGTTGGCTGGACCCTAAAATTAGTAGGCATTGATCAGTATTCAGTAAATTTCCAACAAAATCAATAGAATCCATAGAAATGAGAAAAAAAATAGTAGCAGGAAACTGGAAGATGAACAATGATTTGGCCGAAACCGAGCTATTTTTGGTGGAACTTAAAAAGCAGGTTTTTCCCGAAAATGTAGTGATAATGATTGCGCCCGCTTTCACAAATCTGAACCATGCTTTTAACTCACTCCGGCAACATCCCGTGGAAGTGATTGCCCAAAACATGCACCAAAGCAACGAGGGCGCTTTTACTGGTGAAATCTCCGCAAAAATGTTGAAAAGTGTTGGTGCTAACACAGTGATTTTGGGTCATAGTGAGCGACGCGCTTATTTTAATGAAGACGGGACAATTCTTTCCGAAAAAGTGAATACAGCATTGAGAAACGAAATGACCGTTATTTTTTGCATTGGCGAAGAGTTGAAGGACAGAAAGAACGGAACCCATTTTCAATTGATAAAAGCGCAACTTTCTGAAGGACTTTTCCACATTTCTAACGATGCTTGGGAAAATATAATTATAGCCTATGAACCGGTTTGGGCAATAGGTACTGGAGAAACTGCAAGCCCCGAACAAGCGCAGGAAATGCACAAATTCATCAGAAAAACGATTGCTGAAAATTATTCAAACAAAATAGCCGAAAATGTTTCAATCCTTTACGGCGGAAGTGTGAAACCTGACAACGCCGCGGAAATTTTTGGACAGACAGATGTTGACGGCGGCCTTATTGGCGGGGCTTCACTGCAAGTTGAAAGTTTTATGAAAATTGCAAATTCTTTCTAATGTCGCAAATTTATATCGAATACGATTTTAAAGTAAAACCGATCCAGCCAGGAACAGAAATTCTGATTGCCGAATTGGGTTACGCAGGTTTTGAAAGTTTTGTGGAAACGGAGGAAGGTGTTTCGGCATATATTCAAAAAGTGGAATGGAATAAAAATATTTTGGAAGCTATCAATATTCTCAATTCAGAAGAATTCGAGATTGAGTTTACTTTTTCAGAAATAGAGCAAGTTAATTGGAATGAGGAGTGGGAAAAGAATTTTGACCCAATTGAAGTGGATGGCAAATGTACTATTCGTGCGCCATTTCATCTAAAGAAAAATTTTGAGTATGAAATTGTAATTGAACCCAAAATGTCTTTCGGCACTGGCCATCACGAGACCACATTTATGATGCTGCAATTTATTTTGGAAAATAATTTTAAAGGTAAAACCGTTCTCGATATGGGTTGTGGAACGGCGGTTTTGGCAATTTTGGCCGAGATGCGCGGCGCTTCAAATCTTGACGCTATAGATATTGACGAATGGTGTTTTGAAAATTCAATGGAGAATATTCAAAGGAACAATTGTGAAAATATTTCAGTTTTACTTGGCGATGCCTCGTTGCTTTCTGGAAGAAAATATGATGTGATTATTGCCAACATCAACAGAAATATTTTGCTCAACGACTTGCCAACTTATCGGAAAAGTTTTAATGAGGATTGTGAGCTTTATTTAAGCGGCTTTTATGCCGAAGATTTGCCAATTATCACTGAAAGTTGCAATAAATTAGGACTCACCTTCGTTGGAAATAAGGAAAAAAACAATTGGGTTGCAGCTAAATTTAAAATTTCGTAATTTTCATTTGTTTTAGGAATTTAAAAAATAGTATGAGTACCAAGGAAAAAATACAGGAAGATGTATCGGTTGCTGAAATGGAAAGCAAACAAAATGAAATTGTGCTTTACAATGACGATGTAAACACTTTTGACCACGTAATAAACAGCTTAATCTTCGCATGTGAGCATACGCTGGAACAGGCCGAACAATGTTCCATCATTGTTCATTACAAGGGGAAATGCACCGTTAAAACGGGTGATTTTGATGAATTGAAGCCAAGATGTTCTATGCTTTTGGAAGCTGGACTGAGTGCAGAGATAATTTAAAAACTCTAAAATATTTAGAACTTTAGCAACCAGCTTATTTTTGTTATGCTGAGTAAACTCGATAAAAAAACCACGTCATTTAGAACGTGGTTTCTTGTTTTTTGTGACCTTGCCAGGATTCAAACCTGGAACCTCCTGAGCCGTAATCAGGTGCGCTATTCAGTTGCGCCACAAGGCCAAATTAATTTCGCTTTAAGCGGGTGCAAATATATTTCTTTTTAAATTGCAAGGCAAATTAATACCTGTAAATAAATGGATTTATCTGATTATATAAGGAATATTGAAGATTTCCCAAAAATCGGTGTACACTTCAAAGATATTACCCCGTTGCTTGCAAATAGTGAAGCGATTGATAGTTGTATACGGCAGTTATTGGACTTAGTGGGCACTCAAAAAATAGATAAGGTGGTTGCAATAGAATCCCGTGGGTTTTTTCTTGGAACCTTGTTGGCACAGAAACTGAATGCTGGTTTTATTCCTATTCGCAAACCGGGAAAACTTCCCTACAAAACCTTGAAAGAACCCTATGAGTTGGAATACGGAATGGATGCGTTGGAAATTCACGAAGACGCCATCAAAAAAGGGGAACGAGTTCTTTTGCACGATGATGTTTTGGCTACAGGCGGAACAGCGAAGGCAGCGTGCAATTTGATAGAAAATTTGGGTGGCATAATAGTGCAATGCAATTTTTTGATTGAGTTGGAATTTTTAGGTGGAATTAAAAAACTACACGGCCACACCGTTAAATCGCTGCTGAAGTATTAATCCAAAGCATTTTTGGTAACCCATAATTTATAGGCAAAAATGGCCATTTGAAGTTTTGAAGCTTTTGCCAAATCCACTCCTTTTTTAGTAAAACTTGGCAGTACCTTCTTATTTACTTTTGCCAAAAATCTAAAGAATATTTTTTTCATATATATAAAGGTATCAAAATTTTTAAGATTCAACTATTAGATACAAATCAGGGTTAGATTTTCAAAATTTATATTCTAGAATTAAAGAATCCTGGTCCTTAATCCCTATTTCTTTATCTTCGCGTTCTTTGTAAAATTTTATGGATTATTTATATGTCTTTTTGGGTTTAGCGTCGCTCGTTGTGGGAGGTGAATTATTGGTTCGGTCGTCCGTGGCACTT
>DAIMFZ010000024.1:15023-18756 GCA_036724225.1 Aequorivita sp.
AAGTTGCATCTTTCAAAAATGGTCATCGGTTTAACGGTGGTTTCCTTTGCCACTTCGGCTCCCGAACTTTTGGTAAGCCTGCAGGCAGCGCTCAATGGATTTTCCGATATTGCATTAGGGAATGTAATCGGTTCAAACATCGCAAATATTGGGCTTGTACTTGGCATAACGGCAATTATCTCTCCACTAGCAATCGACAAAGCTTTTTATAAATTGAATTGGCCCGTGATGATGATCCTTTCAATTGGGCTGTATTTTATTCTTAAAAGCGGACGAGAGATATCACGCTCTGAAGGAATTGCTCTATTTCTTATGCTTTTTGTCTATCTCTGGGTTCTAATAAAAAAGGCAAAAAAAGAAAGAAGCACAATGCCTGTTGACGATAGTATTGACGAAGGTCTATCCAAGTCTTCCAATTTCAAAATAATTATTTGGTTGCTTATCGGCGCAGTTTCATTATACTTTGGAAGTGAACTGCTTGTAAATAGCGCAATAGGGATTGCAGAGCGTTTTGGTGTAAGCGAACGCGTAATTGCCATAACCGTGATTGCCGTGGGCACGAGCATTCCAGAACTTGCGGCTTCAGTTACAGCCGCACTCAAAAGAGAAAAAGCCATTTCTTTGGGAAATCTTATTGGTTCAAACATATTCAATATTTCTTCCGTACTGGGAATTACTGCAATCATCCAGCCCATTGCCGTAAAAAGCAAGGAAGTGCTTACGAATGATATTATTTGGATGATTGGTTTTGCCGCGATCATTCTTCCTTTGGCATTCCTACCGAAATCATACCAACTGGGTCGAAAAAGAGGAATTTTACTGGTAGTAGCATATGCCATTTTTATTGGGATGACTATTCTTAATTAACATCAATATTGTATTACCTCTACTTATCAAGGGGGTGTTGATAATATTTTTGATAGTTTTAGTAAAATAACTATTACGAATTTGGGGGGTGTGTATGTGTTTTTATACTTTTGCACAGTCAAACCATAAAAACTACAATATGCCAACATTGCGATTTCATGCCATTAAGGAAACCTTTAACAGGGTTCCTGTTCCAGTTACTGAACCTGAAAGACGTTCCGATATCTTCGGAAAAAACGTTTTTAACGAAGCGGCCATGCGCCAGTACCTTACCAAGGATTCATTTATAAGCGTTATGGATGCCAATGAAAACGGCTCCAAAATTGAACGCCACATTGCCGACCATATCTCCACGGGTATGAAGGAATGGGCTATTGCTAAAGGAGCTACCCATTACACACACTGGTTTCAGCCATTGACTGGAGCTACTGCCGAAAAGCATGATGCTTTTTTTGAAACAATGGAAAACGGACAAGCAATCGAAAAATTTGGAGGTGGACAGTTAGTCCAGCAAGAACCCGATGCATCAAGCTTTCCGAATGGTGGTATTAGAAATACATTTGAAGCTCGTGGTTACACGGCTTGGGATCCAACTTCACCAGCATTTATCTATGGTACAACTTTATGTATCCCTACGGTTTTTGTTTCATATACAGGCGAAGCATTAGATTATAAAACACCATTGCTTAGAGCACTCCAGTCAGTGGATAATGCAGCTACGGCAGTTGCTAAATATTTTGATAAAAGCGTAACAAAAGTGAACGCAACTTTAGGCTGGGAGCAGGAATATTTTTTGATTGACAGCGCTTTGGCCCTTAGCCGCCCAGACATTTCATTGGCAGGAAGAACTTTGTTGGGCCATTCATCAGCAAAAGGGCAACAATTGGATGACCATTATTTTGGTTCCATTCCCGCGCGCGTTCTTAATTTTATGCGCCATTTGGAAACCGAGTGTATGCTATTGGGAATTCCAGTAAAAACGCGTCACAATGAAGTTGCGCCCAACCAATTTGAATTGGCTCCTATTTTTGAAGAAACAAACTTGGCGGTGGACCACAACTCCTTATTAATGGACTTGATGCATAAAGTTGCGGCAAAACATAATTTTAAGGTTTTGTTTCACGAAAAACCTTTTGCCAACGTAAACGGAAGTGGAAAGCACAACAATTGGTCCTTGGCGACCAATACAGGTGTAAACCTTTTGAGTCCGGGAAGCACACCGATGAAGAACCTTCAGTTTTTGACCTTTTTCATTAATACGTTGAAAGCCGTAAACGAATATGAGGAATTGTTGAGAGCCTCTATAGCCAGTGCCAGTAATGACCACCGTTTGGGAGCAAACGAGGCTCCTCCGGCAATTATTTCAGCATTTATAGGTTCACAATTAACAGAAGTTTTGGACGAACTTGAAAAAGTAACCACTGGTAAACTTTCTCCTCAGGAAAAAACCGATTTAAAATTGAACGTTGTAGGTAAAATCCCAGAGATATTATTGGACAATACAGACCGTAACAGAACGTCTCCTTTCGCTTTTACAGGCAACAAATTTGAGTTTCGTGCGGTAGGCTCCACGGCCAACTGCGCAAATCCAATGACGGTTCTCAATGCGATTGTGGCGAAACAACTAATGGATTTCAAAATACAGGTTGATGCTCTTATAAAGGACAAAAGGATGAAAAAGGACGATGCTATTTTCAATGTCTTGAAAGAATATATTAAAGAATCAAAAAGGATTCGTTTTGAAGGCGATGGGTATGGTGAAGCCTGGGAAAAGGAAGCGAAAAAACGCGGGTTGAGCAATTACAAAACCACGCCCGAAGCATTGAAGGCAAAAATTTCAAAAAAATCTATAGCACTTTTTGAGGAGCTCGGCATTTTGAGCAAGGTTGAGCTTGAAGCTCGCCACGAAATAGAAGTTGAGGATTATGCACTTCGCATACAAATTGAAGGACGCATCTTGGGAGATATTGCCCGAAACCATGTAATACCAACAGCCATTCGTTATCAAAATATTTTAATCGAAAACGTGCAGGGTCTAAAAAACATCTATGGAGCCGATTTCAAAAAGCTCTCTATTGAGCAAATGCACCTTATTGAACAAATTAGTGAACATATAGCGAAAATTAATAAGGGAATCACAGATATGATTGATGCGAGAAAGAAGGCAAATAAAATAGAAGGAGCCGAAAAGAAAGCTTTCGCCTATTGTGATGAGGTTCGGCCTTATTTTGAAATAATCCGGTATCATTGTGATAAATTGGAGCTACTTGTGGATGACGAACTTTGGCCATTGACTAAGTATAGAGAACTTTTGTTTACTAAATAAATTTAACAAAAATTTAACAATTAGTGTTAAAAACCGATTAAATGTGTTTAATCGGTTTTTTTGTAATTTTCATCTATTAAAATGGTTTCTCCCACAGGAAAAACCATTTTTGTTTTGAGGGTTTTCCCCCTTTTTTCATTTGCTGGAATACTTTCCTTTGTGATTTCAATTTTTTTGTTGCGTCTTTGATTTGTGATTGGAAGACAGCAATGTTAAAAATCACTACTCCTCAAAATATTGTTAAGTAACAAACCTATCCCCTTAGTATTTTTGAATTTGATGACATGTTTATTTGTCTAACGATTTGAAAAGTTATTTAAATTAAAAAATCCTCTAATTAAAATGTCCTTAATATAATAGGTGGCATTTTAAAAAATTCTAAAACTATCCCCATAATTAAAGTTTGTTAGATCATTTTGTAATGATTTGTCAAAAAAATAAGGAATTTTTTCCTTACCAAAAGCAGAATATTTTTTTAACCAAATATTAATCTTTAAATCTTTAAATTATGAAAAAAGTAGTTTTTTGCGCTTTGGCGCT
>DAIMFZ010000025.1:0-18492 GCA_036724225.1 Aequorivita sp.
ATTGAGCACGGTTGAAATAAACCTGCCACCGCTTCGCGAACGGCAGGAAGACATCCATTTACTTTTCAGAAAATTTGCGGCCGATTTTGCACAGAAATACAAAATGCCAACCATCCGTTTGGACGACCATGCCACCGATTTATTGCTGAAATACCGCTGGAGTGGAAACGTTCGCCAGTTGCGAAACGTGGCTGAACAAATTTCAGTTTTGGAGCAGACCCGTGAAATTACTTACGAAACCCTAAAGCACTATTTGCCGGATATGGGCAGCAATCTTCCCGCAGTTGTAAATGCAAAGAAAAACCAAAGTGATTTCAGCAGTGAACGCGAAATTCTTTACAAAGTGCTTTTCGATATGAAACGTGATGTAAACGATTTGAAAAAACTCACTTTGGAACTGATGAAAACTGGCAATGCCGCCAAAGTGAAGGAAGAACAATCGTCGCTCATCAATAAAATTTATTCCGAAGAAACCGAAGTGGAAGAAGAATTGGCTTCAATAATTGAAGAAGAAAACAACGGAACACAGACCGATGTTGAAGTTTTCAGTATTCCAAAAAACACTTCAGATTCACGAAAAGACAAATATGAATACGCCGAGGAAATTGAGGAAGAAGAAAACCTATCACTTCAACAAAAGGAGTTGGAACTCATAAAAAAATCGCTCGAAAAATACAGCGGAAAACGAAAAGATGCCGCAGACGAGTTGGGGATTTCTGAAAGAACGCTTTATAGAAAAATAAAGCAATACGACCTGTAGTCTCGCTATATATCACGTTTACAAGTGTTCAGAAAATAAAGGAATTCAAAATAAAATAGATGCCAAAAATATTTTCAATTTTACTGTTTTTAAGTTCCGCAATTCTATTGCAGGGTTGCGGCCCGTATTCGTTTACGGGGGCAGATATAAATTACAGTACCACCAAAACGGTACAAGTCAATTATTTTCAGAACAACGCCCCACAAGTTGAGCCGGGAATCTCGAGAGATTTTACCCAAAAACTTCAGGATTTGCTCCTAAATCAAACCAGTTTGGATTTGGTGACCAATAATGGGGATTTGGTTTATGAAGGGGAAATTACCCAATTTTACACCGCGCCAATTACGGCAACCTCAAACAGTACGGCTGCTCAAAACAGGCTTACAATTATAGTAAATGTGCGTTTTTATAACACAAAGGAACCCTTAAAGGATTTTGAACAATCGTTCAGTTTTTATTATGATTACACAGGAACATCGCTTTTGGTAGGCTCAAAACTGGATGCTGCAATTGATATTATTTTTGAACGTTTAACGCAGGATATTTTTAACAAATCTCTCGCAAATTGGTAACATTATTATTTACAAACCTAATTATTTCCGAAAGGTTGAATCTTGAATTTTGAATCATACACATATCTACTCGCCAATCCACAGAAAATAACCTCTGTGGATTTGGCTGCGTTGGATGTACTTATAAAAGAGTATCCCTATTTCCAAAGTGCGCGGGCGTTGCAACTTAAAGGCTTGAAAAACCAGAACAGTTTTCTGTACAACGACGCTTTAAAACTTACCGCCGCCCACACCACAGATCGTGATATTCTCTTTGAATATATAACTTCTGAAAAATTTATCCAAAACGAAATTTCGCAAACCATCCTGCAGCACGATGCTTCGGTGGATGAAATAAAAGTGGTTTCAGAAAATATTTCCGAACAGATAAGCCTTGAAATAGACAGGCAACTGAAAACGGAAATACAGAAGTCCGAAAATATTCTGAACCCAGAACTTTTTCAAAGAAAGGTGGAATCTGTCTCCAATTTGGTTGAAATGAAAGAGGAAAAACCCGAAGAAATCCTTCAACCGGATAAACCTTTGGAATTCAGGAAAAGCGATACACATTCCTTCTCCGAATGGTTAAAACTGACAAAAGCAAAACCCATTGAACGTTCAGAAGAAATCTCAGAAAAGGAGGACACGCCCTCCGAAGCTTTAGCGAAGGAGGAAACTTTACTGAAAGAGGAAAAAGAGCGAAAGTTCGAGTTGATTGACAAATTTATCCAAGATCGTCCCAAAATAATTCCTGCACAAACAGCAGGAAGGCCTTCGGAAGTGGAAAACAAAACAAAAAAAGAAGAAATTAACATTCTTTCAACCACTTATACACAACCGTCCGATTCACTAATGACGGAGACTTTGGCCAAAGTGTACCTACAACAAAAGAACTATAAAAAAGCAATTCAAGCATATAAAATTTTAATTTTGAAAAATCCCGAAAAAAGTGGTTTCTTTGCAGACCAAATTCGGGCGATAGAAAAATTGATTAATTCAGAGCAATCATGAGTACGTTTACAATCTTTTTAATTTTGATAATGATAGTGGCCTTTTTATTGGTCATCGTAATAATGGTACAAAACCCAAAAGGAGGCGGGCTTTCTTCCTCGTTTGGCGGTGGCGGTGGCGCACAGATTGGTGGCGTACAGAAAACGAGCGACTTTTTAGATAAAAGTACGTGGACCTTGGCAACCATAATGTTGGCACTCATCTTGTTTTCCAATGTTTTTATAATGGGTGGTAGAGCTACTCAATCTAAAACTTTTGATGATAGTGCGGTTCCCGCGGTACCTACTAACACACAGACGCCTGCGGCACCTGCAGTAACAGATACTACAAAATAATATTTAGTTTTAAGATATAATTAAAATGCCAGCTTCTGACAAGCTGGCATTTTAATTTTATAAACTGTCAGTTTACAGGCAGTGGCACAATTTCTGCCAATTAGCAATCACAACATATAAACTCAAGTTTAACCCGTCTGCCATGAGGTAGGCAACTAAAAAATAAAATTGAAATGGCATTAAAAATTCAACCGCTTGCAGACCGTGTTTTGGTCCAGCCACAAGAGGCGGAAACTAAAACCGCTTCTGGATTGTACATACCAGATTCCGCAAAAGAAAAACCACAACAAGGCAAAGTAATGGCCGTGGGCAAAGGCAAAGAAGACCACAAAATGACTGTAAAAGTGGGCGATACCGTACTCTACGGAAAATACTCCGGCAGCGAACTGAAATTTGATGGCAAAGACTATCTTATTATGCGCGAGGATGACATACTTGCAATTATTTAAATTACAAATTCCAAGCACCAAATTCCAAACTTTGGAATTTGGAATTTAATTTTTGGAATTTCTTCAAAAGACAAAATTCAAATTCAATAAAGAATAACAATCACATTCCGAATTTCTTCGGAATAAATAATAAAGTTTATGGCAAAAGATATTAAATATGACGTAGAAGCCCGAGACGGGATAAAACGTGGCGTTGATGCCTTGGCAAACGCAGTAAAAGTAACCTTGGGTCCAAAAGGCCGTAACGTAATAATCAGCAAATCGTTTGGGGCACCTCAAGTGACCAAAGATGGCGTTACCGTTGCAAAAGAAATTGAATTACAGGACCCACTTGAAAACATGGGCGCACAAATGGTGAAGGAAGTAGCTTCCAGAACCAACGATCTGGCAGGTGACGGAACTACAACAGCCACCGTTCTTGCACAGGCAATCGTAAAAGAAGGCATTAAAAACGTAGCCGCTGGTGCAAACCCTATGGATTTGAAACGCGGTATAGACAAAGCTGTTGCAGCCGTTGTAGCAAATCTTGAAAAGCAAACTACGAAAGTTGGCAATTCTTCAGAAATGATAAAACAAGTTGCCGCTATTTCTTCAAACAACGACGAACTAATTGGTGAGTTGATTGCCAAAGCATTCGGAAAAGTTGGTAAAGAAGGTGTTATAACCGTTGAAGAATCCAAAGGGACCGAAACCTACGTTGATGTGGTTGAAGGAATGCAGTTTGACCGTGGTTACCTTTCTCCCTATTTCGTAACCGACACCGAAAAAATGCAGACCGAATTGGAAAACCCAATGGTTTTGCTTTACGACAAGAAAATTTCATCAATGAAAGATTTGCTTCCCATTCTTGAGCCAGTGGCCCAGCAGGGAAAATCTTTATTGATCATTGCTGAAGATGTTGACGGAGAAGCTTTGGCTACTTTGGTTGTAAACAAACTTCGCGGTTCGCTGAAAATCGCTGCAGTAAAAGCCCCAGGTTTTGGCGATAGAAGAAAAGCAATGCTTGAAGACATCGCAGTATTGACCGGAGGAACCGTAATTGCTGAAGAGCGCGGTTTCACTTTAGAAAATGCTACTATCGAAATGTTGGGCTCTGCGGAAACCATTACCATTGATAAAGACAACACTACAATCGTGAATGGCGCCGGAAACAAGAGCGACATAAAAGGTCGTGTGAACCAAATAAAATCACAGATTGAATCTACTACAAGCGATTACGACAAAGAAAAATTGCAAGAGCGTTTGGCCAAATTGGCTGGCGGAGTTGCCGTTCTTTACGTAGGAGCTGCTTCTGAAGTGGAAATGAAAGAGAAAAAAGACCGAGTGGACGACGCACTTCACGCAACCCGTGCGGCTGTGGAAGAAGGTATTGTTGCCGGTGGTGGCGTAGCTTTTGTTCGCGCTATCGAGGTTTTGAAAAAAATCACCACGGACACTTTGGACGAATTAACAGGAGTACAGATCGTGGCCCGCGCCATTGAATCGCCACTCCGCACCATCGTTGAAAACGCAGGTGGCGAAGGTTCGGTTGTAATCAACAAGGTTTTGGAAGGCAAGAAAAACTTCGGTTACGACGCCAAGACAAATCAGTATGTTGATATGATTAAGGCAGGAATTATCGATCCTAAAAAAGTAACCCGCATCGCGCTTGAAAACGCGGCTTCGGTTGCTGGAATGATTTTGACTACCGAATGTGCTTTGGTTGACATCAAAGAAGAAAATTCTGGCGGCGGCATGCCTGGAGGCATGGGCGGCGGAATGGGCGGAATGATGTAATTCCCAAAAATAATTAACAGAACTAAACCTAACAGGTCTTCCTTCGTCATTCGAAGCTTTATGCGAAGAATGAAGGACCTGTTAGGTTTTTTTTATTTTGAAGAATTTTTAAAACGTAACCTCAACTTCCTGAGAATTTCCGTTTCGTTCAATGGTAACTTTTGCTGTTTGGCCCTTTTCGAATTTTGAAAGACTATTCATATAACTCATCATATCTGTCACTTCAAATTCGCCCATTTTTACTACAATATCTCCTTTTTGAAGCCCTGCTATTTGGGCGGGACGATCTTCGGTAATGCCATCAATTCGCATTCCTTTTCCGCTGAAAAGATAATCGGGAACCACACCCAAAGTCACTTTGAAATCTGGAACCACTTCGCTTTCGTTTTTGGTTTTTCGGAAAGACAGTTTTTTCTGGCTGTCCAAATCTTTTATAATGTTGAAAATGTATTTCGAAACAATTTCCATTCCTTCAAAATTCACCTTTTCTGTATCATCGCTCGGTTTGTGGTAATCTTCGTGCTGCCCGGTGAAAAAATGCAACACTGGAATATCAGCCAAATAAAACGAAGTATGGTCGCTCGGGCCAACGCCGCTTTCGTTTTCCACAATGTTTAAATCGCCTGCATTTGCATTTACGGTTTGTTTCAAAATCGGCGATGTTCCCACGCCATAAACCGCCAAAGTGCTTTCAGAGTTAAGCCTTCCCACCATATCCATATTCAGCATATAGGTTACTTTCTTCGTGTCAATGGTCGGATTTTTTACGAAGTAATTTGAACCCAACAAACCTTCTTCTTCCCCTGAAAAAGCAATAAAAAGATAGTTGTTGTTTTTTGGAGAATCTTTCTTTTGAAGCGAATCTGCCAAATGCAGCATCATCGCCACACCGCTTGCATTATCATCGGCTCCATTGTGAATTGCAGGGCCTTCGCGGTAAAGCGAACCTTCACCGCCCATTCCCAAATGGTCGTAATGCGCACCTATAACTACAGTGTTTTCTGATTTGTTATCCAAATAAGCTATCACGTTTTCGCCAGTTTCAGTGCTGTCATTTTTCTCTGAAGTAAATACCGCTTCTTGATGTGGATTTTTACTTGCCTTAAAAGTGAATTTTTGAAAGTAGCCATCAGTGCCTTTCGGCTGCAATTCTAAATCTGTAAACCTTTTTGCAATATATTGCGCGGCCTTTTTTTCATCTTTTGAGCCCGTTTTTCTTCCATTTAGGCTATCATTCGCCAAAATGGAAATGTCTTCTTTCATACTAACTGATTTCACCTTAGCTTCCTTACAGGAGAAAACCACTATTGCCAGAAATAACACTAAAATTGTACGCATATCATTACTTTTGTACAAAAGTACATTAAAATGAAACATCATATAGTAATGATAAAAATATCCAAATCAATAATATTGATGTTCCATTTGTCATTAAAAGAAAATATTAAAGTCAAATGAAAATAGTTTACACATTACTTATTGTTTCCCTCTTTTCCAGTTGTAAAAATAGTGGGGAAAAAACAGATTCTTCGGCTCCAATTAAAGAACAAATTGAAAAATCTTCATCATTAGTTTTGGACCCTCAAACAAACGACACTTTAATTTATCCCGAAGAAAAACACTTCAAAAACATTCGTCAAGTAACGTTTGGCGGTGATAATGCCGAAGCGTATTGGAGTTTTGACGACAGCAAACTAATCTTCCAAAGCAACAACAAAAAATGGGGAGTAAACTGTGACCAAATGTTTTTGATGAATGCTGATGAAACTTTTAAAGACAAGCAACCGCCAATGATTAGCACAGGAAAGGGAAGAACCACTTGTAGTTATTTTCTACCTGACGGAAAACATATCGTTTACGCTTCAACACATTTGAAAGATGAAAATTGTCCCGAAGTCCCACTGAAAAAGGAAGGAAAATATGTTTGGCCAGTTTATGACAGCTTCGACATTTTTGTGGCAGATTTGGAAGGAAATATTACCGCCCAGCTCACAAACGAACCGGGTTACGATGCTGAAGCAACTGTATCACCAAAAGGAGACAAAATTGTTTTCACCTCCATGCGAAGTGGTGATTTAGAACTATACACGATGGATTTAGACGGGAAAAACGTTAAACAAATAACCAATGAATTAGGCTATGATGGCGGTGCATTCTTTTCTCCGGACGGAAACAAACTGATTTTCCGCGCTTCACGACCCAAGACCGAAGCTGAAATTAAAGAATACAAAGATTTGCTCGCCCAAGGTTTGGTACAGCCCACCGAAATGGAGTTATTCATATGTAATGCCGATGGTAGCGAGCTTCGTCAGTTAACCCATTTAGGAAATGCGAATTGGGCGCCTTTCTTTCATCCTTCTGGAAAAAAGATCTTGTTTTCCAGCAATTTTGAAGCTGAAAGAGGATTTCCGTTCAATCTGTATTTAATTGATTTGGATGGGAAAAATCTGGAACGCGTAACCCACGGTAGAACTTTCGACGCCTTTCCAGTATTTTCGAATGATGGGAAAAAACTGGTATTTTCTTCAAACAGAAATAATGGTGGCGGGCATGATACCAATCTGTTTATTGCCGAATGGCAGGATTAATATTCTAACAAACCTCACAGGTCTTCAAGACCTGTGAGGTTTTACATCTTACTTAGATACACGGATTTATTGTCTAAAGAAGTATTTTTATTTCATAGAAACCCGAAAGGTCTTTTGTCAATTCATGATACAGAAACTTAGACTATATAAAACGCCACTTCTCTTTGCAATACTTTCCATCGCGTTTTACATCAGTTTTGCGTTCGATTTGGAGCGAAATGATTTTATAAAACTCATTTCTCTTTATGCTGTGCTGTTTTTTACAGCCTATCTTCTTATTGAAAAGTTTAAGCTAAACTTTTGGTTATTGGCTGGTTTTGGGATTGTTTTCAGACTTGTTTCCATTGCCGCAATCCCAAATCTTTCTCAGGATTTTTATCGGTTTTTATGGGATGGGCGTTTGTTGGCCCAAGGTATGAGTCCGTATTTATTTACCCCAGATTCAGCGGCTGCACTAAATGTTACAGTTGAACAATCCAAAGAATTAATTCATGGAATGGGTGTTCTCAACGCCAGCCACTTCAGCAATTATCCGCCTATTAACCAATTATTTTTTGCTGTTGCGGCGCTGTTTGCTGGGAAAAGTATTTTGGGCTCGGTGATTGTTCTTCGCGTACTGATTATTTTGGCTGATGTTGGAATTCTTTACTTCGGAAAGAAATTATTGGAGAAGATAAACCTTCCAATTAAAAACATATTTTGGTATTTTCTGAATCCTTTTATCATTATTGAACTTACTGGAAACCTTCATTTTGAAGGCGTAATGCTTTTCTTTTTTGTTTGGGCGTTGTATTTGCTTTTTAAAGGGAAATGGTTTTGGGCTGCTGTTCTGATTGGGATTTCCGTTTCTGTGAAGTTGATACCATTTTTATTTTTGCCATTGTTTTTCAAATACTTCACTAATGAAAACAAGACTCCAAAGGTTATTAAAACCTTTGGAGTCTCACCCAGCTTCTATTTTATAATTGGAATTTCGGTCTTGATAACTTTTCTACCGTTTCTTTCTTCAGAATTCATTCATAATTTCTCAGGGACCCTTGCGCTTTGGTTTCAGGATTTTGAATTTAATGCGAGTGTTTATTATGTAATTCGATGGATTGGATTTAAAGTAGTTGGGTGGAATTTGATTGAGACAGTCGGAAAAGTTCTTCCTTTTTTAGTCTTCCTTTTTGTTTTAGCGATTGCTTTTTTCAGAAAAAACAAAACGCCACAGCAATTAATTTCCGCTATGCTTTTTGCAGTTTCGTTTTACTTTTTCCTTTCAACAACCGTGCATACGTAGTATATTACCACGTCTCTTTTGCTTTCGGTTTTTACGAAATACAAATTTCCAATTGTTTGGAGTTTTGTGGTGATGCTGAGTTATTCAGCTTATAGAAAGGACGGGTTTGATGAAAACCTTTGGTTGGTTGCTGTGGAATATATTGTGGTGTTGTGGGTCGCGATTTGGGAGGTTTTTCTTCCAAAATTTAAACCTGGCAGGTTTTGAAAGCCTGGCAGGTTTGGGAATATCCTATTTTTTAACTCTTTCGAGTCTATAAAAATCCTTTCTTCTATCCTTTAAATTCCGTACGGCACCGAAGGTGTGCAATTCGCGGAGCAAATCGATATCCACGTCTGCCACCAAAATCATTTCGGTATTTGGGGTTGCTTCTGCTTTAATTCCGTTGTTTGGGAAGGAGAAATCGCAGGGGGTGAACACTGCACTTTGAGCGTATTGTATATCCATATTGTGGACTTTAGGCAAATTCCCTACGCTTCCTGCAATTGCTACATAGCATTCATTTTCAACAGCCCTGGCCTGCGAGCACAACCGAACGCGAGAATACCCGTTTTGGGTGTCAGTTAGAAAAGGAACAAATAATATGTCCATACCTTCATCGGCTAACAGTCTGGAAAGTTCAGGGAATTCTACATCATAACATATAAGCACTCCAATTTTACCACAATCTGTATCGAAAGTTTTAAGTGAATTGCCATTGATCATTCCCCAAACTCGTGCTTCATCTGGGGTTACGTGTATTTTCTCGAAACGTTCCACACTTCCGTCACGACGGCAAAGGTACCCCACATTATAAAGCTTTCCGCGCACCATTTCGGGCATGCTACCTGTAATAATGTTGATGTTATAAGAAATGGAAAGGTGGGACATTCGCTCCGTTATTTCTTTGGTATGTTTGGCCAATTCACGAATGGCGTCTGGCTCGCTCATATGGTTGTACTCTGCCATTAACGGAGCGTTGAAAAACTCGGGGAACATTGCAAAGTCGCAACGATAACCAGCAACGCTATCTATAAAATATTCGGCTTGGTGCATCAATTCTTCCATTCCGGAATAGCTTCGCATTTGCCATTGGATAAGACCGAGACGCACAATACTTTTTACAGCGGAAGGTTTTGGTTTTTTTTCAGGTTTAGTGTAATAAATATTGTCCCATTCCATCAAAACCGCAAACTCGCCTGAAGCTTTATCACCTTCCAAATAGCCTTTCATCACTCGTACGGGATGAAAATCATTTGAAATTTGGAAATTTAATACAGGGTCGTCAATGTGCTTGTGCTTTACCTTTTCTATATATTGTTTTGGGGAAAGCTTGTCTGCATACAAATGATAATTGGGCATTCTTCCGCCAAAAACGATACTTTTTAAATTTAAATTTTCGCAGAGTTCCTTTCTGTAATCGTATAATCTTCTTCCCAATCGTAATCCCCTGAAATCTGGCCTGATGAAAACATCAATTCCGTAAAGCACATCGCCTTCGGGATCATGAATTTTAAATGTTGGGTCATCTGTAATGTCCTGGAAAGTATGCTTTTCGCCCAATTCATCAAAATCCACGATTATTGAGAGGGCGCAACCCGCAATTTGGCCATCGGCCATAATAACCACTTGCCCTTCGGGGAAAATGTCAATCAGATTTCCAATTTCATTAATCTTCCAATAGCTGTTTGGCATACCGCCGTAGGATTGAATAGTTGCCTTTTTTAGAGCTTCATAGTTCTTCAGGGTCAAAAACTTCAACTCTATATTTTCAATTTTTTGTGGATCCATAATTTTGAAAAAAGTTCCATTTCACTTAAAAATTCTAGTGTCAAAAGGAAATTTGGTTATATTCTTAATTTTAATATTATTAATTTCGGGATGATTTGGGTTCAACAAATAATTGAAATCTCCCTTTACTACAGCAGAAGGAACCTTAAGCACCAATGATTTTTTCGAATGAATAAACGCATTGCCTACCGCTTGTGAATGCGATCCGGGAGGATTTGAATTCCAATCCTCGTTCAAAAGCTTCGCGTTCAGCAACTCAATTTTAATAGAATCTGGAACCTCAATTGTTATCATCATATAATCATCAGGTAAAGTAGCCAAGCTTAAATGAACAACCACTTCTGCCACAGCCAAAGCCCGGCTTTCAGCAGTATAAATCATTTCCACTCCTTTTGAATTCCACCGGTTTCCAAAAATTGCAGCTCCTTTTCCACTTAAATCCTCCGCATATTTTTTTCTGGAAAGCCTAAAAATCACCATTATGCAAAAATACCGTGATCAATTCGGGTAAGTTCCGACATTACCATTTCCTTGCCATATGAATCCCTTAAAAGCTCGGCAGGTTTTTGATTCCTTAGTGCAAAGGAAGGCGTATTTAACCATCTATAGAATTTTTCGGATGATCCAAATACTTCAATTCCAAAATTGGTGACCTCAGCGAGTTCAAATATTTTTTCAGTGTGGATCGGTTTAAAATAAAAATCGGCATCATCCCGATAACGCTGCAGGGTTTTCAAAGAAAGGTCCAAATACTCCGCCCAATCTGAATCACTAAAAGGAGTAAAAGATTTTATTTGAGTAAAAATTTTATAGGGAAGTCCCTTCCTAATGGCTTGAATGATAAGCATCTTATCATGGAAAAAATCTGCGAAAGAGATTTTTCTTGAAAGGCTCCCTATATTTTTTGCATAAACACTTAATGATTCATTTATTTCATTAATAGCGATATTTTGTTCATCATAACCCATAACTCAATACATTTGTCCACAAATATACGACATTTGTCTTGCTCTATAAAATTTTTTAACTTTTTTTTACATATCGAGCAAATAAGCAAAAATCAAGGGTGCAACAATGGTTGCATCGCTTTCTATGATGAATTTCGGTGTGTCAATATCCAATTTTCCCCAGGTGATCTTTTCATTGGGAACGGCTCCAGAATAGCTGCCGAAACTGGTGGTAGAGTCGCTAATTTGACAGAAGTAACTCCAAAAAGGAGTGTCGGTCCGTTTCATATCCTGATAAAGCATTGGCACGACACAGATCGGAAAATCTCCGGCAATCCCTCCTCCAATCTGGAAAAAGCCGATTCCTTTTTCTGAATTATCTGTGTACCAATCTGCAAGAAAAGTCATGTATTCAATACCACTTTTCATGGTTGAAGCCTTTAGTTCGCCTTTAAGAACATAGCTTGCGAATATGTTTCCCATTGTGCTATCCTCCCAACCTGGGCATACTATGGGTAGGTTTTTTTCAGCCGCGGCATACATCCAAGAATCTTTTAAATCAATTTCGTAATGCTCTTCCATTACACCGCTTAAAAGCAGTTTGTACATATATTCGTGCGGAAGGTAGCGTTCGCCTTTTGCTTCGGCTTCTTTCCAAAGTTTCACGATGTGTTTTTGAATTCTTCTAAACGCTTCTTCCTCAGGAATACAAGTATCTGTAACCCGGTTCATTCCCTTTTCAAGTAACTCCCACTCGTCCTGTGGGGTCAAATCCCTATAATGCGGAACACGTTTGTAATGACTGTGCGCCACAAGATTCATTATATCCTCTTCAAGATTTGCTCCTGTACAAGAAATTATTTGCACCTTATCTTGGCGTATCATTTCGGCAAAAATCTTTCCCAATTCTGCAGTACTCATTGCACCAGCGAGGGATACAAGCATTTTTGAACCTTTTTGAAGTTGGGCTTCGTAGCCTTTTGCTGCATCTACCAATGCAGCTGCATTAAAGTGTAAATAATATTTTTCAATAAACTTGGAAATAGATCCTTTGTTAGTACTCATCTTCTTCGGTATTAAATTTTGAAACGCTTTTTTTGGTTTCGTTAAAATTGTTTTCGTATTCGTCGCCCTCTTCAGTTCCCGCAAATTTATAGGTCAACATTTTGTAGTACAATTTTGCAGCAACAAAATCTGAAGCTCTTTCATCTTTGTTTGGGCAAAGTTCCACAATGTCAAACCCCACCACGTTTCTTTCTTCAAAGACCTGTTTTAAAAAATCAAGGGTTTCATACCAAAATAATCCGCCCGGTTCTGGAGTTCCTGTTGAAGGTAGGATGGAAGGATCAAACGCATCAAGGTCGAAAGTAATGAATACGTTATCACCCAACGCCTCAATAACTTTATCCATCCAATATTCGTCTTTTGCCATATCGTGGGCAAAAAACACTTTTTCTTCGTCCATAACGCGGGTTTCTGTTACGTCCATACTGCGGATGCCAACTTGCACAAGATTTGTGGTTTGGCTGGCTTCATAAACTGCACACGCATGGTTGCAAGTGCTTCCGTGAAAATCTTTTCGTAAATCTGCATGAGCATCAATGTGAAGCACTGTCAGATTATCAAAACATTCATTGAAAGCGCGAATTGTCCCTATGGAGATACTGTGCTCGCCTCCAAAAATGGTTACAAATTTATTTCGTTTAATATAGTCTTTTGTGGTTTTATGCACTTCGGAAACCACGGCTTCGGGTGACGAATTTTCTGTAATGGCATCTGCAAGGAAAATCCCTTGTTTGTAAACCTCTGTTTGGGTTTCAATATCGTAAAGCTCCATGTTTTCCGAAGCGTCCAAAAAAGCTTCTGGGCCTTTGTCAGCACCTTTTTGCCAAGTACTGGTCCCATCATACGGAACGGGGATCAATACAATTTTTGATGTTTCAAGGGCCGCATATTTTTGCGGGATCCCTGCGTAGGTTGTTGTTTTCATCTTTTTAATTTATTAAAAATATCATCGATAACCCAATATTTCCAAAAATTCTTCACTGGTCTGTTGTTCTGAAAAAAGTTTGGTGGTTATATTATTGTTTTTGTCCCTGTCTATCAAAATATGTTTTGGCGAAGGTATTAAACAGTGCTGTAGCCCTCCGAAACCGCCGATAGATTCTTGATATGCACCTGTATTAAAAAATCCAATATACAAAGGTTTTTCTTTTCTAAATTTTGGCAAATAAATGGCTGCCATGTTTTGTTCACTGTTGTAATAATCGTCGCTATCACAGGTAAGTCCGCCTAAAAGAACCCGCTCATACTCATCGTTCCATCGATTTATTGACAACATAATAAACTTCTTACTTATAGCCCAAGTATCTGGCAAGGTTGTGATAAAAGAAGAATTTATCATATTCCACTTTTCCCGATCATTTTGTTGTTTTTGATAGAGGATTTCATAGATTGCCCCACCACTTTCACCCACCGTAAAACTTCCGAATTCGGTAAAAATATGAGGAACAGGAACATCTGCTTCTTCACAAGTAATGCTTATTTGGTTTAGTATTTCATCAACCATATATTGATAATCGTATTCAAAGTGAAGTGAGTTTTTTATTGGAAAACCACCTCCAATGTTCAGGCTGTCCAGAGAAGGACATATTTTTTTAAGACGAACATACACTTTCAAACATTTAACCAGCTCGTTCCAAAAATAGGCTGTATCCCGAATTCCTGTATTGATAAAAAAATGGAGCATTTTCAAGTCCACTCTATCATTATTTTTTATTTGATCTTCGAAAAAGGGAATGATGTTTTTATAACCAATCCCCAATCTTGAGGTATAGAATTCAAACTTTGGCTCCTCTTCCGAAGCGATACGGATCCCGACGTTGAAATGATTGGTGATGCTGTCTGAAAGCAGTTCAATTTCTTCGTAATTGTCTATAATGGGAATACAGTTTTCGTGGCCGTTATTTATAAGTCGAGCTATATTCTCTATATATTGTTCACGTTTGAACCCGTTGCAGATTACGTAGGTTTTATCAGTAATTTTTCCTGTTTCCTTTAGGTTTTCCACGATATCAATATCAAAAGCAGAAGAGGTTTCAATGTGGATATCATTTTTTAAAGCTTCATTCAAAACATGCTTAAAATGTGAACTTTTTGTACAGTAGCAATAGTTGTAAGTACCTTTATAGTTATTTTTCTTAATGCCGTCTGCGAACCATTTTTTTGCCAAAATGATATTTTCTGATATCTTTGGAAGATAGGTAAATTTCAGTGGAGCACCGTATTTCTCTACAAGACCCATGAGGTCTATGCCGTGAAATTCCAGCCCGTTTTCTCCTAAACGGAATTCTTCCTGCGGAAAATAATACGTTTGGTTTATTAAATCTATGTATTTGGTGTTCATACTTTTGTTTTCGTTGAATGGTGTAAATTAAAAATTCTTGTTGCGTATTCTCCATAAAAAGTGGAGTATAACAAAAAATTAACTTGAAGATTACATGCGAATAGGCAAAGCGTTTTGGATGAAACCTTTGTCCGAAACTTGCTGTTGTGCAGCCGTTTGAAGTAAAAATGTGTTGTTCATTTTGAATCTATGTTTCTGAAGTTTTCAAAAACCAACCATTTTAAAAATAATATCTCTTAAATATTTACAGTGCAAAAATGCCAAAAAAAAATCAATAATTAAGGAAATGGAAGGAAATTTCACTTCCCATTAAATCATACTGAACATATTGAGTTCCTTTTCGGTAAGGGTTCGCCAGCGTCCACGGGGTAAATCCTTTTTGGTCAACGGCCCAAGAGTAACGCAATCCATCCGCACAACATCATAGCCCAAATGCTCAAAAATGGTTCGGATAACGCTCGTTCCAGTGTGTTTTATTTTTAGACCCACTTCACTTTTTGGCGAATTGTCAACATAGCTTATTTCTTCAACCGTAATTTCCTTGCCTTCTATAGTCAAACCCTCCTTAATTTTTTTAAGGTGCTCGGCTTTCAGATTTTTGTCAAGTTCCATATGAAAAAGCCTCGCAATTCCTTTGTTTGTGAATTTTTGCACAAACTCATCATCATTCGTGAAAAGCAAAAGCCCCGTTGCGTTTCGGCCCAATCGGCCAAAGGGTTTAATTTTAGCAGTTGTCGCGTTTGCAACCAGATCCATCACTGTCATTCCTTTTGCATTACTGTCAGTGGTTGCAAAACCTTTCGGTTTGTTCAGCAAAATATAAGTGTTAGGCTCGGGATTTAAACGGCGACCATCAAAACGCACATCATCCGTCATTTTGACTTTATGACCCATTTCGTTGATAATTTTTCCGTTTACCGTAACTAAACCCGTGGCAATATAGGTATCTGCTTCGCGACGCGAACAAACTCCACTATTGGCAATATATTTATTAAGGCGAATTCCATCCTCGGGATTGCTTTTCTTTATTTCCTTTACGGGCTTTTCACGACGACCAATTTCCTTTCCTGTTTTGTCAAACCTCAACTTTGATTTCGTTGGATTCTGTTCCCTACTTTCAGTTTTCTTGGAAGCATCCGGTTTTAGAGAAGCATTTTTGCGAGCCACGGTTTTCTTTCGTGCATTTTTTCCAGGCTTTTTGGAACTTCTTTCTTTGTCGTAATTGTCTTGTGTGCTCATTTAATATTTTTTGCAAAGGTAAGTAAAGCAGAAGTGCTTTCAACTATCAATTTTCCAAGGAAGTAAAAATAATTTTGCGGTGGTAGTTTTCAATTTTTAGTCCTCCAAACTCTCACTTTCTTAAGCAATTATTTGTTTCAGTATCTTTAAATAATCCGCTCGTTCTTTTAGAAATTCCATTTCAGAAATATCGATAATTTTAATGTTATCGGCATGTTGGTTTTTTATGAACTCCAAATAACCCGTATTCAATTTTTGTAGGTATTCAGCCTGTATGCTCTGCTCATATTTGCGGCCGCGTTTTTTTATGTTCTCTAAAAGGCGTTCAGTATTTTGGTATAAATACACATAAACATCTGGCTTTGGCAGGTCTTTGTGCATTACCTGAAACAGTTTTTTGTAAAGCGAATATTCCTCTTCCGGTAAAGTGATACTTGCAAAAATTAAGGATTTGTTCACGTCATAATCTGCAATCACGGATTCCTTAAAAAGATCGAACTGCGTTATATCATCAACCAATTGCTGGTAGCGGTCTGCCAAAAAAGACATTTCCAAAGGGAAAGCATAGCGCGCGGCATCTTCATAAAACTTCGGCAGAAAAGGGTTGTCCTTAAAACGTTCCAAAATTAATTTCGCATTAAAATCCTGGGCAATTTTTGTTGCCAAACTTGTTTTTCCAGCGCCAATATTTCCTTCAATAGCAATGTAATTATATTCAGAAATATTAAAATCCTTCATCGGATTACTGAGCCATTTGGATTGTTTTTGGAGTGCGCTTTGGTCTGTTGTTTCCGCCAAAAGTTTGATTATATTTTTATGTGAAACGGGATGAATTAAATGTGAATTGAGCTCTGCCAAAGGTTGCAAAACGAATTTGCGTTTCGCCATTTCGGGGTGTGGTACTATTAGTTTTTTAGAATTCAAAACCAAATCATCGATGAAAATAATATCAATGTCTATGGGTCGTGAAGCATAAGTTTTTGAAGCATTTCGGCTTCGGCCCAGAGTTTTTTCAATCCTTAAAATTGTTTTCAGAATTTTTGAAGGTTTCAAATCTGTTTGCAACCAAACGGCGCAATTCAAAAAAGGTTCGCCTTTAAAACCTAGAGCTGGCGTTTCATAAACCGAAGAAATTTTCACGATGGAGCCAACTTCCTGAAACAATTGAGTTACCGCACCTTGAAGATTTTCAAAGCGATTGCCCATATTGCTTCCCAAGGACAGATATGTATTTGCTTGTGGTTTAATGGATTTCCCTGAATTTAGTTCACTACAATTGAAACCACATACCCTTCGTTTCCACGAATGTTGAACACGGTGTCGTCGTCAAAAATAAGGTATTGCCCTTTTATTCCTTTTAAAATTCCTTCGTAAAAAGGATTTTTTTCAAGGTTAAGCGGTTTCGGCTTTTCGGGATATTTCAAAACTGGGAACTGCAGGTTGGTTTCAGAATTGTTTTCCAAATAATATTCAGCGGCTTCGACGGGAATAAATTGTTTCAGCTTGTTTCGCCAATCCACTAAATCTTCATCTGTCACATCGTTTTTTAGCATATTTCGCCAATTGGTTTTATCACTCACATGATCTTTTAATGCCACCTCAGTAATTCCCGCCAAGTAGCGATTTGGCACTTCCACAATTTCAATAGCTTCGTGCGCACCTTGGTCTATCCAACGTGTTGGGATCTGGCTTTTTCGGGTAACGCCTACTTTCACGCTGCTGCTATTGGCTAGATAAACTACGTGCGGCTGCAGCTGTACTTTCACTTCGTAAGCAAGGTCGCGGTCCTCAATACCCAAATGTGCTTTGCTTTGCTCGGGATTTATTATCCAATCTGCCGCTTGGGGAATTTCATAAAAACAATCGTAACAAAAACCCTGACGGTAAATTTTTTTCTGAAGGCCGCAATTTAAGCATTGGTAGCGCAGAAAACTGATGGCAACTTTTTTGTTCAGCAACTGGTTTACGTTCAAAAAATCGTTTTCAAATACCAAATAATACTGAATGGGCGAACCATTTTCAGTTTGCATTTTGGTGAGCACTCCTTCGTAATTCATTTATTCAAAATTGGTTATGCCGAAATCTTTTCCGAAGAACCTGTGGAAACATCGCTTCAAAAAAAGGAGAAATCGTAAATATAAAATCGCTATTTTTATAGCATAAAGATAGCGGAAAAATATGCCAATCCCCATTGTAAATTCCATTGCTTCTTGGTTTTTAAAAAAACGATTCCACCAAATAGACCTTTTTCTAAAGTACCCTATTGAGGTACAGGAAGAGCTGCTCTTCAATTTGCTTCAAAAAGCGAAAAATACTGAAATTGGTAGGCAGTACGATTTTGGAACTATCCGCACGTACCGCGAGTTTGCTGAAAGAAT